>DATKKX010000437.1:0-9579 GCA_035542775.1 Phycisphaerae bacterium | reverse complement strand
AAGGCACATTCCGAATGGTGGAGAGAGCGCATGCATCACAGACGAGTCGAATCATTCTCCGATCCATCGTCGTGTCGCTCCTCGCCTTTGTTGCGCTTGCGGTCTGGTTCTTAATCGGCACCAGCTTGCAGCGCACGCCCCCGGACCCGACCGGAGGAGCGGCATCGGAGCACGAGGCAATGGCCCGCGAAGGCCAACTTGGTCGAGGAGTAAGCATGTCGCCGTGGGAAGATGGGCTCAAACTGTGTGCGGAACTCCGGTCGGCCACAGTCGACTTTACCGCCGGTACATACGATCAGGTTGCTAAACGCTATCGTTTCCATTTGGACAAACTACCGGTCGGTCCCGAGCCGACCGACCAACTGGAAGCAATCGACGGCTACCCGCCCGAATTGCTGGCCTTCATCCGGACTCTCGGTGGGCGGACGTTGAATTCAGCCTGCTACTTCGGCCCCCGAGTTTTCTTGGACGAGTTCTTTGATGAAGACTTCTTCAAGGGGGCTTATGCAACCAGTCTGAACGTGGCGCGGGATGACATTCGCATCATCGGCGGCGATCATGGAGAAGGCAGATGGGTGTTGCTGACCCGCTCCGGTTGCGTGTTCTTTATGGAGGTCGACGGCGATTACGGGCAAGTTCCCGAACCCTGCTTTTCGAGTTTTACCAACTGGTGTCGGGTGAATTTCATGCTGGGTATAGTCGAGACCCAACTGCAGCGCGCCGGCGTCGACGTGCATAAGCAGATTCCTCACTCCTTCACCCGCGGGCTGCTGGCCGAATTCTCCAAAGTCGAACCTCGGCTGAGCGCGAAGACTTGGCCCTACACGCTTCTCTACAAACTGCGCGAAGGCACGTAGGGTGGACGGCAGGTCGCGAATCGCATGCGCGAGGTGGAGATCAACTGGTGCGAGAATCCTTTCTCGCACCCACCCCTCCAGGGAATCCGTTCCCAGTGGTGTGAAACGGGGGGGTGTGAAACGGGGACGCAGCTAGTTTTCGTGGGCTTCATCCTTCGCCCCTCTCCGTATCGTAGTCTGCCCGCCGAGGTGGGTGTCCCCATGGTAGCTCCCGCCGTCCATCGCCAACTATCATTTTTCCGCCGTCGGTACTTGCTTTTGGCAAGTATTAGGTTATATTTAGGTATCGATGTACACCAATCGCCAAACACACGCCCCCTCCGCGCCAGCGAGCCCTGCCCCGCTGCGCCCTCACGCTGCCACGCCGTCGCCTCTTTCCGCCCCCGCCAGCCCGGCCACAACCCACGTCGACTGTTACCCTAACCCGACTCTAACATCCAAAGCTTTCAGGCAAATTCAGGGAATTTCAGGTTGCGCCCGCCCCTTGAAACCTGATACCGGCTGGACCCAAGACCCCGACCCACCTTTTCACCCCGCAGAATCGCCCTGCCCCCTCCCGCCCTGCGCCACCCGTGCCGCCATCCCAAATGCCCGCGCCGTGCTGCCAGTGTTACCTAACATACAGCTAACACAACACTCACTCGCCCCCACCCCACCGCCCGCCACCTGCCCCCCGGCTAATGGCCAAGAGCTGACAGCTATCAGCTTCTTCCCGTACCGGCTTTTGCCGGAGAATACCACTTGCCCGCCCCACCGTATCAGCCCTCCCCCGCTCACGACCGACCCCCCGACCGCTGATAGCTCTCTTTGCAGCCCTTTGCGGCGGTTTGCACCTCCGCAGTGGAGCCGGTGCCCTCACCGGCGGCTGGGCGCCGGAGAGCGTCGCCCACCCCCTCGGCCCTCTCGGCACCCAGCACTCAGGGCTCACCGCCTCCTTCCCCTTCGTGCTCTTCGCGCTCTTCGTGGTGGATTTCCCGCGCCCACCGCCGCCCGATCCGTTCGGCTCCGGAGCCGCCCGCGCAACACTTGTCACGGATTGCCACGATTTGCGCGCGTTCTTTCCCCGGGACCCACTTGGAGGGCGCGTGGGCGCTCCGGAGCCCTTGAATGGCTGACAGCCAACAGCTAAAAGCTAACAGCCTCCTGGAGCATCGATGAAAGCACTACTCGTTCGCATCGGCGTGGATCAGGCATACGGCGGCTGGAATGCGCCGGTCGATCCGGCGTCGCGGCGGTTCGTGTACGTGCCGATTCCCGAAGCCGACGGCATGCGATTTCATCCGCGGCTTGAACGACGGGGGCAGGAGTTCCTGCCGGCGCTGAAGCGGTTCTGCGCCGAGCATGGGCGACGGTCGGAGGCGGATCTCCGGTTTCCCGCGGATCTGCCCGACTGCCCGATCCACCTGGACCCGGACTTCAACGAGCTGACCTACGGCGACGTGGGAGCCCGGCGCGGAGCGGGGATGCGCGGGATGACCCGGGGCGATCTGCTGGCGTTCTATGCCGGTTTGCGGCCGATCGCCCCGTGCGGGCACAGGCTGCTTTATGCGTTGATCGGTCTGTACGTGGTCGACGAGGTGGTGCCCGTGACGGCGGTGCCGCGCGAGCGCTGGCACCAGAACGCCCACACCCGCCGTTCGCAGCGAGGCAGCAGCGACATCGTCGTGCGGGCCCAGCGCGGGCGATCCGGCCGATTGGAGCGATGCATCCCTATCGGCGAATGGCGCGGCGGGGCCTACCGCGTGACGCAGGAGTTGCTCGACGCCTGGGGCGGCCTATCGGTCAAGGACGGCTTCATCCAGCGCAGCGTCGTCCCGCCGACGATGCTGGACCCGCAACGGTTCTACCGCTGGTTCCTGCGGCACAGGATCCGGCTGATGGACAGAAATAACTAGCCGGCTCGCTCGCAGAGGTTCACCACGAAGACCGCGAAGAACACGAAGGACGAATGAGGTCATGGCATAAAGCTTTCGGCGAGGTGCGGGCCAGGCGCCCGGGGCGCGTTCTGAGAGAACGATCGCCATTCACACAACATCCGAAGCCTTTTCAACTCTTTTCGTATCCTTCGTGTGCTTCGTGGTGCGCGAGACCAGTCGGGTTGATTCTCGTCCGGCTCTCAGAGGTTTGCGTAGTCGATCTGGGTGCTAACCGGCGGGTCGGTGAATACCGTCGTGACGAAGGGCCAGAATCGGCCCGAGACGGGGTGCAGGGGCCCCTCGTGCCAGGGTTGGCCTTTGCCGACGGCGAGATAGCGGACGGTCAGGCCGGTGTGGCGCAGGAACTCGGTGGGCTTCCAGGACAGGGCATCCGCGCGGGAGCGGTCCAGCAGGTCCCGGCCCAAAGCCCGCCAGGCGAGGTCGGTCACGCTCAAGTCCTGGTGCCCGGCGTCACTGGCAACAAGAATCCTCGCCGCGACGCCGCCCTTGCCGCGGATCGAGAACGACACCTGCTCGATCAACTGGGGCCGAAGCAGCATCAGGCTGCGATCCGTCCCACGCAGAAAGCCGAGGAAACCTTCCTCGCAGAGGTTCTGGCATCGGGCGGCCAGCTCGGCCGGGGCGAGTGCCCGCACCAGCCGGGGGTGGGCGGCGCCGACGAACACGTCTTCGCTGTGCACCTCGCGGGGCGCAGGCCGGCCCATCGGCCAGTGCACGACATTCCCCGCCTTGACCACGATCTGACCGCGGTCATCGCGGAGGGCGCCGAGACGGAGCTGCCTCCATCCATCCGGCTCCTGGCGGGTGGGACGAATCCACCTGCCGGCTTCGTCGACGCAGGCCACGCATATGCCGTCGCCCAAGCGCGTCACGCTGATCACGAGCAGATTGTCGGCCGCCATGATGTCCCTACAAGTGCACGATCTCGGGTCGGGGGTTTTCGTTCTCCTGGATGTATTCCGCCAGCAATCGGCGGTGGCAATAGTCGGGTTTGGCCTCGGTGCAGAGCAGGCAGAGGCTGGCCACCCCGGATGCGTGTTGCCGAAAGACCTGCACGATAGGCCGGGCGGCGAGCTCGGCGCTGAAGCGGCGAACGTACTCCGGCCAGATCTCCGGCGGCTTCTTCTTTTCCTTCATCCACCGCTGATAGTCCCGCAACAGCTCCATCGACGGGGCGAACTGGGGCTCATGCACGTACGGAATGCCGCAGAGGCGGTCCAGGAGGAAGGGCAGATCGCGCATGCGCGTGAAGCCGCAGTAGAGCGTGTTGCTGCTCCGACGGATGTCGATCAGCTTGGCAACACCGGCGTCGCGAAGCCGGGTGAAGAAAGTCTCCGCGGATTTGCCGGTGAAGCCCATGGTGTGGATTCGCATAAACAGCCTTCAAAACAGAGCCAGTTGCCCGCCGCTGCGGCGGTTGACGACTTGGGCGTGGGTTTCAACGTGACCGTCGTGACGGATGTGCAGGACGTTATGCCCCTGCCCGACCAGCGTCTCGGACACCAGCAGCGTCCGGTGACAGTTGGCAGGGTCCTCCTCGGAGCACATCAGGCAGACCCGATGGCCGTCGGCCAGACCGGCCAGGGCCTCAATGCCGCGGCGGTAGGACTCGGTGGCAGCCATTTCAGTGTAATCGGGCTTGCCGTTCGGCAGCATCATGGTCTGATCAGCGGGGCGGCCGCCCAGCTCAGCGCCGAGGAACACGTATCTCACGCCGTGGCGCTGGGCTGCGGCGGAGAGGATTTCGCGGTTGGCCTGCGGAACGTAGCGGCTATAGGGGCTGCTGCGGACATCCACCAGGATGTCCACGGTCTGTGCGGCGAGCACCTTGAACAAGACGTCCAGCTCCGCCGTTCCGTGCCCGATAGTAAAGAAAGTGAGCTGCGCGGACATTGGGCCTCCTTAGGGTGACAGGCGTCCTTTTGCTGCGTTGGCAACCATACTATCGCCGCCGGCGGCCGGCGGCAACGATTCGGATGCTGTCAACAGAGAGCTCGGCCGAGCATAATACGGCCCGCAACGCGGAAATCCGCGAGCTGGCCGGAATCGACCTGAAGACGGACGGAGGCGGTCAAACGGAGCAGCACGCATGCTTGTGGGCATCATGTCGGACAGTCATGGCGACACGGTGACGACCGCCCAGGCCGTGGAACTCCTGACGCAGCGCGGGGCGAAGAAGCTGTTTCACTGCGGCGATATCTGCGGGGCGGACGTGCTGGCCGAGCTGGCCGGGCACGATGCCGCTTTCGTGTGGGGCAATTGCGACGCCCCGTCAGCGAGCCTGCGGGAATACGTGGCCACGCTGGGATTGCCCTGGCCGCAAGAGCCCGTGCGGATGGAGATCGACGGTAAGCGAATCGCCGTCTGCCACGGCCACGAGAAGGAGTTCAGGCGCGCAGCGGAAGACCCGACGCTGGATTACCTGTTCTACGGCCATACCCATCGTTACGCGGACCGACGCAAGGGGCGTTGCCGGATCATCAATCCGGGGGCGCTGCATCGGGCGGCGATCAAGACTGTCGCGACGCTTGATCTGCTCGCCGACGACCTGCGGTTCTGGCGCATCGACACGGGGCAGGAAATTCGCTAGGGCGGTTTGCTCCCCACGAAGCACGAAGGCAGACTAATAAGGGCACGATAGGAGCGAAGGATCCATCCGACAACGTGGGCTTCGGTGGAGAGACTCAGCAGTCTCGAAACGTCTTTTGCCGAGTTCTTCTTCGTGTTCTTCGTGCTCTTCGTGGTGGGCTTCTGTTGAGACACGCGCGCGTCATGGCCAGGCGCGCGGGCCCAGGCTGGCGAAGTAGCCATTCTTGTCCAGGGGCCAGGTCTGCATGTACTGGCGGATCCGGTCGGCGGTGACCCGCTCAACCGCGGCAAGGCGCTCGGCGACGGTCCGCGGGCGCCCGAGGACGTCAACATCGCCGCCGAGCTGCATCAGCCGGTAATAAGGTGATTCGGCCTCGGTAGCCAGTCCGGTCCGCGTTCGATTCTTGACCCGCTGGACCTCGTCGTCGTTGACTCCCTGGCTGCTGATCCTGGCGATTTCGGCCTTGACCGCCTCGTAGAGTTGCTCGACGTTCCGCGGCTCGCAGAAACCGAACGCGATCATCATGCCGGCATCGCAGTAGTCAAGGCGGCCGGCGGCCACGTGGGGAGCGATCCCGGCCTGGACGATGTTCCAGAAGAACCGTGAATTGTGGCCGCCCAGGATCGAGGCGAGGACATCGGCGGTTTCGCGGTCGTCGTGGGCCGCGGAGGGAGCAGCGAATGCCACGAGCAACGCTTGTTGCTGAAAGCGATCGACCTGGGCGGTGGTGGTTTGCTCGGTCCAGGCAGGCGGCTCCGCGCGGCGGGGGCGGGGCGACTTGGGCGTCCAGTCGCCGCAGATCCGCTCGGCCATGGCGATGGCGTCCTTCGGGTCCACCGCGCCGGCGACGAGGAGGATCATGTTCGCGGGGTGATAACGCGACTCGAAATAGGCATACAACTGGTCGCGGGTCATGGCGGCGATGGACTGCGCCGTGCCCAGCACCGGCCAGCCGAGGGGATGTCCGGCATAGGCCTTCTCATGGATCAGATCGTAGACACGGTCCTCGATCTGATCCTCCGACATGGCGATCTCCTCGAGGATGACCTTCTTTTCCGTCTCGAACTCGTCGGGGGGGAAGACGGAACGCATCATGTCGGCGAGGAGCTCGAGCTGCTTTTCGGCGTCCTCGGGGCGAACCCAGCCGAAGTAAAAGGTCCGCTCTTTGGAGGTGTAGGCGTTGTAGGTGCTGCCCATGTTGTCGAAGTCGCGGGTGATGTCCCGCCAGGTGCGGTGATGGGTACCTTTGAAGCACATGTGCTCGACGAAATGGGAGACGCCGGCAAGGTCTGGTGATTCGTCGCGGGAGCCGGTCTGAACGAGAAAGCCCGACGCGACGCTCTGCACGTGGGGCATGGGCTCAATAACGATCCGCAGACCGTTGGGAAGGGTATGCTCGACGAAGGGGTTCTCGGTATTCATAAGCTCGATCAGTCTCGGGGCTCGGTCTCAACCATAAACGTTCGGTCGCCCGGGTTCTGTGCCAGCCAGGCGGCCGCACTGCTCACAGAGCAGTGGCACACGACAGAAGGGCAGCGTTACACGGCCATGCTCAATTCTCCGCCACCTTCGGTCCCAGGGTCATCATGCACAGCTTGTCTCGCGGGTGCGCGGCCAGATACCGCCGCACATCGGCGACGCTCACCGCGGTGACCCGCTCGTTCTTCTCAGTCAACGGCACGGGCCGGCCGTAATGGAACAGGTCGCTGCCCAGCTCGCCCGCGCGCGCCCGGGTGATGTCGCCGTGGGTCTGCGACTTGGCGATGATCCGGACCTTGGCGCGGGCCAGTTCCTCCTCGGTGACATCCTCGCTCAAGCGGTCGACCTCCCTCAGCAGGGCGCGGACGGTCTGGGCGCTGCGGGCGGGAGTGGTCGATGCGCCGATGAAGATCATGCCGGCTCCACGCGGGTGGTCGTCCCAGGCCCCCACCGAATAAACCAGGCCCTGCTTCTCCCGCACCTCGGTGAACAGCCTGGAGCTCATGCCGCGGCCGAGCACGGTGAGCACGACGCGCTCGGCGGCGTAGTCGTCGTCGGGCACCGGAACGCCCGGCCAGCACATGAGGATGTGCTGCTGCTCGAGCTCCTTGTCATGATGGTGGGTGCCGGGGGAGAAATCGACGCGAAAGGCGGTTCTGCCATCAGCGCCGCCCTGGCCGAATCCGTCGAAGAGGCCGTCAACATGCCGGGCAATCCTGGGCACGTCGACCGCGCCGGCGATGACCATTTGCATGCGAGAGGCGACGAAGAAGCGCCGCCAATACGAGAGAACGTCCTGACGCGTGATGCCCTCCAGGGTTTCACGCGTACCCAGCTCATGGCGACCAAGCAGGCGGCCGAAGGCATGCGGGGCCAGGAGCTTGCGGGTCAATTCGCCAGGGTCGTCCTCCAGTGCGGTCAATTCCTGTTGCCCCAACTCGAGGGCGACCTTGACGAATTCCTCGGGAAAGACGGGCATCCGCAGCATCTCGGCGTGAAGCGTCAAGGCCTGCTCGACGTACTCCGGCAGACAACTGCACCGGAAAACGAACGATTCGCGGCCGACGCCGGAGGAGACGTCGGCGCCAATGGCGTCAAATGCGTCGGAAACCTCCCGGGCGGTGCGTTTCGCGCTGCCTTTGTCGATGGTTTCGTCGACAATGCGAGCCAGGCCCAGTTTCTCTTCCGGCTCATCGGCCAGACCGGCGAGGATGCGAATCTCGTAAGCGGTCGTCCGACGCCCCTCGATCGGGAGGGCCGCGAGCTCGACGCCGCTGTCAAGCCGTTGGTGCTGATAGATCTCCGTAGTCGTCATGAAGGCTTTATAGCCTGTCCTGGCGACGAGTGCCACTGGCCGAAATTCGGGTCCGGCGCGGCTCAGTGCAGCGCCTTGGAGATCGTGAAGATCGGCAGCAGGAGGGCCAGGACCAGTCCGCCCACGATGACGCCGAGGAACATGACGATGGCCGGCTCGATCATGCTGGTCAGCGTCTTGATGGAGACGTTGAGGTCGGACTCGCAGTGCCGGGCGACCCGCTCCATGACCGGTCCCAGTTGTCCGCCGCGTTCCCCGGCGCTGATCATTTTCTTGATCGCCTTGGGCACGTGCTCATAGTCGGCCAGGGCGTCAGAGACCTGCTTGCCGGATTCGATCCGATCGCGGACGGCGTTCCACATTCGCTCGTAGGCCAGGCTGCCGCAGACGTTGGAAGTCAGGCTGACGGCATCCAGGACCGAGACGCCGGACTGGATCATCGTACCCAGCGTGTGCAAGCTGCGGGCAAGATAGGTCTGGTGAAAAAGGGGACCGATCACCGGGATGCGAAACCTCACGGCGTCGATCTTCACCCGGCCCTCGGGCGTGCGGAGGTACCAGACGGCCCCGCCGATCAGGAGGACCAATGCGCCAAGGACGTAGGGGCCATAGCTGACCAGACCACCGCTGAAGGCCATAAGAGCCCGAGTCGCGGCCGGCAGAGTGGCCTCGCGACCGGCGTAGATCGCGGAGAATTTCGGCAGCACATAGGTCATCAGGAAGATGGTCACGCCGATGGCAAAGACGAACATCACAATGGGGTAGGTGACCGCCCCTTTGATCTTCTTGGTCATCTCCCGCTGGGCTCCAAGGTGTTGGGCCAATCGTTCCAGCATGGGGCCCATCATGCCCGAGGCCTCCGAGGCCTTGATGAGGGCGACATAAATGGCCGGGAAAACCTTGGGATGCTCGGCCAGGGCCGCGGAGAACTCAGACCCGCCGTTGACCTGGTCGATCACGGCATCCAGGGCGCGGGCGAAGCGAGGCGAGTTGCCTTCGTGCTTGCAGGCGTCCAGGGCGTCGGCCAGGGAAACGCCGGTCTCCACCATGACGGCGAGCTGATTGGTGAAATAGATCAGGTCTTCGGGCCTGAACTTCTCTCCGAAGAAGGACGTTGCCCCCGTACCGGCAGGCTTGGGCTTGGCGGCGGCGCGGCTGCCCTGGGGAGCGATACGAACGACGAACTTGCCGTCGCCGCGGATGATCTTCGCGGCTTCCGCCGGGGAAGCGGCGCTGACCTCACCCTCGACCAGGGCGCCGGTATCGTCGCGAGCAACATACGCGAAAGCGGGCATAACAGTCTCTCCGGCGATCGGTCGTCGATTTCAGCGGTCAACCCCCTGCAAACATGGCGTCGGGATTGTCCGGGCTGAGATCAGAAAGCTGTGAACTCACTGCTTT
>DATKKX010000436.1:0-4191 GCA_035542775.1 Phycisphaerae bacterium | reverse complement strand
TGGAGGCAGCCTCGGCTTGGCGGGATGCCCGGATTTCCTCGGGAAAGCCAGGATGACCTACGGGGGTCCCGCATTCCGGGCAAACGCCGCTGGCGTTGCCGGTGAGGTTGTAGTGACATCGCAGGCACGTGGGAACGTTGCGGGCATATGCCGCGGACGCAGGGGCCTTGCACCTGGGACAGGGGCCGATGAGACGGCCGGTCAGATCAAAGCCGCAACTGGCGCAGCGGACAGGAAGCGTTCGAGGCCGCAAGATCTCTCTCACGGCAAAGAAAGAGATCGCCGCCAAGCCAAGGGGGGCGCATAGGCCTAGAATGGTGATGACCTGCGAGCTTGGCCGAACACGCGAGAGAAGCAACTCACCTGCGAAGTAAACCCCGGCGCCGATGAGCCATTCGGCTGCACGGCGGAACCGCCGCGACCACTTGAGAGATAATCTGCCCACTTGCGTGATTGCCCGGCGGGCTCCTCAGCGTTCAACGCCACTTGGGCCGGACATCAACAAAACACCTACCACCGCTCGGCGATGCTCTTCCCCTGCATGAAGAGCAGCAGGTAATCCCGCCCGCCCGCCTTGCTGTCGGTGCCGGACATGTTGAAGCCGCCGAACGGCTGCACGTCCACCAGGGCTCCGGTGCACTTGCGGTTGAAATACAGGTTGCCGACCTGGAACTCGTGCCGTGCCCGCTCGAGCTCCGCGCGGTCGTTGCTGTAGATTGCTCCCGTCAGGCCATACTCGGTGCCGTTGGCGATGGCCAGCAGGTCGTCGAAGCCTTTACCCCTGATGACCGCCAGGACAGGCCCGAAGATCTCCTCCTGGGCCAGTCGGGCGTTCGGCTTGATGCCGGTGAAGATCGTCGGCGGAATGTAATGGCCGCCGGTCGGCACTTTCGCCTCGCCCAGGGCCATTTTGCCCTCTTTCTTGCCGATCTCGATGTAGCTTTGGATTTTCTCGTAGGCCGGCTTATCGATGACCGCGCCCATGTAGAAATTTTCCGGACCGGTCGTGTTGCCGACGGTGAGCTTCTTTGCCCGCTCGACGACCTTCTGCACCAGCGTGTCGTGCATCTTCTCATCCACGATCAGCCGGCTGCACGCCGAGCACTTCTGGCCCTGGAAGCCGAACGCCGATGCGACCACGCCGTCGGCCACGGCGTCGAGATCGACCGCCTTGTCGGTCACGACAATGCAGTCCTTGCCGCCCATCTCCAGGATGGTCCGTTTCAGCCAGACCTGGCCGGGCTGAACCTTGGCGGCCTTCTCGAAGATGCGGACGCCCACCTCGCGCGAGCCGGTGAAGGCGATGAAGCGGGTTCGCGGGTGCTCGACGATGGTATCGCCCATCTCACTGCCCGAGCCGGGGCAGTAGTTGAGCACGCCCGACGGGAGCATGCACTCTTCCATGACCTCGACGAACTTGGCGGCGATGACCGGGGCGGTGCTGGCGGGCTTCAGCACGACCGTGTTGCCGGTGACGATGGCCGCGGTGGTCATGCCGGCCATAATGGCCAGCGGGAAATTCCACGGAGGGATGATCGCCCCGACGCCAAGGGGCATGTATCGAAGCTCGTTTTCCTCGCCGGGATATGGCGTCACGGCCTGAGCGCCGCCGAGGCGCATCATCTCGCGGCCGTAGAACTCGAGGAAGTCGATGGCTTCGCAGGCGTCGGCGTAGGCCTCGATCCAGCTCTTGGATTCCTCATAGACCATCCAGGCGGAGAACTCGTACAGCCGTTTGCGCATGATCTCGGCGGCCTTGAGCAGGTATCGAGCCCGGACGTCGGGATCGACGCGCGACCAGCTCTTGAAAGCCTCGTCCGCCGCGGCGACGGCCTGCCGTGCCTGCTCAGCGTTGGCCTTGCCGACATAGCCGACAACCTGGTCGAAGCGCGCCGGATTGATCGATTCGATCTTGGCGGTGGTTTCAATCTTCCTGCCGCCGATGCGGAGCGGGTAGGTCCTGCCGAGCTGCGACTCGACCAACTCAAGGGCGGCGAGCATCTTCTTGCGAGGGCCGTCTTCGGTGAAGTTGACGTAGGGCTCATTGCGAAACGGGATCAACATGGGATATCTCCGTGTCGTGAAATTCGGGATCTCGATTTCCCCAGCAAGCGAGTTTTATACCACGGAAGCAGGGGGGATGGCAAAGCGGAAGTGAGAATGATAAAGCCCGCGGTCAAGCGGGTGCGTGATAGCTACACTTGCGGCTGGTGGCCGGGTGATGGAGGACACGATGTTGGGGCAGCTTGCGGGGGAGGCTGTATCTGGCCTCTGGCAGTATCGGGTGGGGGAGGAGGCGGCGCGGGGGCGGTACGCCGGGGGATCGACGTCGCCGTGCCACACTCGGGGCAAATGCCGGTGATGTTCTACGTCAAATCGTACCCGCATTCATGGCAATATGGTCGGTTACCGCGGATGGCCTTGTTGACGATCCATTTACCTCCGAAGAAGAGGTACAGGCCGATAGCGATCTGAACGCCATTGCTCCCTATGTGCCACGCGACTTCGTACAACATTATCGGGTCCGGCGAATAGGGCCCGGCGGTGGGTACTATGAAGTGGAGTGAGGGCCAGGACTGCGCAATGAGCTGCGTCGCGCCATGGACGACGAAGAAGACGCCCATCACCTTCAACAGCAATCGAAAGAGTGTTTTGTATCTCATGTCGGCACCCGCTCTAGACAGATTGCTCCGTTGATGCCAGCCGATGCTCAGGTCTGCGGCACTTCACACCGAACGGGAATAATATACCATGCACATTGTTCTGGGCATATATCATCTCCAGGAGAGAACCTATGGACGCTGAGCAATTCGCGCAGGGTAGGCCGCCCGAGCAAAAGACAGGCACGGGCCAGTCCTCGTTGCGGGTGCTGGTGACCGGTGCGTCTGGATTTGTCGGTCGGGCCATCGTGCGGGAGCTTGTCGCCCAAGGTCACCGGCCGATCTGCTTCGTCCGAAGCGAGGCGAAGCTGCTCGCGGCGCTGCCGATGAGCCTCCGTGGCAGCGTCGGCGTGCGCGAAGGAGACCTGTTCGATGAGCGTCAATTCGCCGCTGCCGTGGGAACCACGGACGCCGTCATCCATTGCGTGGGAATCCTCGTCGAGCAGCCGCGGCAGGGGCAGACGTTCGCGAGGATCCACGTAGAGGCCACGCGCCGCGTAGTCGATGCCTGTCGGGCAATGGGCGTTCGCAGGCTCATCCACACATCGGCAATGGGAACGCGGCCGGATGCTCCGACTGAATATCACCGCTCGAAGTGGGCCTCGGAAACCATTGTCCGCGAAAGCGGCCTGGACTGGACCATCTTCCGCCCGAGCATCATCCATGGGCCGGACGGCATATTCATGCAGATGATGAGACGGATGATCTGCGATGCGACCGTGCCCGCCTTCGGCTTTATACCGATACCGCTCCTGTTCGTTCCGCACCTGGGCGACGGCGAAAGCAGGGTCCAGCCGGTCTCGGTCTTGGACGTGGCCTTCTGCCTTGTGGCTGCGTTGCGCAAGCCGGAGGCGATCTGCCAGACCTATGAGCTGGGCGGACCGCGGGCGATGAGCTGGCGGGAGATGTACGTGATATGCCGCGAGACGATGCCTGGCGCGAGACGTTGGAAGCCGGTCATCGGGCAGCCTGTCTGCCTGGCGAAGCTGGCCGCAAAAACTGTAATGAAGCTGCCGATCCTGCCGCGATTGATGCGATTCAACGTCGATCAGGTGATATTGTCGCAGGAAGACTCGGTCTGCGATACTCGGCCGGTTGAGCAGACCTTCGGGATCAAGCTGCGCGACTTCCGCGAGGAGTTGACGCAATACGCGTCGAGCATCCCGGCGTGATGTGATCACCGGCGAGGAGCCACAAGCTGCGATGTTGGACAAAGACTCTCTGGCCGTGCTTCGGGCGGCCCTCGATCATCTCGAGGCCGGCTTCGCCGACCTGCCGCCGACCGCTGCGGAGGCGTCGGACGTTCAAGCTGTGGAGCAGGTGCTTCTCCAGGTCGCCGAGCGGCTGCGGGACAACTACCCGTACTTTCATCCTCTCTACGCCGGGCAGATGATGAAGCCGCCGCATCCCGTGGCCCGGCTGGCCTATGCCCTGGCGATGTGGATCAACCCGAATAACCACGCCCTGGACGGCGGCCGGGCGAGTTCCCAGATGGAGAAAGAGGCCGTTGCCCAGATCGCGCGGATGTTCG
>DATKKX010000435.1:0-2310 GCA_035542775.1 Phycisphaerae bacterium | reverse complement strand
TCTCCTCTTCACATCACCACATCTCATTCGCCATCGTTTTGCGTCGGGCCAACTCCTTCTCGCTCGGCTCGGCACTCGGGAACGAACCGGGCTGGATATCGCCGCCTGGCGCATAGGTGCTCATCACAACGCCGGTGGTCGAGACCTGAGAGCGAACGAGCCGAAGCGCCGATGGCTTGGCAGTCTCGCTAAAGAGGCGCTTGCCCCGCCCAAGCACCACTGGAAAAGTCCACACGTTGTACTCATCGATCAGTGAGGCGGCCTGGAGCGTTTGAATCAAATTGCCGCTGCCAATCGTCTGCAGGTCGGGGCCCGGTTGGGCTTTGAGAGCGGTGATTGCCGAGACGACATCGCCGTGGAGCAGGGTCGAATTGTCCCAGTGGAGCATCGTCAACGTACGCGAAGCAACATACTTTTTCGCTGCATTGAGCGTCTTCGCAACCGGGTGGTCATTCGGCTGATAGGGCCAGTACGCTTCGAATATCTGATAGGTCCTGCGCCCGAGCAGCAGCTCGCGATCCTTGCCGTCGAAGCCTGATGCTGAGATGTCCATGCTTTCGTCCCCGTAGCCGAACATCCAACCGCCAAGGGCAAAGCCGCCAGTGGGGTCTTCTTCCGGACCGCCGGGTGCTTGCATGATTCCGTCAAGCGATGCAAACGCAGATACGATGAGTCTTCTCATGGAAACACTCCTGCCGTGAGACGGGTCCTGATCATGCGCGCTGACAAGAAGTCGACCGCCCCGGGTCACCAGATCGGCCGGCGGGCCCACCGAGGAAGCCAGCATCGCTCGCTGTCCCCAAATTGTCCGCGAACCGTCCCTCTTCTTCGTCGGCTATCGTCGCTCGTCGTCCTCCACCCGCTCCCACAAGTCGTTAGCACTGGCTGGTTCGTCGACGTTGGTGGACATTGGTTCGCCCCGGCCCCCCTTCGAATCCCGTAGGGGATGCCATCCCAACCCCCTGCAGAACTCGACCTGACCGCCCCTTGGGCCCCCGCCCAAGAAATGGGTGCCCCGCCAGTGCCCAGTCTCTCCCAACGACGCGTGCGCAGCAACGCCCGGCTTGCGCCCATCCGCGGCCCCTGCGCCAGCCTCCGGCTGTGATACCGCGACCGGGGCCACGTACAAGTAGTTGGCCCCGGCGCCCGCAGGCTGGCAACAGGGCGGAGCGCGGACCCAACGCCCGGTCGAGGTGGCGCTGCCCGGGCCGAGCGGCGCTTGGGGCGTGAGGAGGAGCAAATGAACCAGAGTTCGTGGCTCAAAGTCGGAGCCGGGTTGAGTCTCTTCATGGCGGCAGGCCAATTCGTGCTGTCGGTGTCTCCGGCAGCGGCCGCGTACTTCGGGGCCCCCTCATCGCTGCTGGAGGATCGTACGCGGCTCTTCCTCATCGGCAACGGGGCAACGCTGATCTTCGCCGCCTTTGGCCTGTATGCGTTGTCCGGGGCCGGAGTCTGCCGGCCCCTGCCGTTGTTGAGGACGGGGCTGGTCGGGATCAGCAGCCTCTACCTGCTTCGCGGGCTGTTCATCGTCCTTGCCGTGCTGGAGATCGCGGGGATCCGGAAGGCAGATATCCAGGTCCAGGGCGTGGTCTCGCACCTGGTGTTCCTGGCCGCAGGCGTCACTTACATGGTGGGTACCATCGTCAACTGGCGAGTCATGCGGGTTCGGAACTAGACGCTCCCGATCCCGCACCGGGGGCGAGAGAACCCGCTCCCCAGACACGCTGGGCGCCGGGTTCGCGATCGATTTGCTTCAGATCGGCGTGCAGCTCCCTTCACGGCCGGTTGCCGCCCCGCCTCACCCGCCACCGGACCCGGCCCGGTCTCCCGACGCGTTCAATCCTTGACGCAACGGATCGAGAACCCGAGCTTCTTGTTGCTCGTGCTGTGGTCCGCCGCCGCCTCCAGGTAGAACAGACCTTCTCCCCAGGCGAGTGCCGCATCCGCCGACGTCCGGCTCCACCAGTGCCCGAAGTTCCTCACCTGATTGAAGGCGCCGTTGGTGTACCCGCGGAATCCCCCCGGCAATGCCGTGAAGCCGCTGGAATTGGTGGCGCCGGTATTCGGCGGAGACCAGTGTGTTGTTCCGGCCTCCTTCATCTGCCCACCCGCGACGTCGAGTTCGCCCAGTGCAGAGGTCAGAGCGGTCCACTCGGCCTCGGCGGGAATGTGCCACCCCACCGGGCAGATGCTCCTGTTTCCGTTGCTGAGACTGTCCACGGCGTACCAGTTGTACAGTGCGCCGTACACGGTTCCGTACGCGTCATGGTCGTTTTGATACCAGCAATAGGCAGGTGTACCGAGGGCGGC
>DATKKX010000434.1:0-2657 GCA_035542775.1 Phycisphaerae bacterium | reverse complement strand
CACCTGATCCAGTTGGGCTACCTGCTGCCGCTGGTCAAGCACTACGTCGAGGGCAACATTCCGGCCAGCGACTTCCTGTGGCGGCAGTACGAGCGATTCCACCCCATCGGCGTGGACACGAGCAACCCGTGCATCGTGGTCAGCCTGGAGTATCGCAACGGATCTGACCATGGCAACACGGTCATCGACGACTACCAGACGGGCACGGCGGCGAACGTCAGCAGTTCCGGCGGTTCAGTCACCTACAACGTGGACAACCTCACCGAAGGCCGGATGGACGACAACAACAGCAGCTTCACCTGGATGAGCAGCGATCCGTTCAACGGTGCCACCCAGGACGGCCCATCGGACGTCGAGCGCGGCGTGGTGTTCGACTGGTTCAACACCAACAAGTACTACGAGTGGGAAGTCATTCCGGCGTACCGCGACTTCTCCAACGATCTGTACATCTCCTTCCGCGGGGCGCAGGGCACGCAGCATCCCTACACGCTCTCGCCTCTCGGCATCAAGACCTGCACCCTCACGCTTCGCGACGGCAACGGCGTGAGCAGCTCGATCGGCACCGGCGCTTACGGCGGAGGCTTCGGGCAACCGTATGCTCGCAACGGAGGCTGGCATAACGAGATGAGGACCATTCGCGTCAGACTGACGGATTTCCTCACCAACGGATCGGGCCTGGATCTGGGCAACATCGTGGCGGTTCGGCTGAACCTCGGTCCCTCGTGGGGATCCAGCTCAGGCCGGTTCGTCATCGACCAGCTCATGTTGGACAACGCCGGCTCGCCGGTCTTCCTGTACGTGACCATGACGCTGGCGAGTGAGATTCCCGAGTACGTGAGCCCCACCACGCCGACGCTGATCGACGTGAACATCCTGCCGGGAGACGACACCCTCGTGCCCGACTCGGCCCTGGTTCACTATCGTTACGTCGCCGGTGGCGAATGGCAGACCGCCCCGCTCGCGGAGGTCGGCCTCAACTTGTACCGCGCCACGCTGCCTCCTCCGCCCTGCGGCAGCAGCCCGCAGTTCTACTTCAGCGTTGCCGGCGTCGAGACCGGACAGATCTTCCTGCCGGCCGACGCGCCCGCCACGACCTATACCACTCTGGTGGGCGATGTTGTCACCTACTTGAATGACAACTTCGAAACCGATCAGGGGTGGACAGTGGAGAACATCTCTCTGCTCGGCGGCGCCTGGCAGCGGGCTGTGCCGCTTCAGTGCGTCCCACCGCGTGGCGACCCGGCGTCGGACTACGACGGCTCCGGTCATTGCTACGTGACGCAGAACAACACCAGCACGACCAGCTGCAACACCGACGTGGACGGCGGACCGACGCGGCTGATTTCGCCGGTTCTCAACATGAGCGGCGCGATCGATCCCGTGTTCAAGTATGCCCGCTACTGGTACAACGACGACCTCGATTCCGATCCGTTTGATATCGAGGTTTCCAATGACGGCGGGGCCACCTGGACGCTGATCGAGCGAGTCGTCAACCTCCACGGCGGCTGGGTCGAGCGGACGGTGCACCTCAAGGACTACATTACCTTCACCTCGCAGGTGAAGATCCGCTTCAGCGCGAAAGATGCACTCACCACCTCGATCGATGAAGCGGCCGTCGACGCCGTCAGGATCTTCGAGGTGCTGTGCAACTAGGAGAGTCCGAGGATGAATTTCCAAGCTCAGGCTTGCAAGTGATAAGAAAAGTAATGAAAGGATTGAATCTCATGAAGACCGTAATCCTTGCTGTTTGCACGTTGGCATTGGCGGCCATGGTGGTTTATGCGGAACCTCCGGCCACTCCGCCGAACGCCCCCGCGGTCAGTCAGAAGCCTCCCCCGGTTCCCTCGACCCCCGCGGCGGTGGACAATCTGGTGTACGCCCGCAAATTCACGCTCCAGGAGGGTTATCAGCACCTCTGGAGCAAAGACAAGCCCACCATCACCACCGGCTACCTGCTGGTCCTGAAGGTGGATCCCAATCTGGTCTACGCACGGCAGGTGGCCGAGCCCGTGCTTTACGTCGGCAATCAGACTGCCGAGCGGCTCAACATCGGCTATGAGTCCGGGTATGTGGTCGCTATCGCTCCGGGTGACGTGGATCTGAAGAAGGCCACGATCTGGTTCGGCACGCCGGAGCTGCCTGAGCGCGTGGATGCCAACATGGTCAAAGCGGAGGCGGCCAAGGCCAAGGCAGCTAACATCGGGCCATTCACCGAGAAGGTGGTTCAGGAGGCCCAGACCAAGGGCACCGGCGAGCTGAAGGTCACCAACAGGGCCGAATTGCTGCGGACCGCGGCCGAGTTGATCCTGCAGTACTCGCCGCAGGAGAAGCAGTTGGCCGAGTCGCTGGCTCCTCAGCCGGCGAAGCCCGCCCCCGCGCCCGCCGGCAAGAGCTGATCACTGACGACGGTCGGACCCAGCATGTGGTCCGATGAACAAAAGGCGGGTTCTCTCTCGCGGCACAACGCCGCGAGAGAGAACCTGATCGCGAATCATTGCGGCGCGAGCCTGGCTCTGGGCCGCAGGCAACAAGAGTGCCTCGTTTGCCTCAGCAACACCTCAAGGCAGCGAGGCACTTTCGCTTTGGACTCAAGCGCCGCTATCAGCCATCCCATGTTCCAGCCTCTGATTCCTCCTGCTCGCCAGCTCGGTCCGGGC
>DATKKX010000433.1:0-11079 GCA_035542775.1 Phycisphaerae bacterium | reverse complement strand
TCCCACAACAGTACGCTTCCTTCATCCCGGGCGGAGGCGGGTTTGCGAATCGCGCCACTCGCGATGCCCGCGACTCGGGCGTGTCCCTCGCGTTCGTATGAGCGCGAGAGGTCGCCATCCATCGCCCGCCTATGCCTTTGCGGCCCCGACGCACGCGGACAGCTCACACCCGCCACGCAGGACGGTCGCCAGGTATGTCCCCCCACAGGATGGACTCGTGCCCTTGCCGCGTCTTGCCGCTATCATGCTTGCGGATCATCAAGACATGGGCGATCATTAGATGATCCGATGTACAGGCAGCCGTGGCCGTGCCGCCAATGCCCGGCTGGCGTGGCTGCGGGAAGGATGCACACTATGGCAGACGCGGAGATCGTGGTCGTCGGACCGAGCGAGTTGACGGCCGTCGCCGATTTGTACAACGAGATATTTCGCCCGGGCCGCGACGTGGCCTTCTTCCGCCGCCGGTTCCTCGGGCGGCACAACCCGCTGATACTCCTCGCCCAGATCGACAAACGGCCGGTGGGTTTCGCGACCGGCTTCGAGTTGAAGCCAAACACATATTTCTCGTGGCTCCTCGGCGTGCACCCGGAGTTCCGCCGCCGCGGCATCGCCACGCAGATCCATGAGGCCGAGGCCGCCTGGGCCAGGGAGCACGGCTACCAGTACATCCGCATGGAGTGCCACAACGATCACCGGCCGATCCTCCACCTGTGTATCGCGACCGGCTTCAACATCGTGGGCATTCGTTGGGACCCGGACCGTTCGGAGAACCTGATTATCTTCGAGAAGGCGATCGAGGAATGACGCGCCTTCGCCGAACCATCAGCCCAGACCACTTGCCAGGCTCGACGGTGCTTCGCCGGTGAACACGCTCATCAACAATATCCGCCAGCTCGTTGCCGTGCCGCCGGGACCGGTGTCCGGCGAGGCATTCTCGTCGCCGCCCGTGATCGAGAATGCCGCGGTGGTTCTGGAGGACGATCGCATTGCCTGGTTCGGCCAAGCCGAGGAGACCCCCGGCGGCTCGTACGATGCGACGGTCGATGCGGACGGAGGGACGGTGGTTCCCGGCCTCGTGGATTGCCATACGCACGTCGTGTTTGCGGGTTCGCGTGAAAATGAATATGTGCAGCGAATCGGCGGGGCCACGTACCTGGACATCATGCATGCCGGCGGCGGAATCAGGAGCTCCATGCAGGCGTTGCGGCGAGCGACCATCGACGATCTGGTGCGCTGCGCGGCGCCGCGGCTGCGGCGGATGCTGGCGTCAGGCACGACCACCGTCGAGGCGAAGACGGGCTATGGCCTGACGCCGGACGACGAGTTCAAGACCCTGCTGGCCATCAAGCGGCTCGCCGCCGAGTCGCCGATCGACATCGTGGGAACATTCCTGGGCGCGCACACCATCCCGCCGGAGTACGACGGCCGATCGGACGAATACATCAGGGCAATCACTGACGAAATGCTGCTGAGCCGCGTTCGCGCCGATGGCCTCGCCGAATTTGCCGACGTCTTCTGCGAGCGCGGGGCGTTCAACGTCGAGCAGTCGCGGCACTATCTGTCGAAATGCGTCCGTCACGGCCTGAAGCCCAAAATTCACTCCGAGCAGATCACCAATAGCGGCGGGACCAGGCTCGCGATCGAGCTCGAAGCAGTCTCCGCCGACCACCTGGAGTGCATCGACGACGAGACTATCACTGCGATGACGGGGTCGAAAACTATTCCGGTCCTGCTGCCCGGCTGCTCGTTTTTCCTCGACACCCCACCGGCCCCGGCCCGGAAGCTGATCGCGGCGGGCCTGCCGGTGGCCCTGGCCACGGACTGCAACCCCGGCTCGTGCATGATCGAGTCGCTGCCGCTGATCATGTCGATCGCGGCATCCCTGCTCAAGATGACACCGATGGAGTCGCTCGTCGCCTGCACGGCCAACGCCGCAGCCGCGATCGCTCGGGCCGGTTCGATCGGCGCCATCGCCCCCGGATATCTCGCCGACCTGCTGATCCTCGACGTGCCCAACGTCAACCGCTGGGCCTACCAGGTCGGCGTCAACGCGGTCCGCACGGTCATCAAGCGCGGCCGCGTGGTTTTGGAGAATTGGGAGAATCAGGCTTTGTAAGGCGGGCTCTGCCCACCGTGAATCTGATTGCCGCAAAGGTGGGCGGAGCAAGGTAGGGCGGGCTCTGCCCGCCGTTGAGGATGGCTTTGCGACGCAGACGGGCGGAGCCTACCCTATTGAGGAACGAAGCGCAATGACCAACCAGTTGATCGAGTGCGTCCCCAACTTCAGCGAGGGACGCGATATGGCCGTCATCAAGCAGATCACCGATCAGATCGAGACCGTCGAGGGCGTCATGCTGCTTGACGTCGATCCCGGCAAGGCGACCAATCGCACCGTCGTCACCTTCGTCGGCCAGCCGCAGCAGGTCCTGGAAGCGGCTGTTCGCGCAGTCCGCAAGGCGTCCGAAGTGATCGACATGCGCTGCCACAAGGGCGAGCACCCGCGGTTCGGGGCGACGGACGTCTGCCCGCTCGTGCCGGTCGCGAACATCACTATGGAGGAGACTGTCGAGTGGGCCCACAAGCTGGGCAAGCGGCTCGGCGACGAAGTCGGCATCACCGTCTATTGCTACGAGAACGCGGCCTTCAAGCCGGAGCGGCGGAACCTGGCCACGGTCCGCGCCGGCGAATACGAGGGCCTGAAGGACAAGCTGAGCCGGCCGGAGTGGAAGCCCGATTTTGGTCCGGCGGAGTTCAACTCCAAGAGCGGAGCGACAGCCGTGGGGGCCCGCGACTTTCTAGTCGCCTACAACGTCAACCTGAACACCACCTCGTCCCGCCGGGCCAACGCCGTCGCCTTCGACATCCGCGAGCGCGGCCGTGAGAAGCGCGAGGGCGACCCGGTCACGGGCAAAATCGTCAAGGACGCCCACGGCCACACCGTCTGGATCCCCGGCTCCTTGAAGGCCTGCAAGGCCATCGGCTGGTACATCGAGGAGTACGGCGTCGCCCAGATCTCGATCAACCTGACCAACATCAGCATCACGCCGGTCCACGTCGCCTTCGACGAGGCCTGCAAAAAGGCGGCAGAGCGGGGCATCCGCGTGACCGGCTCGGAGCTGGTGGGCATGATTCCGCTGCGGGCCATGCTCGACGCTGGGCGGTATTTCCTGAAGAAGCAGCAGCGCTCCGTCGGCGTGTCGGACCGGGAGCTCATCAAGATCGCGGTCAAGTCGCTGGGGTTGAACGATCTGTATCCGTTCAAGCCCGAGGAGAAAATCATCGAGTACGCCATCGCCGCGCGGTCGGGCAAGAAGCGAAAGCGGCTGATCGATATGTCGGTGCAGGATTTCGTGGAGGAAACGGCCTCAGAATCGCCGGCGCCGGGCGGCGGGTCGATCTCGGCGTCGATCGGAGCGATGGGAGCGGCGTTGGCGACGATGGTGGCGAACCTTTCGTCGCACAAGCGCGGCTGGGACGCCCGCTGGGAGGAGTTTTCCAACTGGGCGGAGAAGGGCAAGGCCCATTACGTCGAGCTGCTGCGGCTGATCGACGAAGACACCGCCGCGTTCAGCCGCGTGATGGACGCCTTCGGCCTGCCCAAGGGCAGCGAGGCAGAGAAGGCCGAGCGTCACAGGGCCATCCAGGCCGCGACCAAGGGCGCCGTGGAAGTGCCGTTGCGTGTGATGGAGGTTGCGTTGGCGGCGATGGACGAGATCAAGGCCATGGCCGAGATCGGTAACCCGGCATCAGTCTCCGACGCGGGCGTGGGGGCCTTGTGTGCCCGATCAGCCGTGATGGGCGCGTATCTGAACGTCAAGATCAACTGCGCCAACCTGGAGGACAAGGCGTTCGTCGCGGAGATCCTGGCCAAGGGCGCGGAGATCGAGCGGCAGGCGATCGTGAAAGAGAAGGAGATCTTGGAGATCGTCGGCGGGAAGATCTGACGGTGAGGTTGCCCCAAACGCATGACCCAGGACGGGTGGCCCAGGCCCTCTGAACCTGGGGGATAGATTTGATCACCCGCGTGAAAGCCATCGTGCTCGCGGAACTGCTCCGACTGCGAAATCAATGCCCCAAGTCCAGAGGGCCTGGGCCACCCGCCCGTGCATCGTACCTGCCTGAAGTGCTGTCATTCCGTCGCCAGACCGACGCTCATTCCGAGAAGAAGCTCACCTGCCCCGTCGCCAGATCGTACATGCCGCCGACCAACCCGATCTGATGCTGATCAAGCATCTCCCGCAGAATCGGGCTGCGCTGCCGAATCTGCTGCATCACGAGGTGGACATTCGCATCGGCGACCTTCTGCACAAACTCGGCGTTCTTCGAGTCGCGCGGCTGGACATCCGCCGGAACGGCGGCAATCGCCGGTTTGATCCGGTCCAGCAGCCCGGTGAGATGACCCAGCTCTACGCGGTCGATCGCGCCTTTCACGGCCCCGCAATTCGAATGGCCCAGGACCAGGATCAGCCTCGCCCCGGAGACCTTGCAGGCGAATTCCAGGCTGCCCAGGATGTCGTCGTTGAGCACGTTCCCCGCGACGCGAGCGTTGAAGACATCGCCGATGCACTGATCGAAGATCAGCTCCACCGGCTGGCGTGAGTCGAGGCAGCTCAGGATCACGGCGAACGGGTACTGGCCGGACGCCGTCGCACGAACCTTCGCCGGCAGGTTGCGGGCGTTTGGTCGACCGGCGACAAACCGGGCGTTGCCCTCCTTCAGCATAGCCAACGCTTCCTTCGGGGTGATTGCCGCCTGGGATTCTCTCGTTTGCACCGACGGCGTGCCGCGAGCGGGCTCCTGCCGGACTGGCGTCGAATCGGCCCGCTTGGGCGACTGACATCCCAGCGCGAAATGAAGTGTGGTGACGACGAGGAAAGTCATACCTGCTTTGCTCATGTTACACCCTGTTTGGTTGAGACTGAACGATCGTCCTGGTGGATGGGTAACGTGGCGAGCAGCCCGAAATAGCTCGCCGGGCCATCCTTACATTTAAGCATGACCGAGCCCATTTTTCATTACGAAACCGCGATGCCCGCTGGTCCGACATTCGCCAGCCGGTCCAGGGCATGACTGGGCTATTCTCGCTCGATGAGTTGCAGCCGCAGCAGGTTCAAAGCCGCTTTCGCGGTCCGGTCGCGGATGGCGTCGCGCGGAAGCGTCTCGCCCATGCGGAGCTCCTTGACGATCGCGCCGGTTGCGTGGGCGAAGGCGATGTAAACCAGGCCGACCGGCTTGGCGGGCGTGCCCCCGGTGGGACCGGCTACGCCGGTGGCGCTGAGGGCGTAGTCAGTGCCCGCTAGGCGGCGGCAGTTGGCCGCCATCGCTTCGGCGACCTCGGCGCTGACGGCGCCGTACGACTCGATCACCTCCATAGGGATGCCGAGCAAACGGTGTTTGGCCTCGTTCGCATAGGTCACGAAGCCCTGGATGAAATATGCGCTGGAGCCGGATACATCCGTCAGGCGCTTGGCGATCAGGCCGCCGGTACACGACTCGGCTGTCGCGATCGTCCTGTGCCGTTCGATCAGCAACCGGGCTACGGCATGGGCCAGCGTCTCGTCACCTTCGCCATACACAAAATGACCAAGACGCAAGCGGACCTCGGCGACATCGGCGTCGAGCAGTTCGCGGGCCTCGCCGGCGGTTGCGCCGTGGGCATTGATCCGGATGGAGATGACCAGGTCGGATGCGCCTGTGCCGACGGCCGGGTTGCGGCCCCGCTGCATCAGATCAGCCAGCTTCTCGCCAATCTCAGCCTCGGGCATGCCGAAGGTCCGCAATGTGTGCTGAAGGATGACTGCACCGCCGCTGCCGGAAACCCTGGTCCGAACATCGCTGGTGCGAGAATCATTTCTCGCGCCACTTTCGATCGCCGGGCGGACATCCCGCTCAAACATCACCTTCATTTCGTGGGGAACGCCGGGCATGACATAAATGTCGGCATAGTTCAGCCGGGCGTGCATTCCCGGGGCGGTGCCGCAGGTATTCTCGATAGGATCGGCGCCGACGGGCAGCATCGCCTGGCAGCGGTTGGATTCGCGCATGGGTCGGCCGCGTTGGCGGAAAAAGGCCTCGATCTGCTCGAGACTGACCTGATCGAGCCGGACCTCGAGGCCGAGGGCATCCGCCAGAGCCGGGCGGGTCAGGTCGTCCGGCGTCGGACCCAGCCCCCCGGTAACCAGCACCACGCGCGCCTGCCGCGACGCCTCGATGATGGCACTGGTAATCGCCGCTTGATCGTCCGGCACGGCGACGTGCCTCTCGCAGGGAATCCCAAGCGCGGCAAGCTGCTGCGAGAGCCAGGCGGCGTTGGTGTCGACCGCCTGACCGATGGTCAGCTCCGTTCCTGTGCTGATGATCTGGGCGTTCATGGCTTCGAGATATCGTAGGCGTCCAGGGCTGGTTTGAGGTACTTTTGCTTCCAATCCGATCCCAGCCGGGCGGGCAATTCGTCCAATCGCGCGGCGACGACGGCGCGCTGGTAGCGCGCGTCGGCGGAGCGATGGAACTGCAAGACCGCCAGGGCGAGACAGGCGTTCAGGCACCAGACCATCGCGGCCGCCGCGGCAATGGCCCGAAATCGTGCCGGGCAGATCGCGATCGCCGCCACCACGAGAACGGTGAGCCCGAGGAGGAGAATCCAGAGCACTCCGACGGCCAAATCCAATTGCCGGCAGATTCGGGTCACGACCGGCGGCGGCGTCACGGTCAAGAGAATCCCAACGAGCATCGCAACAACGACGAGCGCGATTCGCAGGCGGGCGTGCTTTGTCCCGGACGCGACGTGGAGGTTGGCCAGAGCGATGGCAAGCAGCGACCCCGCGGCGATGACGCACATTCCCGTTGCCAGCCCCCAATTCTGGGAGTAGATGCCGTACCAGTTCAGATAGCCGACCAGCAGTGAGGCGATCGCGATGGGTGGCAGCAGTGCGCCGAGCAGTCTGAGATGAACCGGGTATCTCTTCATGCTCACTGCTGCCGCTTGGCTGCCGCGGGCAATACTGCCGACGACTGCCGCTACGCATGAAACGCCGAAGAGAATGCCACCGCCCACGGCAATGAGAGCCAGAACAGACGCGAAGATCAGCGAGTAGAAGGCCCATTTGTAGGCCGAAGGGGCGATTGCCCGCGGTGGGCTCCATGCCTGATCGCAGATGTCGATCGGCGCGGACGCCGCCGCGGCCATGAAGTCGCTCTGCAGATTGCGGAGACTGCGCGCCGCGGGAGACTGTGCGTCAAGCGATCGGGCGAGAAGATCGGCACACAGCAGGCGCGTGCCGGCATCGGGGTCCGCGTCGATCAGGCCGAGCGTAAGCCGGGCGATCCAGCGAGTGCAGTGGTCGGCGTCTGCGGTTTGTCCCTCCCTTCTCAAATCGTTCGCCAGGGCGGCCAGCCGCCGCTGAATGATCGGAAGCGCGGCATACTGGTCGGTGATTTCGTAATGTGAGAGCGTTGCGGCCATTGTGATGGCGACATCGGGCCGTCTGACGAAGCGCTCGACGACGTCGTGCCAGGCCTCCGTCAACTCGGCGTTGTACAGGGTGGCCAGCCTGGCGGGCGGTGCGGCGTCAACGATCGCGCGGATGGCAGCAAAACGCTCCGCGGCGGAGAGCGTCTTTCCTCCCCGTTTGGCGTCTTCCTCGGCTGCCAGATCAGCGATGGCAGCGTACGCCAGCCGCGCCACCAGGTTGTCGTGGTCGGCAGCCTCCGCCTGCGGGACCTCGGCCATGGCGGCAGCAGGGTCTGTCTCTCCTCCTTGGATAGCCGGCAGCTCAAATAGCAGCCGGGCCACTGCGGCATGGGGCGCTGCCTTGGGGTGAGACCGATAGGCCGCATCGCGGGCGGCGAAGAGATCGTTGAGCGTCACAGCGCCCGAACGTCGAACACCGCCTTTGCCGGCATTCGCCAGGCTTTCGTAGTCGGAGCGCATCGCCGCCGCCAGCATGCCCTGGCGAGAGAAAATCTGCGCAAAAAAGGCGGCACTGGCGATCCCCGCCAGTGCCGCCATCAGAAAGGCAGCCTTCCATAAGGGTTGATGATGTTCCTGGTTAAGCCGCCTTGCCTTTTCGGGGCGATTTTTCCGGCTTTGGTTTTTCTTCGGATTTGCCATCCGGGTGGTGCTCGGCCGGGGTGTAATGATACGGCGACAGCGCCGCTTTCCGGCACATCATCACGATACGTTGGACCAACTCCTGCTGGTTGTCAATCGTCTCATGAGTCACGTCGGCACCTTCGATCTTCTCGGCGATGTGCTGGCCGGTGACCACTCGGCGATCCCAGTAGTCGTCGTACCAGTAGTACGGATGGTTCAATGCGATGTTCGACGCCCGCGTGCTCACCAGGTCGCTGCCCCAGCGCTTGCTGTCCGGGTTCGCCTGCACGTAGTTGCGGACCTTGATGGCGTTGTGTCCGATGGGAGTCGGCATCGGCTGGGTGTGCGGTGCCTGGTCGCCGCGCTCGCACGCATTGTGCGGCCAGTCCTTGTTGAACGCGTCGACGGTGAAGACGGCGTCGATGAACTTGGTTTTGTGCTGCTGGGCGTAGTGCCGCACCACCTGCGTGGCGAGGAACGCCCCGTGACCGTGGCCGACCAGGATGACCTCCTCGTCCGGCTTGGCGTCGATGTCAACGACGATCTTCAGCCAGTCGTCCGGCGTGTACAGTTTGGCGTTGATCTCCTGCTGCTCCAGCTCGTGGCGTATGACGGCCAGGCCGTCCGACGCCTCGTCCGAAGTGCCCTCGATCAGATAAACGCGCGGGCCGGTGTACGACCACGTTTCCGGCTTGTGGCAGCCGGTCGCAATGACCAGCGAGCCCATCATCAATGCGCCGATAGTGGCTGACTGCACTTTGCGAAGGATCATGCTTTAGTCCCCCCTTGGCTGACGGCGCCGACGTGCGGCGCCCTGATTTCCCCTCGATCACGTGAATGGCGACAGATTCGCCCTGTGCCCATTCTATAGCTCCCCACCGGATGGAATCAATCGAAGGACCTGTGGTCACAGTCCGGAAACGCGCCTCGCGCTTCCACCCCCCGCGTTCGTGGCCCCTCGCCCGGGTATGAAAAGTCCTATCGGGCTACCGGCATGGGAATCGTGCGCCCCCGAGGATCGAGCTCTCTGTAAATGCGGACGTGCTCCGCCACCATGCGGGCGACCGAGTTGCTGGCGCGGGCATACGACTGGCCGGCCGCGGCGATTCGACGGGCCAGGGCGTGGTCCGCGAGGAGGCGGCTGATTTGTGCCGCCATGCGCACGTGATCCTCGCCGGGGAAGAGCAGGGCCGTCTGATCGTCGATCAAGCCGTCGCAGACGCAGTCGGCCGGCGCTACCACCGCGAGGCCGGTGGCGAGAGCATGAATCAGTTCCTCGTGAAACGTCCCTTGACTGGCGGGCAGGCAGAAGATGTCGGCGGCTTCCAGGGCCAGGCGCCAGTGCTCCAGGCGGCCGGTGAAAGTAACGTTGGGATGCAGCTCCAACGAGTCGGAGAGGTGCCGCAGGTTGCTCTCGGCCGGCCCCTTGCCCACCACGAATACAAGCAGATTCGGGTCGTGCGCCAGAACGAGCTTCGCCGCCCGCAGCAGCGACTCCACCGCGGAGCCATTGGAGAGAGTGCCCGCATAAACCAGTGACGGCGCTCGCTGTGGATTGCTGAATGCGGCCGGGGCGAAAGTGGAAACAACGCCGACGGGTACAACCGCCGTTGTCTTGCCTGCCAGCGGGCTGGCCGCGAGGGCCTGCTCGAGCTGGCGGGAGGGCAGGATCAGAGTCGCCGCCTTCGCGCAGCAACGGGAGACGACCGAGTCTTCGATCTCCGCGATGGAAGAGATGGTCAGGACGAGCTCTCC
This sequence comes from Phycisphaerae bacterium, assembly GCA_035542775.1. Lineage (GTDB taxonomy): Bacteria > Planctomycetota > Phycisphaerae > UBA1845 > UTPLA1 > DATKKX01. The sequence goes on along the minus strand of DATKKX010000433.1, from coordinate 1,232 downwards.
CCGAACCGCCTCGGCGATCTCGACGGCCACTTGCGCCGAGGCGGCCGTGAGAGCGTGAACGATGACCGGGGCGTCATGCTGCAGAGAATTGACTTTCCGGCGCGCCGCATCGGCCGCGAACTTGTACCCCCAGCGAGTCAGGGGCCATTGCATGTCGTGGTAGGCGATGATCGTGGCCGGGCCGCCTTCCAGGCAGATGGGCCGGCCGCGCTCCGAGACCACGATGATCGTGTCGATGGGCTCGTCAATCAGGCCGATCTGCAAGTAGCGCAAGGCCGTGGGGAAGCGTTCAACCGCCTGCTCGTCTGCGACCAGACAGAGTATCAGACGCTTCGAGCTGTCCGGTACGTCCGATTCCATGGCAGTCTCGTTGCCCTGCTCAACAAGGCCCGGAATATCCTGGCCTGACGGGTACGCCCTCCGGCAATCCGCCGGAGGGCATTGTCTCGCCGCGCGTTCGTCTCTACGCGGCTCGCGCGTTGATCGGTTGCGGCGAGTGGCTGGTATTATGAGAGAAAGAAACCGGTTTGGTAAAGGTGCCCTGCCGAGCCGCCGCGCCTTCCGCCGCAGGCGGCGGAAGGCGCTCACGTCCTGATTCATCATGGTCCCGGAAGTCTGCACGGCATCGCCCCGCTGATCAGGAATTCGGACCGTCGCCCCCATCGCCCAGCCGGGGAAAATCCAAGGAAGGAATCCGCCGGGATTCGACCGTGGCCGGCTGATGTGTTCCCCGAGGCGGTCCGCGAAGCAGGCCGCGAGCGGGGACTCACCGGCTCTGGGCCATCTGGTTTTGAGACCGTCGCGATCGCCGGACGTTCGCCGCCGGGGCGCATTACTTGATTAGGGACACCGGGCGACGTAGACTGGTGTGTGACATCGACTTCGCTCCGGTGGCCTCGCACACCCTATCACTGGTCCGCCGGACCGAGGGCCGGTTGTCGCATGGTTCGATCGTCGAGCGGGGCAGGGGGAAGGAAAAATGAATCCTCGCAATCGAGACTCAAACCGGATAGTTGAACGATCTGTCGATAATCGGGCGTGACTTGCGCGGCGCGGAGAGTGCGTGGCCGCAAGTCGGCTCGTTCTTTAGGGCATGAACTGGAGAGCACAAGCCCGCCCTTGGGCTTGCGGGACGTTGGGGAGGAACGAAACATGCGTGATTCCACAATCATGAAGTCGGCGGTTCTCGGGCTGCTTGGCATCGCGACATTCATCTGTTCTCTGGCCGGTTG
>DATKKX010000432.1:0-8006 GCA_035542775.1 Phycisphaerae bacterium | reverse complement strand
CAGCAAGATCATGGCCCAGCGGGCATTCGACAATCCGAAAATCAAGCTGCTGTGGAATAAAATCCCGATCGACGTGCTGGGTGATGCGGCCATCACTGGGGTGCGACTACAGGACACGAAAACCGGCGAGATCAGCGACCTGCCGCTCGGCGGACTTTTCATGGCTATCGGCCATACGCCGGCCACTGAATTTCTGCGCGGCCAACTCGAACTGGACAAGAAGGGCTACATCATGCTGAAAGACCCGTACCGGTCCGCCACCAGCGTGGAAGGCGCTTTCGCCGCCGGCGACGTAGTCGACAGCGTGTATCGTCAGGCCATCACCGCAGCGGGGATGGGATGCAAGGCTGCCATCGACGCCGAACGCTGGCTGACTGAGCACGGCATCTCCTGAGCCCTCCGCCAGCCATCGGAGCCTGCAGATCGCGCCCGCGCGCGACACACCCCTCCCCCGACCTCGAAGGCGCGTCGAATCAGCGTCAGACCCGGGCCTAGGCCGCGATCTCCTCGGTGGCCGCACCGAGCTTTGCGTCGAGTTGCATCAACGTTTCGCGCAGCGATTTTAACGTCTGATGGTACTCCGGCGTCCTGGCATGATGGATCTCAGGGCCCAGATCTGCGATTCGCTCCTCCAGCAGGTCACGCACAATGCTCAGTTGATCTGATGTCAAATCGATCGTCATGGGCGTTCCCCGATAAGATGGACGCGAACCCGACCAATCTATTTTAGCTCGTCTGCATCGTGACATACCAGAAAAAACTGGGCCTACCCTTGGGTAAATCGTTTTCTCTGAATAAACTGGGAAAGGTGAACGCGAGCCGTCCCTCCGAGAGGAGGGCGAGGAGGGGGCGTGGGGGCTGTGCGTAGGCTATCCATCTCATTGGTCTTTTCGCTGGTGGCTTGCGGCCCGGGGCCGGCCGCTTCCGCCGAGCCGCTCGACGGCCGCGAGGCTGTCGATGATGTCTTCTACCAGTTCATGCCCATCGCCTGGCGCGACTCCAACAGCGACGCCTCCCGTTTTGGTGATTTCGGGGGCATGACCGCATCGCTCGACTACCTTCAGACGCTGGGGATCACAGCGGTGTGGATGAACCCTATTTTCCCGTCGCCCGCCTATCACGGCTATCAACACGGACCGGCCGACCAGATCAATTCCTGGTTCGGCAACGAGACGGGTTTTCTGGATTTCGTCCACCAGGCCCATGAACGCGGCATCAAGGTCTTCATCGACTTCGTGGTCTACGGCATCAGCCACAATTCGGTCTATTTCCAAAGCGCCTATGGCAACCCGTCCAGCCCGTACGACACATGGTTGGCGTTCACCAACCCGGGCAACACGCAATACGCCGGTTCGGTCTACACATCGTGGAACGGCGCCACGGTGGGCTTTATTGAATGGGACCTCCGCGACCCGAACCCGGCAGCGCTGGTTACGCAATGGGCCCAGCACTGGCTTGATCCGAACGGCGACGGTGATCCATCCGACGGCATCGACGGCTACCGTCTGGACCACGTATGGGAGCAATCCCCCGAGACTCCCGAAGGCTGGGGGTACAACCTGAACGACTTCTGGATCCCGTGGAAGGCGGCCCTGCAGACCGTCAATTCGTCCGTGTTCACGTTCGCCGAGCAGGCCGACTGGGGCATCACCGGCGCGACTCTCCTGCCGGCGTTCGATGCGACCATGACCATGCCGTTCATGTTCGGGGCGAGAGACTCGCTTTCTAACGAAAACAAGAACTCGCTCTACAGCTCGATGGCCGCAACGGTTGCCGCGCTGCCGCCCGGAAAGAACTTCATCGGCATCCTCAGCAACCATGACGTGGATCGGCTCACCTCCGTCATCGGCGGAAGCATGACCAAGGCGAAGGCAGCCGCCGCCATCCTGCTGACTCAGCCGTGTCCGCCGTGCATCTATTACGGCGATGAGATCGGCATGCTCGGCGTGAAAGGCAGCTTCGGCAGTGATGCGGACGACATCCCCAAACGCGAGCCGTTCAAATGGAACGCCGTGGCCGGTCCGCCGATGAGCAACTACTTTGTCCTCCACAGCGGAGCGTACAACAACCGCTATGAAAGGGACAACGACGGCCGCTCGGTTCAGGAGCAGCTGAATGTCTCCGGCTCGTTGCTGGAGGAATATCGCAGGCTCATCTCGGCCCGCAAGACGAACGTGGCCCTCCGCAGAGGGACGTATCGCCCGATCACGAATTCAAGCAGTCGCATCTGGTCGTTCCTGCGGCAGATGCAAGGTGAGCAGACCGTGCTCGTCGCCATTAACGTCAACAATCAGTCGCGGACGTTCACGATGGACCTGTCGGCAGCCCAGATCGCAGGAGGATCGACGGTCCCGGTCGATCTGATCACCGGTCAGACACTGGCGGCGATCACGGACGCCAACAAAGCCGCGTACAGCATGACGCTGTCCGGCTACGGCTACCGCGTCCTGTCCGTCGGCCTGGAGATCCCGCCGCCGCCGCCGAACGAGTACGACGGCGTCGACATCCCGGGCAGTCTTGGTGCCTGCAGCCTCGTCGCGACCCAGGACAACGCCACCGGCCTGGGCGACAACATCTCGGAGCTTGACCAGATCTTCGTTCGCCCGACGTCAGCCGGTCTGAAGATCGGCATCACCGGCAATCTGGCCACGGACGCCACCGGCCTCGTGCTTCTTCTCGACACGATTTCCGGCGGCCAGAACATCCTGGACCTTTCCGGCTATTCTCCGCCGCCGGGCGGGCCCAACAACCTGACCGGCACGCGGCTCGACGCCGGCTTTGCCCCGGATCACATGATCTTCACCAACACGAGCGGAGGCACGATCTATGTCGATCAGTTCCAATTGCTCACGGCAGGCGGGACGGTCAAGACGTATCGCGGCGCAGGAACGGTCAACGACGGCGACGGCGTCCTGACCGGCGGCACGAACCCGAACGGCATGAAGGTGGCGATGAACAACACCAACACCCTGGGCGTGACAGGCACCGATGCGTCCCAGACAGCAACCGCCCTGAACGGCTTTGACATGTTCGTCCCGTATGCCGACGTGGGCATTGCCGGCGCGACGGGAACAAACATCCGTATGGCGGCTTTCATCATTCGTTCGAGCGGCGAGGTAACCAACCAATGGCTGCCCGGGCTCGGCGGAGGGTACGGCAACCTCGGTATGACGCCGAACATAACCGCGATCCCGGGTCAGCAGTACGCCTCGGTTGCCTTGCGCATTCTTGGCGACGCGAATTCCAGCGGTGCTGTCAATGCGGCGGACATCGGCCCATTCACCAGCGTGTTGCTCGGAGTCGACGCCGATCCAGCTCACATCGCGGCCTGCGACGTGAACTGCGATGGCTCGGTTGACGGCTTAGATGTTGCCGCGTTTATCGATCTGATCTTGTAGGGCGTTCTCAGTCGCTGGTTATCCGCGTGCCGCGGGTCTCCGGGAGCATCCAGACCCAGATCCCGGTAAAGACAGCGAAGAAAGCGGCCAGGGAAATACCGCCCCCGAGGCCGTAGCGAGGCGCCACGGCCGCGATGACCATCGGCGTGAAGAACTGCACCCCTCGGGCCAGGTTGAAGGCACTGCCCATAGCGGTGTTGCGCACCTTGGTGGGGAAGATCTCCGCGAAGATCGGACCGTAGCCGGAGAAGTTGCCGGTGCCGATGCCCACCAGAAACATGAAGCAGAGGGTAAGCCACGGCCAGACGGCAATATGACTCCACAGCAGCGTGACGGGCAGGAGACCGATTGCCCAGATCACGGAGTAGACCGTGTAAGCGGCGCGCCGACCCTTCCAATCCGCAAAAAAGCCGAAGGACAGGTAGCCCAGAAAGCCACCGGCCTGAGTCACCAGCATCCACAGGCCGGATTTGGCCATGGAGAAGTTGAGCTGCTCTTTGAGGTATTCTGGCATCCACACATAGGTGAACCAGTAGGCCGACATATCCGTGATGGCCAGGACGAGACCAAGACAGAAGAGCCCTCGCAGCCTTGGATTGCCGAACAGTTCCGCAAACTGGCCGCGTTCTTCCTTGGCCTTTGAATCCCGCCTGGCCAGCCATACGTCCGACTCAGGCATGTGCCGGCGGATGATGACCACAAGCAGCGCGGGTGTCAGCGAGATGAAACAGCAGGTTCTCCAACCCCAGTGAAGCCCCAGTGTGTCCGTCAAGGTCGGCTGCAGCAGTCCTCCGACGAGCGATGCCAGGGCGATCCCGAGCGGCGCGCCGGTCTGCATGACCGCGGCGAACCGGGCGCGCATCCTGGCGGGGAACGTCTCTCCCACGAGAGTCTGACCAGTGGCCCACTCACCGCCGACGCCGAGTCCGGTGATGATCCTGAAGATCAGCAGGGAGATGAAACCGCGTGCGTTGCCGCAGAGAAACGTGCCGATTGAATAAACCAGAATGGTCCAGGTGAGGACTGTTTTCCGCCCGTAGCGATCGGCGAGATGCCCGAAAAGGACGCCACCCAGCGCGGTGGCGGCCAGCGAAGCTCCGAGCAGCAGAGAAATGTCGTCCCTGTTCAGACCTAGATCTTTCCCGATCGGTCCGACCAGGAAAGAGAACAGCATCAGGTCGTAGAAATCGAAAAGCCAGCCCGCCCAACTCATGCCCAGGATGACGTAATGGGCTCGCGTGGGTCGTTCGCTTTCGTTGAGCAATCGAGAGGACAATGTGAGTTCCATCGCCGCCTGCTCCGGAATGACCCTCCCGGACTTCCATGGTAGCCGTTCGACGGGCCGATCTACACTTCAAATCGACGCTGGGAACGGGTCGGCTTGATGCGGAATAGCAAAAGAGCGATTCAAGAGCCGATCGGGCCTTCGTTCGCTACTGGCGACGCAGAGGTGAAGGCCCTATGCCGGGCTCGGGAGAATGCCTGGAGCGGGCCGTGCCTGAGCGAGCTTGATGAAGACGTCATCGTACTGCCGTTCGAGGTAGTCACGCTTCGCGCCGGCGTGGATGTGGTCCCAGGGGAGGATTTCGCTGTAGGCCCGCTCGCGGTGTGCATACCAGTCGGGATCGACGCCCGTCTCGCCGAAGGCCTGCTGCCAGAGCTCAAAGCGGAAGCACTCGTCCCAGGCGTCGAACCTCGCCCCGAGGCGAAAGGCCCGTTCAATCACAGCGGCCAGCCGCCGGTCGCCGCGGGTGAAGACGCCCTCCAGGATCGACCGCTCGGTGTCGTGCATCTTGATTTGCACTGCCCTCAGACGGCTGCTCCGTTGCATCTGCGAGAGAATCCGCCGTGCGTTCTGGAAATACTCGACGCGCGGCTGAGCAGCCCACTGAAACGGCGTGTGCGGCTTGGGGACCAGCCAACTCACGCTGGCCGTAATGCTCGCCGGCCCCTTGCCGATGCTCCGGCGGACCAGCGACATCTGAACGCACAGTTCATGAATCGCCCGGATATGGTCCTCGTTTTCCCCGGGAAATCCGACCATGAAGTAGCACTTGATCCGCTTCCACCCAGCCTTGTAGGCCTCTATGACGCCGTCGATCAGGTCGCCGTCGGTGACCTTCTTGCGGATCGCCTGTCGCAGTCGATCTGTCGCGGCCTCGGCAGCAATGGTCAGGCCGGCCTTGCGAACGCTGCTGGTCAGCCAGGGGATATCTTGCAGCATTTTGTCCACGCGGAGCGATGGCACGGAGATGTTGACGCGCCGCTCGGCGAATCGCTCGTTGATCCTCGCCGCCAGCTCCGCCAAATGCGGATAATCCGCCGTGGACAGGCTGAGCAGGCCCAGCTCGGAATAGCCCGTTGCCCAATACTGCCGCTCGGCGATTTCGAGGATCTTTTCCACAGTGCGGATGCGAACCGGCCGCTTGGTATGCCCGGCATGGCAGAATCGGCATGGCTGAGGGCACCCGCGCATAATCTCGATCGCCATCCGGTCATGCACGGGCCGCACAAAGGGCAGGAGCGGCCGCAGCGGTACGGGGGCGTTCTCCAAATCGACCAGCCGGCAGCGTTCGATGTGCTGCGGCAGGCCGCTGCGCTTCGCCGTAATTCCGGCGATGGTGCCGTCGGTGTTGTGGGCCACGTCATACAAATTCGGGGCATAGAGCCAGGGGAAACGCCCGGCCATGATCGCGATCATATCTCGTCGGCGCACGCCGGACGCCTTCAGCTCCTTGTATAGATCGAGAATCGCCGGAACTGACTCCTCGGCGTCGCCAACTACGACCAGATCGAGAAACGGCGCCACCGGCTCCGGGTTGTCGGCCATGGGGCCGCCGGCCAGAACCAGCGGGTGCGTGTCATCCCGCTGGTCGGCACGCAGGGGAATCCTCGCCAAGTCGAGCATCGCTAGAAAATTAGTGAGGCCCATTTCATACTGAAGCGAGACGGCGAAAATGTCGGCGGTTCCCACCGCCTGCCGGGTGTCCCAGGTAAACAGGGGGATCTCTTCGCGGCGCATGACCGCCTCGGCATCACCCCAGGGCATGTAACATCGCTCGGCGCAGACCCCGGTAATGTGGTTGGCCAGCCAATAGATGATCTGGCAACCAAGGTGCGACATGCCCACCGGGTATGCGTCCGGAAACGCGATGACGAGACGAACCTCAGCGGCAGCCCAATCCCCATCTCCGACAAGCTGATTCAGCTCACGCCCGATGTATTGCCCGGGTTGGCTGACCCGTGGAAGGAGTCGTTCACTGATTCGATCTGCCAACGTATCGGACACAGTATCATTGTCTCCCTTCTCGAACCGGCGGCAGCGTCGTCATCCACGGACCAGGCCGAACCCCGACAAACACGTGCCTTTCTGAGCCGCAGGATGATAATGCGGCGCCAACCCATGGGGCGAATGGCTCTCCGGGGACGGGACGCAGATTCCACGGCCCGGTTTGTCGTCTTTACCGGACACGTAGTTGCGGCATACAATCCAAAAAGTCGCTAACCAGAGGGGACGTGCAAGAGTTTGCGGTGGGCAGGCGGGCGCTTGAAGAGCACGCCCGGCGCGGCTGGCCGCGCAGCCGCTGAGAGCGTCTCGAGCGGTTCCGGAAGACACTCCAAAGTGCTTGTGGAATCCTAAGTTGTGACTGGAAACGCCTTGACCAGGACCCCTGTCAGGGGATAGGATTATCTTGAGGGGGGGTCCTCGTTTGTCCCGCCTTATGAGCGCTGCGGCGCCCGCCCAGCCGGGTTGTTCAGCGTCGGAGGAAAGCCAGCAATGACTCTTCGTCTGAGAATTCGTCGAGCGTTTGTCCCAACCGGCTTCTTCGTTTGCCTGTTGGCTCTCGCGGTAGGCGCCTCATGCCCCAGCGGCGCCACCGCCCCGATGAATCCGACCGTACCTTTGGCGAATCGCCCTCCCCGTCTCATCATCACGGGCGCCTCAACGCCGGAGAGCTCCCCGCAGGCGGGTGACCCCGTTACCATCGATTTCACAGCCTCGGACGCTGAAGACGTCTGCGTGGTCCGCATCTTCGCTTCCACTGCCGCCAATCCCGTGCCCGCCCAGGAGATTCCCATCCTGGACGGTTACACCTTCGGCCCCGGCAGCGTAAGCGACTCCACCGTCTGGAACACCACCGGCATCGCCGACGGCACTTATTACATCTTCGGCGAAGTGGACGATCGAACCTATGACATGGCGACAGGCATAGGCAACCGGGCCGTTCGGGTCACCTACGGCAGCGGACTGACCTTCTCGCCCGAAGGACTCAAGCCGCAGAACAGCCCCCCGGTATTGGTCTTCACTGATCCAACGCCCAACCTGGGACTCTCCATGGGAGACGAGGTCACCATCCGGTACATTTACGCCGACACCGACAGCTCAAGCGTGACGGTCACCCTCCTTCTCGATAAAGATCAGGACCCGACCAACGACGACATCAATAATCCCGGCAACCCTCTCAACCCGAGTTCCAAGATCATCATCCTCCCGTCAACGTCTCGCCTGCCGACCGACCCCACGTTCGACGGTGATCCGCCGCCGCCGGACACCGCCGCCAATCCGCCTATCCAGGCCGACAGCCTGGAGATTCGCACGAACCCCAG
>DATKKX010000431.1:0-3844 GCA_035542775.1 Phycisphaerae bacterium | reverse complement strand
CAGCTGCGGATACACGTCTTTGGCTTTGACTCCCTTGGTGCCGGGCGTGTCCGCCGGTTTGGCTTTGGTGGTCGTGAGGTTGGACGTCGTCGCGGTCGGGCATTTGCAGTTGGTGAGGCACATACCGGGGCAGGCAGCGTCCAACGACGACGGCTGATTTGCCGGTATTACTGGCTCGCACTGTTCACCAGGATCGATCTTGCCGTTGCCGCATTTCTTTACCGCAGCCGACGCCGGCGCCGCGCAAAGCTGCAGCGCAAAAACGAGTGCTACCGCCGCACACACTTTCTTCATGCTTCGCCTCCTTACTAACGTGACCCGTATCATGAACGCCGGTTTGGGCGCAACGACAAATGCCTCTACAGGCAGTCGGGCTGCACAGCGCATCGATAGCCGGCTTCGAGCCGGCTTGGCTGTATGAGCCGGGGGATTCATCCCCCGGCGCAGGCCGCGTTGTACACCACACCGATGCACAGCCGAGGAATAGAATCCCTCGGCTAACACGGCAAAGCCCGGCCAAGCCGGGCTCAACGGCGCATCGATAGCCGGCGTTGCGCCGGCTTGGTTGTATAAGCCGGGTCATTCATTCCCCGGCATCTGCAATGTTCACTGCGAGCAGGTGCTGTGGATGTAACGTTTGCCGAAGAACTCGGGTATGAAGGCCAGGAACGTGCCGAGGAGCGCGGCGGCTCCGACCCACCACCAGCTCCACGAGATGACCCCGATCCCGATGAGGGCAGAGACGCCGGAAAGGCTGAGGTAGAGCGGCCCCGTGACGTAGCAATGCCCCCGGCCACAGCGGGCGGCATTCGCCACGCAACCGGCGCCGGCTACCAGAAAGGCGACGCTCCAGAGTGGGGGGCGCGCGGCGCCCCAGAACACACCGGCCAGCAGCAGCGAGCCGGGCAAGCACCAGAGCCAGAGGGCGGAGCGGGAGGCCACCAGATCGCGCTGGCTGCAAGAGGGGGTGGGTTCCTGGCTTCTACGCACTTAGAGTGTTGCCTTCTCTGCGGCACCGACTGAATCGAGAACTTGTTTGTACAACTCGCGATAGGACTTTCGCAGCCCCAGCTGGGTGAAGAACAAGGTCTTGGCAAAATCGAATGAGGGACGGTTTTTGAGAGCCACGAGGGTCCGCTTCAGTATCCGTCCCATGGAGTAACCTTCGGTCATCACCTCACCGTTGAGCCGCGTCATTTCTCGCTCCGACATGGTCGGATGTTTGAAGACGACGTAGCTGCCGTACTGCTCCCAGGGCCGGTCGGTGTATATCCGTCCTTGCTCGAGATACTCGTTGTACACCTGGCTGCCGGGAGTCGGCATGAGGGTGAAGATGAACGGGACGATGTTGCATTCATCGCAGAAATCGAGGGTCCTGCGGTAAGTGTCCGGCGTGTCCTGGTCCCATCCAACGACGAAGAATCCCAGGACGGCGATGCCCAACCTCTGGATGGTCCTGACGTTGTCCTTCATCTGCTCGAGGTTGAAAGTGTCCGCCGAGGTGTAGTGCAGCTTCCTCCACGCTCCGGACTGTTTCTGGCCTGCGGCGGAAATCGATTCGAGGCCGGCAGCGACGGCGCTCAGTCCACTTTCAGCCGCAAGCTCCAGAATCTTGCGGCCGTCCTTGTAGTTGATCGCGGCCAGGCCGCCGGCCCCGGTCCAGTATCGGGCGGGCTTGAGGCCGGCCAGCTCTTTGTAGAGGTCAAGGTAATACTGGTTCTCCTGCGGCCGGTCGACCAGCTGGGGATGGCCGAAGACGCTGTCGTCCACGTTGAAGTAGCGCGGGCCCAGCGTGGCGACCTCGGCGACCACGTCGTCGATGGGCCGGTGTCTGACTTTCCCGCCGAAGATGTCGGTCACCGGACAGAAGCGGCAGTGATTGGGACAGCCGCGGGTGGTGAAAATGGAGTCCATGAAGTAGCGCTGTCTGGGCAGCAGGTCGCGCCGCATCATGGGCAGCCCTTCGAGCGACGGCCGTTCCTGTTCGTGGTGCACCGTGCCCGCGAGTTTCGCGGCCGGATACGGGCCGCAGACGTAATAGTCTTTCAGCGTGTTCTGCTGCGCGTCTTTGAGGATGAGCGGCCAGAGTTTCTCTGCCTCACCGATCGCTACTGAAGTGGCGTGGCTTCTGGCTTCCTCGGGGAGGGCGAAGACGTGCGGTCCTCCCAGGATGACCTTCTTCCCCTGCTGCAGGAACGTGTCGGCAATCCCGTAAGCGGCGTTGGCCAGCGGCGTTCGGACGGTGATGGCCACCAGGTCGACAGGCGACTCGTAATCGACCTGGTCGCCGCAGAACATGTCCACCAGGCGGACGTCATGTTCTGCCGGCGTGAGGGCGGCCAGCAGGGTCAGCGACGGCGGCATGACCGAAACCGACGCCCTGGTGACTTCGAGCCCGCGGGCAGGGAAAATAATGGTGATCTTCACTGCTCTCTGCTCCGCAACGCGTCACCCGCCGAGGACATTCACCAGGAGTAGAATCGTCATCACCACGAGCGAGATCTGGCCGACCTCGTAGAAGATCGAGCGCCAGGGCTGCATCTCCGCCACATAGGTGGCGGTGTGCAGGAGCCGGGCCGCCGTGAAGGCCAAGAACAGCGTGGCCGCCAGACCGAAGGCCGGCCCGCTGAGGGCGTAGAGGAGGCCGATGATCAGGAACGGCAGGATGTTCTCGAGGTCATTCTGATGCACGCGCCGCAAGCGTTCGACGTCCTCATCGGGAGGCGCCGCCGCCTTTCCCATGAAGGCGTAGTCCTCCGGCGTGACGTAGGCGCCCCGCCGCAGGCGGAGGATGCCGGTGGCCGATCCGGTGAGCGCCATCTTGAGCACGAGAATGGCGGCGCACAGCACATAGAGACGCGTGGTGGGATCCTGCAGTAGTTGGTGCATTGGCCCTCCTCCTTCTCTTACGGCACGACGCATACGGTGCCATAGGGCGTGCTTCGCGCTGACCATACTCCCATGGCCGTCTTGGTCAAGACTCGGCGACAGCGTCTCAACCCCAACCTGGTCGTTTCATGATAGCTTGACCGGTCCCTTGTCCGCGTCGTATATCTCATCCACCAATCATTTTCGGCACGTCGCCGCGAGCTCACCATCGGGCTCGACGGAGTGTGTGAGGAGGAGAGCCATGAGCATCGGAGCTATCGTCAAGGGTCAGGATCTGTTTGCTTCGCTCACCCCAGAGGAAGTACACAACGTAAGCCGTTTCTCATCCGTGAAGAAGTACGAACGGGGCGACATCGTCTATCGGGCCGGTACCCCGGCGAGTCATCTGTTCGTCCTGCTCAAGGGCCGCGTGCTGATGCGCCTTCCGAGCCAAGAGCAGGAGACCGGCTTGGTATTCTCCAAGGCCGGGCCCGGGGATTTTCTGGGTCTCGCCGCTCTGGCAGGCTCCGAGCGTTACACGGTCACGGCCTCCTGCCTCGAAGCGTCGGAAATCCAGGTTATCGAAGTCCGGCCGTTCAGAGAGTTGCTGGACGCGAACCCACGCGTCGGGTTTCAGCTCATGAGCGCCGTCGCCAAGAGCTACTGCGAGCGCTCCGTCGGCGTCCTGCAACGTTTGCAGGCCATCGTCAGCCAGATCGAGTTCGTCCCCTGAGGAGATCGGGTCGCCTGGCAACCCGGCGACGAAGGCGGCGCCCACTGTAGAAAATCGACCGCCTAAAGGACATATTTGACTCCGAACGTAGCCAAGTGACGAGTAAACTCGTGGCTGGTGGTTCGCGGCTCGAGCTGGTGGGGCACCCTGCTGTCCACCCAGTCGTGGGAGTAGGTGACTTCCGCGCCCAGGTTTTGCGTGAAGGTGTACGTCAGTGAGGCGGTGGGCGTGTAAATCCAATCG
>DATKKX010000430.1:0-13935 GCA_035542775.1 Phycisphaerae bacterium | reverse complement strand
GCTGATCGTGCCGGGGACCGCGCTGTCGTCATCGTAGCTCCAGCCGGTCATGTCCACCGGTGTCGAGCCTGTGTTGGTGAACTCGACGAACTCCCCGTTCGCCCCCTGGTACATCCATTCCGTAATCTGCATCGGGCCCGCGCCTGCGAGCTGCGTCGCCGCCAAGACCACCGCCAGGAATATCAGCCGTCTCATCTTCTTACCTCCCGAATGTCCTCGTCGATCCCTTGTCCCCGGGCTCGCCGCGCCCACGCGGCCGACTCTGATAAGCGCCCAGGGTGGTCGTAATGCTGCCTGCGGCATGTTTGGCCCTGATGAACGGTCGGTTAAGAATACGCTAAACACGCGAACCGCTCTGGCCGGAACCGGGAGAACCCCCGATCCTGTATGCGCCGCTATGCCGAATCATTCGCGACCCCGCCACAGGCGGGGGGCGGTGCCGGCTAGGCTTAAACAGCCTCAGTCGAACGGGACCAGCGGGCCGATGGCAGGTCCGACCGAGCCGGGCATCGATGCGCTTACTTGCGGATGGCAATCCGCGAAGAGCGGCACAGGGTCTGCCAGAAGATCGGCCTCGGATGTGAGGAAAGGGAGTGGCTGAAATGCCGGCGGGCAAGTCTATTCTGGTCGTCGAAGACGAAGCCGATTTGGCCGAATTACTCCGCCTCAACCTGGAACGGGATGGATATTCCTGCCAGTGTGTGCCCGACGGCGATGCAGCGTTAGCACAAGTTTTACGCAACCCGCCGGACATGATTATCCTGGACCGCATCTTGCCCGATCTGTCCGGCGACGAAGTGATTCGCCAGTTGAAACGCACGCCTCGCACTGCCGCCATCCCCACGATCATGTTGGCGGCCGAGGCCCAGGAATCCGACGCCCTTATCGGCTTCGCGCTTGGCGCGGACGACTATGTAACCAAGCCTTTCTCAATGCGGCTTCTCTTGGCCCGGATCGCCGCGATCTTTCGTCGTATCGATGCGCTCGATCTTAGCAAAGACGTCATGGTTGCGGGCCCTATCCGTCTGGATATCGACCGGCATGAATTGACGGTCGCCGGATCGAGCGTCCCCACAACGATGATGGAGTTCCGTATACTCCGGGCCCTGCTTGCGGCTGAGGGCCGTGTACTCAGCCGGGCGCAGATTGTTGACACGATCTTAGGCGAAGAAGCCGTTGTGAGCGACCGAACCATCGACGTGCATATCAAGGCGATTCGCAAGAAGCTCGGTCCGGTCGGCGGATGGATTTGCACCGTCCGCGGTGTCGGCTATGCCCTCCGCGAGCCGGTTTCACATCGAGTGTGAAACCGCAGTTGTTGTTTCGGAAGCTCTTCTTCGCCAATACCGTCTTGAGGGCGGCGCTGTGTAACCGCCCGGCCACGCCAATTAGCCAGCTCGATCAGCTCCTTCCCGACCGCCGGCGAGCCGCTCAAACTGCCCCCATCGACTGAACCCTGCTTGACGCTACTCGGCAACCCATGTGCCACCAGCTTGCTTATGGAGGGCTGTGTTTCACCGTAAGCTTGCGACAACCAATTGCAACAACCGTGACATCCAGAGTCACACCGAGACTTCCGCGCCGTGCAGTGCCGTCAATTGCCAATTGCCAACCTCTTGTTAAGTCTCGATTAAGCTCCAACTTACTCCGCGGCTTGTGGAGTGCGGAGCCGGCCCGCCTTGCGGGTAGTACCTCGCAAACGGCTCACTAGACACCCGAGTCGGCTTCGTAATCGGCTCGTCGGCCTGTGCCATGTTGCTGGTGTTAGCCTTTTGGTATGATGTGTACGAGGGGATTCCTGCGGGATACCAGGGCCGCGGGGGATTCTTGAGGGTCCCAGGACGCCCCGGCGTAAGTCACAAGATGAGGCACTACTAGAATGGATGGAACGGAGATGCCCGTGCAGAGCGGCAGCATAGCGTCCTCAGCGGAGCCGGTTGTAGTAGACGGAGTACCCGAATTCCTGAACCGCGAGCTGAGTTGGCTGGCGTTTAACGACCGCGTGTTGCACGAAGCCGTCGATGAACGAACACCCCTGCTCGAACGGGTGCGGTTTCTGGGTATCTTCACATCCAACCTGGATGAATTCTTCATGAAGAGAGTCGGCGGCCTGAAACGCCAGGTGCTGGCGGGCGTGGTGCCCCACGCCGATGACGGCATGACACCGGCCCAGCAGATCAGCGCCATCCGCGCGGCTGTCGAACCTATGCTTGCCCTGCAGGCCCGGTGCTTTAACGAACAGATCCGGCCAGCCCTTGCCACTCACGTGATCCGGCTGCTGCCCTGGAGCGAACTGACCGCCGCGGAGCGATCATTCGCCCAGCAGCACTTCCGAAACAACCTGTTCCCGGTTCTGACGCCCATGGCGGTTGATCCCGGACATCCTTTCCCGTTTTTGTCGAACCTGTCCTTGTCACTGGGCGTGCGACTGAGCCTGCCGGATTCTGACGAACATCTGTTTGCCCGTGTGAAGGTGCCGGAAACCCTGCCGATCTGGCTTCGGCTGGAGACCAGGGAATTCCCTGGTGAATACCGATTTGTCAGCGTCGTCGACCTGATCAGTCACAGCCTGGGCGCATTGTTTCCGGGTATGGAGTTGATCAGCGTTACGCCCTTCCGGGTAACGCGGAATGCCGACGTCGAGCGCGACGAGGAGGATGCCGAGGACCTCCTCGAGCTGATCGTGCAGGAGCTGCGGGAGCGTCGATTTGCCCAGATCGTTCGATTGGAGCATGGGCCCAAGGCGGATCCCTGGACCATCAGCTTTCTCATCCGCGAGCTGGAGTTGAGCGAGTTGGATGTCTACGAGCTGCCGGGTGAGCTCGACTATACTGATCTCAAGCCGATCGCCGATCTGCCCATCAAG
This sequence comes from Phycisphaerae bacterium, assembly GCA_035542775.1. Classification (GTDB taxonomy): domain Bacteria; phylum Planctomycetota; class Phycisphaerae; order UBA1845; family UTPLA1; genus DATKKX01. Next base: position 11,069 of record DATKKX010000430.1, on the reverse strand, counting down.
GCGTTGAAATACGAAGCATGGGCGCCGGTTATCAGCCCGCGGCTGGCGGACGACGAAGCTGACATCTTCAGCGTCATCCGAGCCGGCGACCTTCTTGTGCATCACCCCTACGAGAGCTTCTCCGACAGCGTCGAGCGGTTCGTACGAACCGCCGCTGACGATCCCAAGGTGCTGGCAATCAAGCTCACCTTGTACCGCATCGGCGACAGCCGTTCACTGATGGACAGCCTGATCCGGGCTGCCGAAGCGGGGAAACAGGTCGTCTGCATGGTCGAACTCAAGGCTCGATTTGATGAACAGCGCAACATCTTCTGGGCGCAGCAACTGGAAAAGGCCGGCACGCATGTGTTCTACGGCATGGTCGGACTCAAGACGCACACAAAGCTGGCCATGGTAGTGAGACAGGAGACCGACAGCCTGCGCACCTACGTGCATATCGGCACGGGGAATTACAACGGCCAGACGGCGAGGATCTATACGGATCTGGGCCTGTTCACCTGCAATCCCAAGATCACCGACGAGGTGGTGGAGTTGTTCCACTATCTCACCGGCCGGTCATTGAAGAACGACTACCAGGCTCTGTTGGTCGCCCCGATCAACATGCGTCAGAGGTTCCTGGAGCTCATAAATCGAGAGGTGGAGCATCACAAGGCTGGCCGGCCAGCCGGAATTATCGCCAAGATGAACAGCCTTGAGGACAAGGCCATTATTCGGGCCCTATACACGGCCTCCCAGACCGGCGTCCGGGTCAGCCTTGTGGTTCGCGGCTTCTGCTGCCTGCGTCCCGGCGTCATCGGCCTGAGCGACAACATCCGCGTCATTTCGGTGGTAGGCCGGTTCCTGGAACATTCTCGCGTTTTCTACTTCCGCAACGGCGGGCAAAACCCGGTGGACGGGTGCTTTCTCATCGGTTCCGCGGACTGGATGCCACGAAACCTCAAGCACCGCGTCGAGATCGTGACGCCGATCGAGGACTTCGCAATAAAGCAAAGGCTCTGGCAGATTCTCGAACTTCTTCAGAACGACACCCGGCAGGCCTGGGATATGCATCCCGACGGCACGTACGTTCAGCGTCAGCCGACAACCCCAGAGCGAGAGCTCGGCACCCATGCCGAACTCATGCGATTGACCAACTCGACAGACTCTTCGGACTAGCTGGGGTGAGGCCGGCAAGACAGCCCGTGGGTGTGAGGTGAATCATGGTAAAGCGAAAAAAGCATCAAGGTCGCTCGATTTTTGCCGCACGTGCGATGCGCAGGCCGCTGCGGGCGATGCAGGAGGAACTCGAGGGAGTCCTGCGGAACCAGGACATCGAGTGCGTGCATCGCATGCGGGTCGCATCGCGCCGGCTGCGTAACGCCGTCTCGGTATTCGAAGAGGAACTTGCCCGCGTCGCGGACAAGCGATGGCGAAAGCGACTCAAGTATGTGACCAAAAGGCTCGGATCGGCCCGTGACCTCGACGTGCAAATCGATTTTCTGGGCCAGTTTCGGGGCGGCCTCGGGGAAGCGGCCTCCATGATTCGCCCCGGCATCGAGCACGTGCTCCAATCGCTGGTCCAGCGGCGGCAAGCCGCGCAGGTCGAGGTGACCAGGGCGCTGGATCGGCTGGAATCCAACCAGGCGCTCCCACGTCTGCAACGGTGGATTGAACGGCAACTGAACAACGCGGAGGAGGGGCCAGCAGATGAAGGCGATCTTCGCGACGGCGCTGGCCTCGTGGTAAACGAACGTCTGGCGGAACTACTCAGTTACGAGCCCTACGTCGAACAACCGCATGCCGTGAAGGAACTGCACGCCATGCGCATCGCCGCGAAGCACTTGAGATACACGCTGGAGCTGTTTGCGCCACTGTATCCCGACGACCTCAAGTCGCACATTCAACACGCGCGATGGCTCCAGGACTGGCTCGGAGAAATCCACGACTGTGACGTCTGGGAGGAGCAACTGAGCGTGATGCTAAGCGAACCGGCGACGGCCGACCAGCTTACGCCGGGCCTGGAGTGCCTTCGGGACGAGCGCCGTCGCCGCAGGGCGGAAGTCTACGGAGAGTTTGTCGCTGCGTGGCATCAGGCCACAGCGACCGACTATTGGGGGAAGTTCCGAAGGCTCTTCGAACCGGCGGCGACCACCGCGGGGAGCGTCGATGATCTGCACGGGGCGACAGCGGACGTCGACCGCAGCGTGCCGGGAGAGGACTCCGGCGCCTCGCTGTCCGCGGGATGTGCCTCCCGGGACGGCCCCATGACTTATGAACAATTCTCGCGCGACGAGCGCCTACGTCCCGTGTTCGACCTCGCGCAGGTCTGCGCATACGAAGCAGGACACACCCATCATGTTACGCATTTGGCCTTGCGATTCTTCGACGAGTCGTCGGCTCTCCACGGTCTGGATGGAGATCGGCGTTTCTGGCTTACTTGCGCGGCACTGCTGCACGACATCGGTTGGGTCGAGGGCCGCCCGCGCCACCAAAAGACCGCGCTTCGCCTGATCCTCCAATCGCCAATGCTGCCCTGGGATGAGCGAATGCGCAGGATCGTCGGCTTGATTGCCCGATATCACCGGCGGGCGCTGCCCAAGGCTCGCCACCGGCAGTTTGCCGCCCTGCCGGACGCTGACCAAGCGGATGTACGCACACTGTCCGCTATCCTGCGCATCGCGGACGCGCTGGATTTCACCCATGAGAATGTCGTGAGCGATCTGACGTGTCGTTTCGATTCCAAGCGGCTTGACATAAGCTGTACCGTGACACGGCCGGCGGACAAGGAATGCGAGCGGGCGGTGCGAAAAGGAAGGCTGGCGGCTGACGTCTTTAACAGGGAGGTGCGCGTGACATGGAGGCTCCGCGAAGCGAGTCGGGCGGATCAGTAGCAGCTTTTCTGGATGTAGGCACCTACTCGATTCGATTGCTGCTGGTTCGGTTCAACCCCAACCAGTCATATACGGTCCTCAGCGAATTGAAGGAGCCGGTGCGTCTGGGAGGGGGTGAGTTCACGAACTACCTCCTGCAGGCGCAGGCCATGGATCGGGCGGTCCTCATCTGCTCGCGGTTTGCCACGATGGCTCGCAATAACGGGGCGGGCGACATAATTGCGGTAGCTACCTCAGCCACGCGCGAGGCGGAAAACCAGACGGAGTTTCTGCGCCGGCTGCGGGAAGAGGCCGGACTTGAAGTGCGAGTCATCTCCGGGCGGGAAGAGGCCCGCCTGATCTACCTGGGCATTTCGCGAGGAATTCACCTGAACGGTAAGACGGGCCTGTTCCTCGACATCGGAGGCGGAAGTACGGAGGTTTCGGTCGGGGACAGCCGAGATTTCAAGTACCTCGACAGCCTGAAACTGGGCGCGATCCGGCTGACCCAGATGTTCCAGCTCGATGATCCAACCAAGCCCATTCCGAAATCGCTTTACGCCTCAGTCTGCAACTATGTTCGCAACGCCGCCGTGCGGGCCATCCAGCAGGTGAAGCAGAACCCCTTTGACGCTGCCATCGGAACGGCCGGCACCATCCGGAACCTCGCGGGCATGGCCTCGCTTCGAGCGGGTCGCGAAGTGATCAACGGCGAACCGACGATCACCCCTGGTGAGTTGAGCGACGTCGTCAGCCTCCTCCGTTCCGCGCCTCTGCCCGACCGCAAGAGGATCCCCGGGTTGAACCCCGACCGCGCCGACGTGATCCTGGCGGGAGCGGCAATTCTTGAAGTCTTGATGGATGAACTCCGGATAAAACGGATCGCCGCAAGCCGCCTCGGTTTGCGCGACGGCTTGCTTGTCAACTACCTGGTCCGCAGCCGGCAGCATAGCGATCCGGTATACGAGCTTTCGGCCAGAAGGCGGAGTATTCTCCTTCTGGGCCGCCGGTGCAACTTCGACGAGCGGCACGCACAGGCCGTGGCGCGGCTGACGCTCGACTTGTTCGACTCGGCGAAACAGCTCGGATTGCACGACTTCGGCGAAGCCGAACGGGAGCTGCTTGAGTACGCCGCGATCCTTCACGACATCGGCGTGTTCCTCTGTTTTGTGAACCACCAGGCGCACAGCTACTACCTGATACGCCATGCCGACCTGGTGGGATTCGATCAGATGGAGATCGCCACCATCGCCGCTTTGGCCCGCTACCACCGCAAAGGCCGCCCCCGTCCCGAGCACCCCGAATTCGCGGAGCTGGACAAGAAAAGCCAGGCAATCGTCAGTAGGCTTTTCGTGTTGCTCCGCCTGGCCGAGCGGTTGGAACGCTCGCACCACGGCGTTGTCCAGCAAGCGCGCTTTCAGAAAAAGGGTGCCGACACAATCGGGCTGGGCGTCAAAGCCGAAGACGACTGCTCGCTCGAACTGATGGCCGCCGAGAAAGACCAGAAAGCGTTCGCCAGGGCCTTCGATCGCCAGTTGGTCATCGCCCGAGATTGAGCGACACAACCGGGCGCCCTTCGCCCGCCTTCGAACCGCTGCTCATTGTTTCGCCTCGGACTCCAAAGCGTCCCGGAGCACGGTGAGCTCTCTGAGCTTCTCCTTGCTGACCTCCGGGATTCTCAGATCCAGGGCGTTGATGCGCGCGGCGATGATATCGGCGACGGCGGCCCGCATGCACAACTTGTGGTCCGCCAGGATGACGTACCATGGCGCGTGCGGGCTGCTGGTGGCGCTGAGCATGTCCTCGCAGGCCTCGCCATATGCATCCCAATATTGCCGCTCATGAAAACCCGCCGCCAAAAACCTCCAATACTTATCTGGGGCCGTGAGCCGCTCCAGGAACCGTCTCCACTGCTCCGCTTGTAAAACGTGCAGAATGAGCTTGATGACGCGGTTGCCGCTCCGCGTCAGCACGCTTTCGGCTCGTTGATCTCTTCGTAACGCGTGGCCCGGATCCGCTTCAGATCTTTCCTCTTTCGCAGCCCCGCCGGCCGCGCACTGTTCTCCAGAACTGGTGACCGCCGCACGCCGCCTCAAAGCACCGTCGCCAGCCCATCGGCCATGCGCCGCAGGATCTGCACGCGGGCGTACTTCTTGTCGTTGCTCGGAATCAGGTGCCAGGGCGCTTTCACGGTGCTGGTGTGAGCGACCATCTCGTTCACGGCGACTTCGTAAGAGGGCCATTTTTCCCGGTTGTGATAGTCTTCACCGGTGATTTTGAATTGCTTGAAAGGCGTCTGCTCGCGGTCCTTGAAGCGGCGCATCTGCTCGTCCCGGTCGATGTGCAGCCAGAACTTCAGCACTGCCAACCCGTGGTTGATAAGCTGCTCCTCGAAGTCAACGATCTCGTCGTAGCCCCGGCGCCATTCGTCCTCGCTGGCGAACCCCTCCACGCGCTCCACCAGGACCCGTCCGTACCATGTGCGATCGAAGATCGTGAACCGGCCGTCCCTCGGAATGTGCCGCCAGAATCTCCACAGGTAGTGGTACCTGCGTTCCTCCTCCGTCGGGGCCGCGATCGGCACAATGCGGTACATCTGGGCGTTGAGCGATTGGGCCAGCCGCCGGATGGCCCCGCCCTTGCCCGCCGCGTCCCAGCCCTCGAACAGGATCACCGCCGCTCTCCCGCGGCGTCGAGCCTTCGCCGCCAGCTTGTACAGACGGCCCTGCTCCGTGAGGATCTGCTTGTCATACTCGACGTCATCGAGCTTTGCCGACAGGTCCACCGTGCTCAGGATCGAGACCTTCTCGGCTGTCCCGGGGGTGGCCAGCTCCGCTGCTTCCGCCAACTTTGGCTGGGGCGCCGGCTGGCATGCCTCCATCCGCTCGCGGACAGCCTGCTGCAGCGTCTCCGCGATCACCACGTCCCGGTAGCGTTCGCAGCGACTTTCCACCAGGTGCCAGGCCCCCTCCTTGGAGTTGGTCTTGCGCAGCACCTCCTCGGCCAAGCCCATCACCCTGCGATAGTGCTTGCAAAGCAGCTCGTCCACCTCACGGATCTTCCACGACTCCTCCGGTCTCTTCGCCGCTTTCTGCAGCCTCTTTTTGAGGTCACCCCGGCGCAGATGTAACCAGAACTTCACGATGACTGCGCCGTCGTCCGCCAGCGCCTTCTCGAAACGGCGGATCTGCTCGGTCCGTTCCGCAGCCTCGTGGAGGCCGATCCTGCCGAAAAAGAGATCCACAATCAGGCTGGTCGTCCACTCGCTGGAGTACACTCCAATCTGGCCGCGGGGCGCTAGAGCTTGCCAGTAGCGCCAGAATCTCGGCCGCTCTCGCTCCTCGTCGCTCGGGTCGCCAAAGGCGTGCGTGTGGACGAACCGCGGGTCCAGCCAACTGTTCAGGAAGTTGATCACGCCGTCGACCCCCGGCCGGTCGTCGCCTTCCACAACCACTATGACCGGAAAACGGAAGTTCCGCAGGCGCACCTGCATCTGCACCAGTTGCGTTCGCAGTTCCGGAACCCGCTGCTTGTACTCCTCTTTGGCCATCTTCTGGCCGATTTCGGCTGTCTCGAACATGGCACCTCGCCTCCTGACAAGCCAGTATAAGCGATGACCGGCTGACATCGTTCGCCGGCAATGCCGCCGGCCAGCCGTTCTGATCGACCCGCAGAGGCGATACCTTTGCTTGTCTCTTCCGCCGCCCCTTGGTTTTTCGCGTGGAATTGGCGGTTTTCTCAGACTCGATGCCGAGCTCCGACGGCGGAAGTCTGATGCCGAGTGACGGTGCGGGGGGGCCGCGGCCCCGCTTCTACTCCAGACTGCCTACGCCTGGGACTCGGCGGGCGGTGGCCGGACGGCCGTCGTTCGCCCGCATCATCCGCGAGGCCATGCCCGGCTTTCGGGGCGGGCCGGTCCTTCCCCGCGCCGAGCAACTCAGCCCGGACGAAGCCCTGGCCGCGTTCCAGGATCACGAGAAGGAGAGTCTTCGCCACACCGTCTGGACGTTCCACACGCCGTTCATCGGCGGGCTCTGCAGCTGCCACCGCGCCGATTGCCTGGCCATGCAGGCCACGGTCACCGACGGCGTCCCGGTCATGTTCCGCGGAGAATCGGTGGCCCAGGTGGAGCCGGCGTCCTGCACCGGTTGCCGCGAATGCATGAAGGCCTGTCAATTCGGCGCCCTCGGCTTCAGCGCCGCCGAGAAGAAGGCCGTCGTGGACCCACGACACTGCTACGGCCGCGGCGTCTGCCGCGCCATGTGCCGCCGCGAAGCCATTCGCCTGGTTGACCGCCGCAACGTTCTTGCCGCGGCGAACCTGTGGTGATGGCAAACACCCGCCCGCCCCGCGCGGCCGTGAACTTCACTCGTTCTTGCAGCCTTGGCCGCGGGCTTCAACCCGTCCACCGAAGCGCCCGAACGCCGATCACGAAGCAACTCACGCCGACACGCGCACAAGCGCCTGCACAGACTGGGTGGCCGTACCAAGTCGAACACGGCCTCGACGTGCCTCCGCCGAGCGAAGTCATCATCCCTCACAGACGTCTCGGGCCCTGTCAACGCTGTCCCCCGACGACCGTCGAATCAAGCCCTTCGGACAAGACACGTCCCACTGCTCCGACCGGCGGCTCGATGTCCAGCAGCGCGGCGATGGTTACCGCGATGTCAGTCAGGTCGGCAGGCCCGTGGCATGTACCCACTTTAACGCCGGGACCGCACAAGATGATCGGAACATGCCGATCGCTGCGCGACCCGCCGGTGTGCTCGGCCACATCCTCCTTGTCGAACGGCTGCCAGAATGGCTTGAGCAGGAGGCAGAACTGCCCTGATCGCCCCGGATAGTACGAACGGGCGGCCAGCGTCAGGTCGGGATCGCAGCCGCCCCCGCAGGCTGCTGCCAGTTCATCCGACCTGAACACGCGCTCCACGCCCGGAAGCTGTCGCAGGCAGTCACGGGCCGCCTGCCCCAAGCGGCCGTTCAACCGGCGGTCTATCTCCTCGAACTCCGGCGAGCAGAACACCCAGGGAGTGTTGACGATGCTCACCAACGGACGAGCCGCTTTTTCGTCACTCATTGCGTCGACGAGCGTCTTATTCAGACGCTCCGCCGCCTCCTCCTCACTGAAGAGCCCGCCGCCCAACCTGGTTTCGCGGGTCACGTAGGCGGAGGTGCTGATCCCGTGGTCGGCCGTCAGGACGAGCAGGCAGTGTTGCAGCCCGACCCGTTTATCCAGAAAGGCGAAGAACCTGGCAAGCTGCCGGTCCGTGCGGACTGTGATATCCATGACCTCGGGGCTATCAGGCCCGTAGAGATGCCCAATGTGATCATTCGCCGAGAGGCTGATGCATAGCAGGTCCGCGGCTGGGCCGAGTCCCAGTCCTTCGGTCTCCATGATGCTCTGCGCCAACCCCAGCACCACTTCATTGGCGAACGGCGAGCCGAGCACGCGTTCGCTCGCGGCCGTGTCCCATTGCGCCCCCGACACGGGCAGCATGTGTGGTAACGTGGCCTCGTGCTTAGACAGATACTCCGTCCAGGCAGACTGACATTGCCGCGTGCCGGCATAGGCCTGCTCGGGCAGCAGCGCCGACCATGTCCGGCCTGCGTACGCCCGAAGGCCGCCCGCGGCGTTCAACTTTGCGACGTACTCCGGCAGTCGCTCGGTGTAGTAACTGCTGGTCACGAATTGCCCGGACGGCTTATCACACCAGAAGACGCCGTCGGGGGTCTTGCCTGCCAGGAGAATGGCGGCCCGGTCCTTGAACGACACCGAAAAAACCCTGGATCGCGGATCGGCCAGCTTCATCTGATCGCCGATGCCCGGGCGCAGCAGCGCCCGCGGCGACTGGCCTTTACCCGCGGCGGACTTCCCGGATGTCGCGCCGACCTGCTGCACGTCGTCGTCGTCGACGGCCGCGATCAACCTGGCTGCTTCCGGCGTCTTCCACCATTTGTTGGCAATGATGCCGTGCTGGCTGGGCCAGCATCCGGTTGCAATGGTCGCATGGCCTGGTGCCGTCTCGGTGGACAGGTACGGCACGTTGGCGTCGGCGAAGAACGCGCCGTGCTCCAGTAGATAGCCGAATCCCCCTGCTTCAAAGTGGTTGGCGAAGTGGCGCAGGTAATCCGCGCGCATCTGATCGACAACCACCAATACCACCAGGCGCGGTTCGCAAGAGGCCGGCGATTCGGCAAAGAGCTGCGTCTGCAGAGTGACTGCAACAACAAAGATCACTGCGATAAGCCCACGGATTATACGGCACATCTGGCAACTCCTTTGCGGTGTTCTGTTTAGTAGCCCTTGATCATCATGTGCGGGACGCTCCGATGCCAGGGCTTCATTGCTGCTTAGCGTTTTCTTAACGGTCTCTTCGCGCGCCATTTATCCGTCCACAACGTCAGCCGTCTATCATTTGCTTCGATGCGAGGGACGCCCCCATACCTAGTGCTGGGGGCATTGTGTGGACACGCGACCCAGAGGCGTCAATGACAGGACCGAGCGGTCCAAGGAGTCAACACACATGATGTCTGAACGGCGCGGAGCTGCGTTCACACTGATCGAGTTGCTGGTGGTAATCGCGATCATAGCGGTTCTGATAGCAGTAGTGATGCCGGCTCTCTCCGGGGCGCGGCGCAGCGCGCGCAACGTCACCTGCCAGAACAACCTGCGGCAATTCGGCTTCGCAATCCAGTCCTATCAACAGTCGAATGAGACATATCTGCCGACCGAGGGCGTTGCTGATGGCGACACGGCCAGCAACCCCATTGGTCCCTGGGATGATGGCTCGCTGTGGTTCAACTGCCTGCCGCCGATCATCGACCCTTCCTTGGCGAGCTATTCACAGTTGCAGGAAATGGACGGCGGCGGGATTGCCCTCCCCGGCAGCCACGAGAAGAGCGTTTTCGTCTGTCCAGATGCTGAGCCGGCAGGCTACGGCGCCACCCCGTCCGAGGTCGACTCAAGAGGTCGTTTCATGATGTGGGGCTTCGCACCCGGCTCCACAACTATCGCGGACCCACGCGAGCGGCGCCCCGCCTATTGGTGCTACGTCTACAACTCCGGGCTGGACAACATCCTTGAGAAGAGCGGCTACACCGACGGTTTCGGCACGCGCCACATCAAGATCGACCAGATTCGACGAGGATCCGAAGTGCCAATCCTGGTTGAGAAGATGATGTCTCCGGATGAGGTCCGGCCGCGTTTCAGCAGCTCGCTGAATCGCTGCAAGACGAAGGGGAACTCCTGGGCTGCCTGCCGCTTGTCCAACCGTCACAAGGCGGGCGGCAATCTGGCGTTCCTTGACGGCCACGTTGACTTCATAAGTCGCCGTGACGCGACAACCGACCTCAGCAGCGACCGTACCTACAACCGGCCCGGTGTTATTTGGCAACCGCAGTAGGCCCCCGGGGCATTAGACACAGGGATACAGGTAACAGAGGAGAAAGAGATGTCGGTAGTCAGGGCGATGTTGATTACAGCATTATTGGCGGGATTCGTATCCGCGCGCGGCGTGTCTGCGGCGCCTTTTGCCTCCGCGCGCAATCTGGTCGTTGTCCGTTGTTCAGACAGCGTCAACGGCGTCGCTGAGCGTGTCTATCTCGACGAGTTCGACGTCAGCGGAGAAGCACCTACCCTGGTCCAGGCCATCTCCTTGGAGTCCACCGGTCCGGACGCGATCACGTTGTCAAACGGGACGGATCACGACCGACATCTGCATCGCTCGGCGGATGGTCGATTCCTTGTCTTCGCCGCCTATAATGCCCCGTACGATGACAATCCGAACGATCTCCCGCCGATGGCGAGAAGCGCGGCCAGCACCCCGCGCACCATCGTGCTGGTAAAGAGCGATGGTTCGCTTGATACAACAACCCGGCTGATTGACACCTGCGACTACAGCGCCATCCGCGGCGCCGTGACCACCGACGGCAACCAGATCTGGATCGGCGGCGACAACGCCAGCGGCGCCACCCTGAGCGGCGGCACTCGGTACACAGTTCGCGGCAGCAGCACGACGGTGAACCTCAGCCAAGTGCAGTCTTTTGGCGGATCGCACACTCCAGACAATGTCCGAGACGTGGGTGTTTTCGGGAACCAGCTCTACAACTCCTCCGGATCTAGTTCGAGCATCGGCAAGTCGGTGTTCCAGGTGGGCGTCGGCCTGCCGACATCGGGCAGTCAGCCGCTGACCCGATTGATCGCGGAAACCGCTTCCACCT
>DATKKX010000429.1:0-5695 GCA_035542775.1 Phycisphaerae bacterium | reverse complement strand
CGGGGACAGGTTCGATCTCTCAAAGGCCTTCGGGAATTCATCCGCCCATTCCCTGTGCTCCTGAATTGCCTCCCGGCTCAACGTGCTGAGCACCTTCCCATCAACGGCGTCGACCTTGACTTCGAGGATTCTGCCGGCCTTCAGGAACTTGACCACGTACTGCGGTGCCTTCTCATCCGCCAGCAGATCCGCGCCGACCACCGACCCCTCATCCGCCTTCTGGCGCGCATTTTCGATCGCTTGAACAACCGAGAGTCTGGCTCCTGACAGTGCCGCTTTGATCGCCGCGGGATCCTGTTCGCTCCCGCTTTGCGCCCAGGCGGGCACCCACCCGAGGACCGCCATCACCGCCGGCAGGTTCTTCAAGCTGATCTTCATTCGTCGACCTCCGTTCCAAACCTCCCGCGAACGCGCCGTTTGTCAACCTGGATTATCGTGTCTGGCCCCGCAGTCTGCCAAGGGGCCCGCCACGCGCGCATCGGTGTCCTTCACCGGTTGAACGGCATCCTCGTCTGGGCAATGGCGCCGATCGGTCTTGGGTCGCGAGGTGGGCGCGGACTGGCCAAATCCCGGCCCGCCGAGTTCACAGACTGCAACCTCCGACTTTCCTAATTGCAGCTCTTGCCCACGCAAAGCCCGCAGATGCGCTCGCCCCGCCGAGCCCAGATCCCTCCCCCCCATTCGTCCAGCAGACGCGTGGCCGATGGTCTTCGGGGGCTCCGCCCCCGATCCTGCTTATGCAGTCAGGCGACCATCTCGGCCGCTTCGTCCTTGAAACGGCGGCGTAGGCGTGAAATGACATCCTTATGGATCTGGCTGACCCGGGATTCGGACAGATCCAACACCAGGCCGATCTCGGCCATGGTTAAACCTTCGCTGTAATAGAGGATCAAAACAAGCCGCTCTTCCCGGTTAAGCCCCCGCGTAATGTAGTCTGTAAGCATTTGCTGTGACACGCGTTGCGCTGGATCTACCGCTCTGGTATCGTGAACATCCCACCCCCCGGGCGAGCCTCGCGGCTGCCCGTCGTCGTCGCTTTGCACCGCCGACAAGTGCACCTCGTGCCCCAGCCGCGACAGCCGCGAGAGCTCTGTAAACCGCTCTGAGCTGATGCCCATCCGCCGGGCAATCTCATCCTCTGAAGGCGGACGGCCCAAGTCGGAATCAAGCAACTCTTTGTTCAGCATCCGCTGCTTCTCGAAGCTGCGAACGGTGCGAGACTGGCCATCCAGGGAGCGGAGCCAGTCCATCACCGCTCCATGGATGCGCTGTTGGCAAAATGTCTCGAATTTTGCCTTGTGGCTCGGGTCGTAGGCCTCGACCGCCTCAAGGAGGCCGTCGTAACCGGCCGAGCAGATTTCATCGTAGCTGATTTGCGCGGGCAGCTTCTGAGCCAGCCGAGCCGCCTGCATATGCACGAGCGGCCGGTAGTGTTCAACGAGCTTGTTGCGCACTTTGTCAGAGCGCCCGCAAAGGTACTGCTGCCAGAGAACGGTCACGTCATGCCGATCGCGACGAGAAGACTTCATTGCCGAACACTCCCTTGTTCAGGCTTGCCCAACTCCCGGCGAGCGGCTGTTGGGCATGCGTCCGTCGATGCGTCGACCAGGTGAGTCGCTTGATGAGGTGTTGATTCGAGTTCGGCATCCCTGCCGAGAACTGGACTGGATGCGCACCTCCTTGAGTTCTGTGCGGCAAAAGAAATATACCTCGCGATTCCGCGCAACGGCAAGAGCTTTTTTTCGCCGAATCAGATTTTTTTCTGGACCCTAAACCCGGCCGTTCGGCATTCGCTTTCCGCTCGATCCACGAGGTGGTTAGACCATATCACGGGGCCGCGCCCATGCCCACTAGGGATTTCCCCACGAGGCGCCGATCCGTGCAGTGACGACCAAGCTGATACGGCGGATTCGTTGCGAAGACCGCAGACGACAGCTTCCGGCGAAACCTGGTTCAGCCCCTTGCTGCCAATACTGCGAGGAGAATGACAATCAGAATGGATTCGACGATCAACACTGCCAGCATTGCCGCGCCGTAGTTGGCCTTCGTGCCCGACGGCAGATCCTGCGCCTGGCCGGCCTGTAACGCCGGGCCGGTTGCCGGCCCCGTCCCATCCGCCAGGTTTTTCAAGAGGTTGGCATCATAATCCATGTGCGCCTGCGGCGGAGCCTCGCCACGCCGGACCGCCTCCAGGTCCAGGAGCAGGTCGCTGGTGGATTGATACCGCCGGTCCGGATCCTTGGCCATGGCCCTTTCGACCACCTCCCCCAACCCGGCGGACAGGCTGGGGTTCAGGTGATCCGGCGGCACCAGCGGTTCGCGGAGGTGCTTGTGCATGATTTCCGCGGGTGTATTGCCCTCAAAGGGAACGCGACCGGTCACCATGTGGTACAGCGTCGCCCCCAGCGAATAAATATCCACGCGAAAATCGACGTCCACCGCCCCGCGGATCTGCTCGGGGGAAATGTAATACGGCGTTCCGAACGCTCGCCCCTTTTCGGCCGTGGCGGCTTCGGCATCGCTCGCCTGCCGGGCCAGGCCCATGTCAGCAAGCTTTGCCGTGCCGTCCTTGGTGATCATGATGTTCTTTGGCTTCACGTCACGATGGAGAAAACCTTTCGCATGGGCGTGCTCCAGTGCCTTGGCTATCTGGATTATGATGTCCAGCGCCTCCCTCTCGGAATACACCCGCTTCTTCGCCATCTCGTCGTAGACCGTCTTGCCGTCCACGTACTCCATTACGAAGTAGTGGTGGCTGCCATACTCGCCGACGTCGATGGCCTGCACGATGTTGTTGTGATTGAGCTTCGCCGCCGCTCGCCCTTCCTTATAGAAACGGGCCACGAACTCGGGATCGTCGCTCAAACGCTTGGGCAGAATCTTGATCGCCACGATCCGGTCCAGCGACAACTGCTTGGCCATGTACACGCTGGCCATGGCCCCCGCCCCGACCTTTCGCATGAGCTGGAACCCCGGGATCTGGATCATCGCCGGGGCCATCGAATCGTCTGCCGGGTGCGCCAGCCGCTTGAGCTGGCTCGGGGTCACAAAACCTGCCTTCACCAGCAGGTCGGCGAGCGTCACGTTTTTTCCCGCCGCATGGTATTGGGCCAGCTTCGATATGCAGGCCTGTACTTCCTCCGGGGTCGCCAGCCTGGCGTCCACGACTGCGCGGCCCACGTACGTATCGCTGCCCGCAGCCGTCTTATTCCCAGGGTGTTCCGGAGGGCTCGACATGGGTTCGCTCTTGTGACTCACCTTACTCTATATCGTGACTACAGTTAAATCAATCCAGGAATCGTCGGGCTTCCAGGAGGCCGCTCCGTGACGTTGACGGCCGGGCGAGCCCTCGCGGCGGTCGTACTCACAGGCAACCGCCGCCGGGGCGACAATCTCTCCCAAACCGAATGCCTTATCGGTACCACCACAGCGGTGCCTTGGCTGTTCGATACGCTGTGAAGCGTGACGCTTGGCCGTCTCCCGTGTGTTCGGGGCGCACGTCGGCCATCGCCTGGGCGGCATCACACGGAAACAGCAGCCGACCGTCCCGCTGTTTCATATCCTGCCAGGAACCGCGACCCATCGCGTGACCCCGTTTTCGTCGGCAATTCCGTTTGACTCTCAGGTGATCTGGTGTTATAGTTATATAGAACAGTCATGTTTATCAGAATCGAAAACAGTTCAGCGGTGCCGGTTTACCGGCAGATTGTCGATCAGATCAAGTACCAGGTCGCCAACGGCTCTTTGCGCCCCGGGGACCGTTTGCCGAGCGTTCGCGAGCTGGCTAAAAGGCTGCCAGTCAACCAGAACACCGTGCTCAAGGCCTACGATCTGCTGGCCGGGGAAGGGCTCCTCAGCCGCCGCCAGGGTGACGGCACCTTCGTCGAGGATGCCCCCTCGGCCCTGAAAAAATCCCAGCGCGTCCGCCAAGTCTCCGCCATCTTGGCCCAGGCGGCGGCACAAGCGGTGCACTTCCAGATCGGCCCGACGGAACTGCACGATTTGCTGGATCGCGAGATCCAGACACTTTCCCGAGGAGGCCAAACCAATGAGTGAACCTGGCGGCGAGATCCATGTTCAACAGCTTCATAAGCGATTCGGCAGGCACGAAGTGCTGCGCGGCCTGGACTTGGACGTGCCTGCCGGCTCCATCTTCGGCTTCCTCGGTCTCAACGGTGCGGGTAAAACAACACTCATCCGCATGCTTCTCGGCCTTCTCCGTCCGGATGCCGGTCACTGCCAGGTCGCGGGCCTGGACCCACGTACAGATGCTCTGGAAGTTCGCCGGCGCGTCGGCTACATGGCCGAAAACCAAACCATGTACGCCTGGATGCGTGTCGGGCAACTCATCCATTGGCTCGCGAGATTCTATCCCACCTGGGACCCGACTCTGGCGGAGCAGCTTCGCCGGCAGATGCACTTGGATGCCGACGCCAAAGTCGGAACGTTGTCCAAAGGGCAAGCCAGCCGCCTGGCCCTCTTGCTGGCGCTGGCCCATCGTCCCAGGATCGTCATCCTCGATGATCCCACGCTGGGTCTGGACCCCGTGGCCCGCCGCGACTTTCTTCGCGACGTCATCGGCCATCTCCAGGAGGCGGGCGTCACGGTCTTCTTCTCTTCACACCTGCTCTACGAAATCGAGCCCATCTGCGACCAGGTGGCGATCCTGCATGACGGCAAAATCATCAAGTCCGCCCCAGTCGACAAGCTCCGCGAGTCGGTCAAACGCGTCGTCATGCAGCCCAAGGAAGGAGCCCGGCTACCGAGCCTGGCCAGCATCCTGGATGCCGACTCCAGGGACGGAACGTGGGCCTTGACCGTCGAAAACGTCGAGGCGGTGCGAGGGCCTCTAACATCCATGAGTCGCGACGGGCTGCGGCTCGTCGATCTCAACCTGGACGAGATCTTCGAGGCCTACGTGACGGGCCGGCGGGAGGAACTCCATGCATGAGCCTCCTCCAACTCCCGTGCCCCCTCCAAAGGTCACGCGCAAGTCAATCCGCGCCGCCCTGCTGCGCAAAGAATGGCAGGAACAGCACTGGCGATTCGTCCTCGGCACGATTGTCCTGAGCGCCCTCCTCGCCGGAATGCTCAGGGCTCAAATCATCCCCAGCAACGAAGCCGCCGTGCTGATCTACTGGCCGGTCGGCGTGCTGATGACGATCTTCATCGCCATGGGCCCGGTGGCCACCGAGCGTGCCGATCGCACCTGGGGCTTCCTGATTGCCCAGCCCGTTTCCCGTGCCGACGTGCTGTTGGCCAAGTGGCGCGCCGGGCTTTACCAAGTCCTGGGCATCATGGCGATCGCCACAGCCGCGGGTGCTCTGGCACTGTGGAGCAGAGGCTTCCGCATTACGCCCGTGTCCTATTACCAGATCGGACCGTCCGACGGTCCGCTGCAGACGCTTTCAAAGTGGTTGGCCGGAAACGGGGTCAGGAATTACGAAATTGCCTATACGACCGCCGTCACACATCCGGTCCTCTGGCTGTGTGTGGTAAGCGTTGTGTCGACGGCAGCATTGGTCTGCTGGTACACGCCTCTCTTCTTCATCCTCTCTCGCGGACGGAGCGAGTTCTCCGCTGGGCTGGGCGGCATCCTGCTGACGATAGCCGTGCACATATGGCTCCTGCAATTCGCAGCGGTGGCCGGCGGGAATTACTGGCTTATCTTGCCGGCGATGTTCAACCCGCTAGC
>DATKKX010000428.1:0-16017 GCA_035542775.1 Phycisphaerae bacterium | reverse complement strand
GAGCGAACCACCGGCCCGCAACCACAACGAGATCAGCCGGCAGATGGCCTCGAGGTCGCTCGTCGCGATGTCGCCGCCCTTGCCGAGCTGGGCGAAGACCTCCAACTCGCGATCCTCATTGGGATCGACCGTGATCTGGATGTGCATGTTGCCGAACGGCGTCGGCTGGCGGATGCGGATGCCGCTGGTGATGGCCGGCAACTCCTTGGGCTGCAGCGTAGGCGTCTTGTGCTTGACGTGCGTTATCCGCTCGCCGAAGAGGTTGGTTTCCGTGGTGATCGCCGGTTTCTCCAGGCGGTCCTCGCCGGGAGCCGGCCCGCTTGGCGGCTCGTCTTTGGCGGCCATTTCTTCGTGCCTCTTGTTGGACTCGGCCAGGGCCATGGGCTGGGTGGCCCGGCAGCCGTCCCGGTAAACGGTGACGCCCTTGCAACGCAGTTCATAAGCCATCCGGTAGATGCCGTCCACGTCGTCCACGGTTGCTTCGTGGGAGAAGTTGATCGTCTTGCTGATCGACGAATCGCAGTGCTTCTGGAAAGCAGCCTGCATGCGGACGTGCCATTCCGGTTCGATGTCGTGGGCGCAGACGAAGACCCGTTTGATCTCCGCGGGCACGGAGTCAATGCCGGCGAGCGTCCCTTCCTTGGCGATGCGCTCCATCAGGGCGTCGCTGTGGAAAGCCCGCCCTTTGGCGACGCGCAGGAATGTCTCGTTGGTCTCCACCATCGGCGTGTTTTCGGAGTCCTGCCCTTTCAGTACATTGCGGAAGAAGGCTAGGCTGAACATCGGCTCGATGCCGCCCGAGCAGTCGGCGATGATGCTGATAGTGCCCGTCGGCGCGACCGTGGTCGTGCAACTGTTCCGCATCGGGCGGTGGAATCGGGTGTCCCAGATGCTGCCCTTCCAATTGGCGAAGCAGCCGCGTTCCCCGGCGAGCATCTCGGAGTAGTTGTGCGACTCATCGTTGATGAACTTCATCAGCCGCTCGCCCCAGGCGACACCTTCGGGCGAGTTGTAGGGCACACCCAGCTTGTACAGGGCGTCGGCGAAACCCATGACGCCCAGGCCGATCTTGCGGTTGCCCCGACAGACGTCGGCGATCTGCGGGAGCGGGTAGCGGTTGGCATCAATGACGTCGTCGAGGAATCGCGTGGCGGCATGAATGGTTTCGCGCAGCGCTTCCCAATCGACTTCCGCCTTCGGCGTGCATGCATCGGTGACGAACATGCCCAGGTTGATGCTGCCCAGATTGCAGGCCTCGTACGGCAGCAAGGGTTGCTCGCCGCAGGGGTTGGTGGCCTCGATCCTCCCCAGTTGCGGCGTCGGGTTGTCCTCGTTGATGCGGTCGATGAACACCACGCCCGGCTCTCCCGTCTGCCAGGCGTGCCGGACGATGATGTTCCAAACGTCCTGTCGGGTGTAGAGCGGCGTCTGCCCGTCGTACTGCTCGACGGGGACGAGTTGCTTGATCTGGTAGTCGTCGATGTTGAGATCCCGAGGCAGGTAGAACTCCTGGCCGTTGCGGGGATTTCTGGTCAAGTGCGGGGCGTTGGGCTCCTTGAGGAATCCTTCCATCCACTCGTTGGTGATCTTCACCGAGATGTTGTAATTGGTGAACTTGGTCAGGTCCTGCTTGGCGTAGAGGAATCTCAGAATATCGGGATGATGGATATTCATCATGCCCATGTTGGCGCCGCGGCGGAAGGCGCCCTGCTGGATCGCGTTGGTGGCTTCGCTGAAGGCCCGCCAGAAGCTGATCGGCCCGCTGGTTGTTCCTCCGCTGGAGCTGATGTAGTCGCCGGTCGGGCGCAGGCTGTCGAAAGCGAAGCCCGTACCGCCGCCGGCTTTTTGGATCAGCGCCGTGTTCTTGATCGAATCGAAGATGCCGTCGATGGAGTCCGGCACCGGCAGGACGAAGCAGGCGCTGAGCATGCCCATCGAACGCCCGGCATTCATCAAAGTCGGGCTGTTGGGCATGAACTTCAGCGAGGTCATCAACCGCTTGAAGCTGGCCTTCCACTGGTCGCGGGCGGCGTCATCCGCGCCGAAGGTTTTTTCGACATCAGCAATCGTTTGGGCGACGCGGTCAAACAGGTCGTCCGGCGTTTCGGTGCATTGGCCGGACTCGTCTTTGGTCAGGTATCGCGCGCGCAAGACGCGTAGCGAGTTGGCTGAGAGCCCCAGATCGCTCTGGCGCGCTCGGATGCCGACTTCCTTGTCGACCCCACTGACTCGGTCCGTCGAGACAGAGACCATGGTTGCACCTGTAACTCGTTTCCTCATTGCCAGTTATCGTTGGCAAACTGCTTATCCAGATCAGGCGCCGGCTGGCCAGCCCTGGTATGCGGATCCGGCTCCTGAGACCCCGTCCCCCTCTAGATGGTAGTAGTGCCATCGCACCTTGAAGGGGACGCGCCAACCCGCAGCCTGGCGGTCAGAACCCCACCGGCCATTCCGCTCTTTCGCTCCGGAATGATTATCGGGTTAGCTTCGACAATGCCTTTCGGGCAATATTCTTAATAGCCCAAGCGCTAGTGGATGTCAACGAGGTGGGCACAAAATGTTGCGTGCTCGTAAGCTCACGGTTCCTGATCGGTTATGAGAGAACAAGCCGATTTCTCGCCGGTCGAGACGACTTCATCCGCAACTATCGCGTCAACGGGAACTTGCCGGGCGCCGCACGAAAAAGGCGCAGAAAAAATTCACGACTCGCGCTGACATGAAACTTTCTGCTCGCCGGGCTGTCCGCCTCTCCGGCCGCCGCCGGCCCACCGTATCATAACCGAACATGACATTGCCTTGTCCACTCTGCGGCGCCGGCACGGTGCCGATCCACGAGGATCGCGGGCGCCGATTTTTCCGGTGCCCCACGTGCGATCTGATCCCAGTGCCACGGCCATGTCACTTGTCAACCGAGGACCAGCGGACTTGCCATGCACGGCACCGCTATAACCTTGAGGATGCGCGCTACGTGGAAATGCTCAATCGTCCGATTGCCCTTCTGCGGCGATATGCCGGTGACGCCCGCCGCGTGCTTGATTACGGCAGCGGGCCTGCTCTGGTGCTGCTGGAGCTGCTGCGCCGGGCGGGTTACGAAGCGGCGGGCTACGATCCGTTGTTTAACAGCGGGGCGGATGGGCCACAGCCCTTCGATGTGGTGGTTTCCATCGAGACCTTTGAGCACTTTGCCGAGCCGCATCGGGAACTGGAGCAAATCCGCGGGCTGCTTCGACCGGGCGGGCATCTGACCGTGATGACGTTGTTGTACGGCGGCCCGGCGGCGATCAGAGATTGGTGGTATGCCCGCGATGCCACGCATGTGGCCTACTACTCCGCCGGGCCACTGGACTGGATTGTCGGCGAGCTGGGGTTCGAGCTGCTGTACTGCGACAAAGAGCGGATGGCGGTGCTGCGATATCAGCACCAGGGGTCATGATTACCCGGCTGGCCATCCTGCACCAAAAGGAGGCGGGCGGAGCCGGCCCTACCTCGTCTTGGGGCGCAGTGCTTGCCGAAAAACATATTGAAGCCGGGATGCCGCCCATCCCCGACGGGAGCGGCCGGTCGGCAGCGCCGGGGATCGGGCGACCGCGGTTTGTGCGGATCGCAGCGGCACGAGCGAGAGGCAGTGATGAACAAGCGCGGACGAGAGGTATGCGGGCACGGCATGGGGGCGATGCCTGCTGCGGCGATGATGGCGCTGACGTTCTGCGTCCTGGGCGGCTGCGCCCAGCCGCGGATCTTCGAGCATCGGCCGACGTCCGCTCCTGTCGTCGAGCAATCGAAGATCTCAAAGGAAGAGCTTCACGCCGCCCTGGACGACTTCAAGGATGTCTTCGAGTCCACCGTCAAGCAGGCGGCGGGCAAGATCGAGGCGGCGGCAACGGACGCCAATACGCGCAAGAACACCCTGATGTGGCAAGTCCGCATGATCTCCGCCTGCTACATGATCTTCCGGCAGGACGAGGACCTGAAGGTATTCCTTGACTTGTGGACCCTGTGCATTCGAATGAACCAGTACTTCCAGGAAGGCGACGGGTGCGAGTTGTTCGGCGGGCAACAGGACGTTGCTATCAGCGCCGCACAGCGCCTGCAAAGCGAGATCGAGCGAATCGGCCGCACCTTCATGTCCGAGGAGCAGTTCGTGAAGGCCAAGAAGGACGCGGAGGCCTTCGCGTACGCGAACCCCATCCGTGCCGGGTTCAACGGCGCCGTTGTTCGCACGACAACCACGACCACCGCCGGCGAACCGAATGCCCTCACCGCCATCGTGACTCTTCCCTTGGCGCCGTTTCGCGCCATGGGCGGCGTGGATCGCGGCGCCGAGGCGATTCGAGGATTTACGCAGGTTGCCGACCGGTTCACCGACGACTTCGAGACGCTCCCCGAAAACATCCGCTGGCAGTTGCTGTTGCTGCTCGCCGAGCTGGAGGACAACAGGCTGATCAGCTCGGCCTTGTCGAGCTTCGAGCAGTTCTCGCGCAGCTCGGCCCGATTGTCGGAGACGGCGGACAAGCTGCCGGAAGAGCTGCGCCGGCAGGCTTCCGGTTTGATCGACGAGATCGATTCGAAGCAGGGCAACATCCAGTCCACGCTGGCGCAAGCGGAGAAGACCGCCAACGCGATCGAACGGACCGGTCAGAGCGTCGCCGACGCCGGTCGGGCATGGGAGGCGACCGCCCGCACCATCGGCGAAACCGTCGACGGCTTTCGCGGTAAAGGCGCCGATGCGCCCGCGGCAGGCGCAGAACCGGCCGCCATGGCGCAGTCCATCCCACCTGCAGTGCCGGTTGCTCAGGGCGAGGGCAATGGTGCCTCCTCGGACCATCTCGACGATGTTCGGCGGACGGCAGAAACGCTGACCGCCACGGCGACAGAGCTACGCCTGTTTACCGCGGAAGCCCGCAAACTGTTGGATTCGCCGGAGCTGGCGGCGAACATCCGGGAAGTGGATTCGCGGATGCTGGGGGCTGTCGATCACACATCCAGGCAGGCACAGGGCCTGACTGATCACATCGCATGGCGGTGCGCGCAGTTGATTTTCCTCATCTTCGCGCTGGGGATGGTCTATCGTGCGGCGGCGAGAAGGATGGCGAAGAAGGTGGCCTGAACCAGCCACTCCGTTCAATCGTCCTGCTCGTCCGGCTTGGAAGAAGGAGTCGTGCGCCGGGTGTCGCCGTTTCCCCCGGCCGAGTCTGTCTTGTCGCGTTTCGGTTCCACCTTGGCGCAGACGCCAACGGCCTCTCGGTATTGGCTTCTCGCGAGCCTCAGGACTAGATCATTCAGAGTCTCCACTTCGTCGAGGCACTCGTCGGAAATGCGCGTGTAGACCGAGGCCCGGACGTCCAGTAGCAGGCTGATATCTTGGGGCGTAGCAGCGGCCAGAATGTGGCGATCCTCGACCCACTTGTAGTCGCCGCCGTTTATGGTGTGTCGTTTCTTCCATTCCTTGGCGGCCTTCATCAAGCCCTTGTGCGTCAACTTGCGATCGCCTTCCCTCAGCAGGAACCGCTGCTCACGCGTGTCACCATGAGCCAGAAGAAGCGCCTGCTCTTCGGCGGGTTTGGCGGCATAATCGTCCCAATCGAGCTTCAAGGACCTCATGAGGCTGTCGACAAACCTCTTGGTCTCGGCCCGCTCCTTGGGGTCCTTGGTTTCTGTCGCATGCTTGTGCAGCGCATCCAGGCCCTGCACGGTGACCAGGCACTCAAGTGCCTTAATCACCAACATCCGAACCTCGTTGCTCTCCGTCCCCAGCAACTTGATGAGCAGAGGAACTGCACGCAGATCCTCGTATGACTTGATCGCTCTGACATGTGCGGCGAGTTGATCCGCGTCCTGAGCTTTCAAGCCGGATACCAGAAATTCGTAATCATCCGGGTGCCCGAATTCGCCCAGCCACTCAATGGCGAAATCCCGCACCTTGCCTTCGCCGGTCTTGGCGAATTGACGGATCAATGGGATCGCGTCCACATAGTGTGATTCGCCTAACAGAACGATTGCGGTCCGAAGTTTGACTGGGTCCTTGGAGGTCTTCAGCACATCGACCAGGACGGGCAGCCCTTTCGAACCGTAAAGTCCCCAGATAAACTCCTGTGGTCGCGGCCACGTCAGGTTCATAGCGTGTTGAGCGATGTATACGCTCCCCTTATCGTCGCGCAGGACAGCCCTGAGCATCGGCAGCACTTTCTTGTCCTGGGTCTCGGCCGCCTCGACTGCTGTGAAGAATACGTAGCTGTATTGCGCCGACAGATCTGTGCTGTTCCAGATGGCCGCAATAGTGTCGCATTCTCTTCGCCCGACCATCTTCCAGATCAGCCGGGCCGCATTCAGCTTGAAGAAATCGTCCTTGTTCCCCTCGCGGTCAACCTTGGCAACCTCTTCTTTGAGCCGATCCAGACCTTTCAGGCCGGCAAGAGTGATGACTCTCCACGCCTCGTCAATTTCCTTGGACCTCTGCTTCTGTTCCGCCTCGCTCAACTCGCCGGGTTTGATATTCCGCAGCGCGGCAACGGCTTTTTCCAGGTCCGGCGCCGGCTCGTCTTGTGCTCGCACCATGTCTGGAAAAGCCGTTGCGATGAAACAAGACACGAGGAAGAAGGGACCGTGGAAAGCCAAGGCTCGCTTGTATCGGTTCATTGCCTGCCTCCTATGCGACTAGTCTGCGGCTGAACACCGGGGACGATACGGCCGTTGTCAACCACTAAAACGCCTCCACCCCCGTAAGTTCACGCCCCACGATCAGTTCGTGGATGGTTTCCGTTCCTTCGTAGGTGATGACGCTTTCCAGGTTCAGCATGTGGCGGATGGGCGAGCACTCGATGCTGATCCCGCCGGCGCCGAGGATGTCGCGGGCCTCGCGGGCGATGTCGAGGGCCATGCGGCAGTTGTTCCATTTGGCCATCGAGACCTGGCTGTGGTGCATCCGACCGGCGTCCTTGAGCCGCCCGAGATGAAGGGCGAGGAGTTGCGCCGTGGTGATCCGCCGGCACATGTCCGCGAGGCGGCGTTGAATGGTCTGCGTATGGGCCAGCGGTCGGCCGAAGAGGACGCGAATCTTGGCGAACTGCATCGCCTCTTGGAAGCATGCGATGGCCGGGCCGATCACGCCCCAGGCGATGCCGTACCGCGCCTGCGTCAGGCAGCTCAGCGGCGCCTTGAGCCCGACCGCCTGCGGCAGCACGTTGGCTTCCGGCACACGAACATTGTCGAAGAACAACTCGGACGTAACGGAGGCGCGGAGCGAGAACTTCCGGAGGATGTCGCGCGAGGTATAGCCCGGTGTGCCCTTCTCGACGAGGAAGCCGCGAACGCCTTCATCCGTTTTCGCCCAGACGACCGCGAGGTCGGCGATGGTGCCGTTGGTGATCCACATCTTGGCCCCGTTGAGCACCCAGTCGCCGCCCTTGCGCTGGGCGTGCGTCCGCATGGCCCCGGGATCGGAGCCGCCGTCCGGCTCGGTCAGGCCGAAGCAGCCGATGGCTTCGCCGCGAGCCATCCGCGGCAGCCACTTTTGCTTCTGCTCGTCGCTCCCGTAGGTGAGGATCGGATACATGCACAGACTGCCCTGGACGGAGACGAAACTGCGCATGCCGCTGTCTCCGCGCTCCAGCTCCTGGCAGGCCAGACCGTAGCAGACGTTGTTCAGGCCGGCGCAGTCGTAGCCCTCGATGTTGCAGCCGAGCAGACCCAGCGCCGCGATTTCGGGCACCAGTTCGACGGGGAAGCGGTGTTCCTCGAAGGCTTTCGGCACGATGGGCAGCAGGCGCTCGTTGACGAAACGGGCCACCGTGTCCCGGACCTGCCGCTCCTCATCGCTAAGCAGCGACTGCACGTCGAAGAAATCGAATGGTGATGGGGTGTCCATGCGAGGCATTTTAGCGGCGCGCCATCGGGAAATCATCGCGTTGAGGTTGATTATCCCGGGGCAAACCGCGCGGATCGCAGTGCACCTCCGTTCCTTGACTAGAGTGGGGAGCATCCACAAGATCCTATCGGCCGCGGCCTCCGGCGCAGTTGGGCGGCCGCAACGCGAGGAGGATCAGTGGCGCGAGATCGCGTCCGGAGTTCAAAGTCGAGCCCCAGGCATGGAGATGCGACCGCACGCCGCGGCGCGGAGGGCGCCCATGGCGCGGTGCGCCCGCGTCTCCAGCGTGCCGTGCTGGCGACGGCCGTGGGGCTGGCCACTTGTCTGGTGTTCGCGGTCACACTTCGCAACGAACTGGTTACCTGGGACGATTGGGACAACCTGACGCGCAATGAGCACTATCGCGGGCTGGACGGCGCCCGGCTGGAGTGGATGTTCACCACCACGTTCGCGGGGCATTACCAGCCGCTAAGCTGGGTCACGCTGGCGGTCGATTATCTGTGGGGGCGGGCGGCATTCGGCGACGGTCTCGATCCGCGCAGCTATCACCTGACGAATCTGTTGCTGCACGCCGCTAATGCGGCACTGGTTTGCCTGATCGCGCTGCGGCTGCTGTGCATGGTGCGGCTCGGAGCCGGGGAGGCGAAGCCCGTGTCTGGCGCCGATGGGTGGGACTTGCACGCTGTTGTGGTCCTGGCCGCGCTGCTGTTCGCCTGGCACCCACTGCGGGTCGAGTCGGTGGCCTGGGCCACCGAACGGCGCGACGTGCTCAGCTCCTTTTTCCTGCTGCTCACCGTGCTGTGTTACTTGCATGCGCCGTTTGGCCCGGCGGCGCGGCGATGGCGATGGCTCGGGCCGGCCCTGGCGGCCTTCGTGCTCTCGCTGTTGAGCAGGTCGCTAGCGGTCGTGCTGCCGCCGATCTTGTTGTTGCTTGATTGGTATCCGTTGCGTCGGTTTGAAGCCGCGGCCGGCAGCGCCGGCACCAATCGCGGGGCCGCATTTCGAATCGCCTTCTTCGAGAAGATACCGTTTTTCATACTGGCGGCGGTCTTTGCCGCGCTGGCCGTGCATGCCCAAGCTGCCATGCAAGCCGTCTATGATCTGACGGTCTATCCTACATTCGCCCGTTTTGTGCAGACCTGCTACGGGCTTTGCTCTTATGTCACAAAAACCGCCGTGCCGGTCGGGCTGTCGCCAATCTATGAGCTGCACCTGCCGGCGAACGTCTTTGAGGGGCGATATGTTGCCTCCGTGGTGGTGGTTCTGGCTGCGGTTGTCGTACTGGGTTGGCTGCTGATCCAGGGCCGCGGGCGGTGGCTGATTGTGGCGGCGGCGACGTATGGTTTATTCATCGTGCCGGTTTCGGGCATCGTGCAGAGCGGCAAGCAGGAAGTCGCAGACCGGTACAGCTACTTGCCGGGGGTGGTGTTCGCGATCCTCGTGGCGGCCGGCGTGCTACGCATCGCCGCGTCACCAGCGGCAAGGCGGCTCGTCAGGGGCGGGCTGGTCGTCGTCTCGGCCGGTGCCGTGCTCATGCTGGCCGGTCTGACGGTTGCCCAATGTACTGTCTGGCGGAATTCGGAGATGCTGTGGGCGGACGCGATCAGGATGCAGCCCGAAAGTTCGATCGCACACTGCGGATACGGAACGGTGCTGGTCAATCGCGGAGCGTATGACGATGGCCTCCGGGAACTGTATAGAGCGTTGGAACTGTGGCCGACCAACACACAGGCCCATCGGCAGATCTGGCGGGCCTGGGGCAAACAGGGCCCGTCGCACGAGGCCGAATACCTCGCCGCGTTACGATACAGCATCGGGCTGATGCCCGACTTTTCGGACGCGCATTACAACCTGGCGGTCCAGCTCGACGAAAGCGGCCATCGCGACGCCGCAATGGCGGAGTATCAGATTGCCCTGGAGCAGAATCCGACGCATAGCCGCGCTCACACCAATCTCGCTTTGCTGCTGAAACAGCAGGGGCGGTTGGAGGACGCAATGCAGCATTTCGAGGCCGGGGCACTGGCCGACCGGCAGAGCATTCTCGCGTGGCGCGGCTGGGCTTTATTGCTCCATGAGCAGGGACGGGACGCGGCGGCGCGGGAAGCACTGCGGGGGGCCCTGCAGATCGAACCGGAGGATTCACTCAGCAGGAAATACCTCCAGGAGTGGACCGGCAGTGTCGGAGCCACTACGAGTTCGGCTCGGGCCGCGCCGGAGGGGATCGCAGCACCGGCGAGTCCCAGCCGCCGGCCTTGAAATACCGGCCGGCGCGGCGGCCAAGTCTTTACCCGTGGTACCCGGTTCGAGCATCTGAGTGAAGCGGCTCCGCTATGTCGCCTCGGGTTGACGAGGCTAGTCATCCTCTTCTTCGTCGGCCTCCTTCTCTTTCTTCTCTTTCGCTGGTTTACCCTCCTTTTTCTCCGCCTTGGCATCACTCTTGTACTCATCAAGGGCTGCCTTGATGCCTTCCTTGGCTTCGTCGGGGAGCCCTTCGTCCTTCTTGGCCAACTCGACCGCCCTGGTCTGGAGCTCGACGGCCTTGGCCTTGTCGCCTTTCAGCCAGTAGCAGCGAGCCAGGGTGTCGAGGATGGCCGCGCTCTTGCTCTCCGTCAGCTTCACGGCCTTCTCCGCCGCCTTGAGGGCGACGTTCACATCCCGCTGGCCCACGTCGGCCTCAGGGTCGACGATGGCCCATGCAATAGCATTGAGGGTGTCGGCAGAGTCACCGGCGGGCCCCTCGATCAGCTTCTTGGCGACCTGGTAGGCCTTGTCGTACTGCTCCTGATCCATGAGGAGGGTGAACTTCTGCATTTCGACCATCGGAGCAAAGTCCGCGTTGAGCTTGACGATCTCGTCCATCTTGGCGAGCCCTTCGTCGAGCTTGTCGTCCTCGATCAGCTCCTGCGCCTCTTGCATCAGCTTCATGGCCTTCTTCTGGTCCCTCATGAAGGCCTCTTCCTTCGCCTTGCGCTCCTTGGCGGCGGCAATCGCGGCCTTCATGTCGAACTTGTTGTCAACGAGCTGCTGGATGGTCGCTTCGAATTCCTTGTCCTCGGGGTGGCCGATGTATGCGATCTTGCTGTCGCCCGTGACCACGAACGCGGTGGGAATGCCATTCTGCCCGGCGGCCTTCATGTAGGCCTTGTCGGTCTCTTTCTTGGCTCCGTCGAAGGCCACGGTGTAGCCCATGTTTTCGTCGTTCTTCTTGATGAACTTCTCGACCTTGTTGAGCGTCTCATCGTTGTATTCGTTGTCCTCCCACACGTTGACGCTGATGAAGGTCGCCTTGTCCTTGAATTTCTTCTGCAACTCCGTCAGATGGGGCATGGCGGTCTTGCAGGGGCCGCACCAAGTCGACCAGAACTCAACCACATATACCTGGCCGGGCTTGAACTTCTCGACCGGCGCGCCCTTGATAAACTTCTCAACCTTCATCGCCGGGGCCGGGTCGCCGACCGAAAGCGTCACTTCGCTCTTGGCCTCATCGGCCTTGGTCTTGCCCTCTGCCGTGCCAGCCTTGGACTCGGTGTCCTTGGCGGGTTTCTCCTTTTCCTGCGCCAGCACGGCGGTTCCCAGACTCAACATCGCCACAAAAGCCGCCGCCGTCATGCTCACCAGAAGGCAGTTGAAACGCTGCATGATTATTCCTCGCTCATGGGTCTGCGCCGCGCCGCCAGACGTCGGCGGCGTTTTCGGTCGACGCAGGACTGTCCATTCTAATCAGACACCCTCGCCGGCGACAGCCTGTCAATCAGCGGCCGACGCCCGGCATGCTTCGTTCTACAACCGTTGGGGCCTGGCGGTTGCAGATTCGGACCACCATCCACGACCGCCCGGAGGATCGCCGCCACTAGGTGGGCCGGTCGCGTCCTCGGGCGAAGGCCGTATCCCTC
Source organism: Phycisphaerae bacterium (assembly GCA_035542775.1). Classification (GTDB taxonomy): domain Bacteria; phylum Planctomycetota; class Phycisphaerae; order UBA1845; family UTPLA1; genus DATKKX01. Next base: position 4,260 of record DATKKX010000428.1, on the reverse strand, counting down.
CGGGCTGTGGCCAGAAACAGTAAAAACTGCGCTAGGCCCGCTTGATATATCAAAAAGTCATGATATAATGACAGTATGATAAATAGAAGAACCCTGACAAAGCCCATCCCCGCGGAGGCGCTCGAGCGAGTCGCTCCGATTCTTCGCGTCCTGGGCCACCCCCACCGGCTGCGGATCACCGAATTGCTGGTCGCCCAGGAATTGACCGTCGGCCAGCTCGCCGAACGCCTGGACATCCCCCACAACGCGTGCAGCCAGCATCTCAACCTCATGCGGGCCCACGGCCTGCTGGCCAGCCGGCGCGACGGGAAGACGGTCTGTTATCACGTGGACAACCCCGGGGCCGTGAACATCATCACCTGCATCAGGAACCACGAGCTGGCCCCCTGACGCTTTCCGGCGGGCCGCCGCCTCCCATAGGAGACCGATGCCATGACCATCGAGCGTTCCCTTCGCCCGATCGCGGGCACTTTCACACTGCTCAGCCTGGCCTTGGGCCACTGGGTGCATCCCGCCTGGTACCTTTTCACTGCTTTCGTCGGGTTGAACCTTTTCCAGTCGGGCTTGACGAACTGGTGCCCGATGATGACCTTTCTGCGGAAGCTGGGCGTCAGGTCGGCCTAGTTGAAGGCGAGGCACAGCTCGCCGTGCCAACCGGAGCAGATCATGAGCAAAACAGCCGCTTCGACCCTCCTCAGCCCGCTCGTCCGTAAGATCGCCGTCGCGGCCGTCTTCGCCGTGGCGGTGGTCATCCTGATGACGTGGCTGGCGGGGGGCTTTCATCGCAAGATCGGCACTTCTTCCGTAGGCCTCGCGGCGGAGACGGTCGAGTCGGCCGGTCGCCCGCTAGCGCCCGGGGCGACGGTCGAGCCTGTCCGCATTATTCGTATCCCGGCGACGGAAACGGCCGTCGGAACGATTCAGGCCGTTCACGAGATATCGCTGGCGTCGAAGCTGCTGGCCAGGGTCATAGCGGTGAAGGTCCTCGCCGGTCAGCGCGTGGCCAAGGACGAGATCCTGGTTCGCCTGGACGACGCCGACCTGAAGGCCCGATTGCAGCAGGCCCAGGCGGCCGTGGATCACGCCAAGGCCGCGCGTGACCAGGCCCAGATCGAGTTCGACCGGATCGACGGCCTTCTCAAGCAGGGCAACGCTGCCCAGATCGAGTTTGACCGCGCATCCAACGCGTTGCGATCCGGCGAGGCTGCACTGCGGCAGGCGGAACAGGCCCGGACAGAGGCGGCGACGATCCTCGATTACAGCGTCGTCCGCTCGCCGATCGACGGGACCGTCATCGACAAGAAGGTCGAAGAGGGCGATATGGTGCAGCCCGGGCAGGTGCTGCTGACGCTGTTCGATCCGACGCGGATGCAGCTCGTGGCCAGCGTGCGCGAGTCGCTGACTCATCGGCTGAAGGTGGGCCAGAACATCGGCGTCTTCGTCGAGGCCCTTGGCAAGGAGTGCCAGGGCAGCGTCAGTGAGATCGTGCCCGAGGCCGAGTCGGCCAGTCGCACCTTCGCCGTGAAAGTGACTGGCCCGTGCCCGCCGGGCATCTACAGTGGAATGTTCGGCCGGCTGCTGATACCGCTGGACGAGCAGGAGGTACTGGTCGTACCGGCCGGGGCCATCCGGCGGATCGGCCAGCTTGATGTCGTCGACGTCGCCGAAGGCGGCGTGGTGCAGCGCCGAACCGTGCGGCTTGGGCGGACGTTCGGTGAGTCGATCGAGGTCTTTTCGGGGCTGCGGCCCGGCGAGCAGGTCGTAGTGTATGCCGGCCCTTCGTCCAAGTCCTCGACCCCCGCGACGACAACGGCGCCATGCCCGGCGCCGTCGGATAGTACCTCAGGTCCCGGAGGGCGACAGCGATCGTGAACGGCACGATGACTTCGAACAATCGGGACAACATGAATGCTCCTCCTCACGGCGCCGCCGCCGCTCATCCGCGCCACGGCTTCACCAACGCGATCGTGCGGATCTTCCTGCGGTCCAACCTCTCACTGATTCTGATTTTGCTTGCCACGGCTCTCGGTATCTCTTCGCTGGTCATCACTCCGCGCGAGGAGGACCCGCAGATCGTCGTACCGCTGGCTGACGTAATCGTCAGCTTTCCGGGCCACTCCGCCGAAGAAGTCGAGCGTCTCGCTGCCACACCGCTGGAGCGTCTGCTCTACCAGATCGACGGTGTGGAGTACGTCTATTCCATGGCCCGCGAGAACCAGGCTATTATCACGGTCCGCTTCTACGTCGGCGAAGACCGCGAGCGCAGCCTGGTCAAGCTCCGCAAGAAGATCGACGAGAACCTCGACATCGTGCCGCCTGGCGTGACCGGCTGGGTGGTCAAGCCGGTCGAGATCGACGACGTGCCCATCGTCACGCTGACGCTGACGGAGAAAAGTCAAAACGCAGATGGAGGTGATGGCGATGGTGCAGGAACGGTAGATGAGTTCGCGCTGCGGCGTGTAGCTGAGGAGCTGGTCGAGCGGCTGGCGGCAATCAAGGATGTCTCGCGGGCCTACGTCGTCGGCGGGCAGCCGCGGGTGGTCTACGTCCGCCTCGATCCCGATCGCATGCAGGCCTATCACGTCTCGCCGGTCGAGATCCAGCGGGCCGCCGGCCTGATTAACGTCAACCGGACGGCGGGCGAGTTCACACGACAGGACGAGGTCTATCGCGTTGAGGCGGGCAAGGCATTTGTCCGGCCGGAGGAGGTCAAGGAACTGGTTGTCGCCGTTTTCCAGGATCGCCCCGTCTTCCTGAAGGACGTGGCCACGATCATCGACGGCCCCGCCGAGGCCAGCAGCTATGTGCGGCACGGCTGGGGGCCGGCACGCGGATTCGATGAGAATCCCAACGAAGCCGGCGCGGTCGTCGGCGCCGCGAGCTTGGCCTCGGTGAGACCGCAGGACCACTCCGATCCTGCCGTCACCATCGCCCTGTCCAAGAAGAAGGGCTCCAACGCCGTCTGGGTCGCCGACGAGGTCGTCGCCGCGGCTCGAAAACTGAAGGCCGACGTAGTACCCGATGACATGGATCTGGTCATCACCCGCAACGCCGGCCTGACCTCCAACGAAAAGGTCAACGAGTTGGTCGAGGCGCTGGCAGTCGCCATTTTCATTGTCATCGCACTGCTCACCATCGGGCTGGGCTGGCGGGAGTCGCTCATCGTTGCCGTCGCCGTGCCGGTCGTCTTCGGCCTGACGCTGACCGTCAACCTGCTCTTCGGCTACACCATCAACCGCGTCACGCTCTTCGCGCTGATCCTCTCGCTCGGCCTGTTGGTTGATGACCCGATCGTCGACGTGGAGAATATCGCCCGGCACTTCTCGATTCGCGGCCGGGCGACACGGGAGATCGTGCTGGAGGCCGTCGCCGAGATTCGCCCGCCACTGATCACCGCGACGCTGGCGGTCATGGTCTCGTTCCTGCCGATGTTCTTCATCACCGGCATGATGGGACCGTACATGCGGCCGATGGCCTTGAACGTGCCGGTCGCGATGCTGATGTCGATGGTCGTGGCGTTCACCATCACGCCGTGGCTGGCGTATCATGTGCTTCGCAACATGTATAGCCGTCAGCCGTCAGCCGTCAGCCATCAGCCAGATGCATCGGCTGATCCGCACGCCGTTGGGGATCTCAAGCAGACTTCTCTGTACCGCCTGTTCTATCCGTTGATGGCGCCGTTGCTTCATTCGCGCCGGAAGGCATGGGCGTTCCTGTTCATCATGGGCGGGCTGACGTTGGGGGCCACCCTGCTCGCGGCGACGCGGCACGTGCCGCTGAAGATGCTGCCGTTCGACAACAAGAACGAGTTGCTGCTGGTGCTCGACTTCGACGAGGGTACGACGCTGGAGCGATCCGACGCGGCGGTGCGGGAGTTCGAACACTATCTGCGACAAGTGCCCGAGGTGACTGACTATACGTCCTACATCGGTGTTGCCTCGCCGATGGACTTCAACGGCATGGTGCGGCACTACTATCTCCGCCGCGGGCCGAACGTCGCCGAAGTCCGCGTCAATCTCGTCGGGAAGAAGAGCCGGCCGCAGCAGAGCCACGCGATCGGGCTGCGGCTCCGCGATGGCCTGACGGCCATCGCCGGCCGTCACGCCGCGCGGCTGAAGATCGTCGAGACGCCGCCCGGCCCGCCGGTGCTGGCCAGCGTCGTCGCCGAGGTTTACGGCCGGCCGGACAACACGTACGACGACCTGATCGAGGCGACCAAGGTTGTGCGTGCCCGACTCGAGGTGGAGCCCGGCGTTGTCG
>DATKKX010000427.1:0-2322 GCA_035542775.1 Phycisphaerae bacterium | reverse complement strand
CCTTGGCGTTCGGCTTCCGTGGGGATGAAGTAGTGCCAGACGCTGTCCTGAATACCGGTTCGGACGAACAGTGTGTCGAACCAGTCTTGTGCGTCCCGCCGAATTTCCCGGTCTTTCGTCGCTCCCAGATAGCTCACGATCATGGCGTCTTCGGACCGCTGGACGGAACGCAGCCATTCGTCCGAGACCAGGGCGGTGACGAACAGAATCTCGACCAGCCAGATCATCAGGCTGAGGAGCAGGCTACGTGGCATGATCGTCCCGGCTCAAGATGGTGACGTTTTTCGATCCAGCCGTGAGCGCAGGACCGGTACCCGACCCTTGACGATACGTCCGCCCGACAGCTTGGCGATGTAATGCAGGTCCGGAAGCTGGCCGAGCAGTTGCGGCGCGAACAGGTCGCCTTCTTCCTCCATCAGCCGTTCGCCCAGATTGCCCGAGAAAACCGCCGGGTTGCCGGAATGGGTGGAGATACCCTGGGTGCGCATGATGTATTTCAGCCGCGTCTTCGGCAGGTTGTCGGTGATGTACTCCTGGGTCTCCGCATCCATGACGCGCAGCGCGATGAGATTGTTGACGTTGCCCAGGATCTGGCGCGCCTTGGGCTCGGAACCGGTCCGCGCCGAGAAGTCGGCGAAGGTTTGGGTGGCGATGAACAACCTGAATTTCGCTCCGCGCCCCTTGTTCAGCAGTTGAATGCACGGATCGTTGATGACCTCGGCCGCCTCGTCGACGAAGATGTTGACCGGCCGGTTGTTGACGCCGTAGTTGTACCGATCACCGGCCACCGAGGCCAGGTCCGCCAGCAAGATGGAGCCGATGGCGCTACCCACCATGCCGTCGGACAGCGAATCCAGACCGATGTAAGCCACCTGGGCGTTGTTGATGATCCGCGCCGAGTCGGTGATCGGACGAGGGTCGTCCACGTCGCCGGGGTCGGGGGACAACAGCGGCCCGAGCGTGCCCGCGGTCAGCATGTTCATGATGGGCAGGAGCGAGGCTACCATCTTGCCGAAATGGGTGCGGTCGTGTTCGAACATCGAGATTAGCCCTTCGAGGTCCAGGTTGGGATGATCGGCCTGTACCGACTCGCGGTAAAACCGGACCAGAGCGGCCGCTCGGCCATCGGCATCCCTGCCCTTGATGGAAGCGCGACTGCGCCAGCCTTCGTCCAGCGCGTGATCGAAATAGCGCTCCAAGGCGCGGGCCACCAGCGTCCCCGGCCCACCTTCCAGGTAGCGCCTGAGCTTGACCAGCGTGGGCCGCTGTTCGATGGCGAACAGCCCCTGCACGATGTTGTCGAGGGATTTCTGGCCGAAGGCCTTGAAGGGATCCGATGCGTTTTCTCCCAGGATCACCGTGGCGATGCGGCTGGCCACTTCCGAGGAGCGGTTGAAGTTGCGCAAGGGATCTAGACGGACGCTCTCCTCCGGAAATGCCGGATGAAAATAGACGAATCGTTCCGGCTGCCCCATGAGCCGGCAAGCCCGCTCGGCACTCCAGCGCAGATCCTTGTCACCCTTGGGATCGATGATGATCACCGCCTCCTCGCGCAGGACCGCCTGGGTGATCAGCAGATCGAAGGATCGCGACTTGCCGGCGCCGGTGGTGCCGACGATCAAGGTGTGACCGGCGGTGTGGGCAATGGGCTGAAAGATGTCCTGCTCGCGGAGTTCCAGGCCATGCACCCAAGTTGATCCCATGCGAGCGTGATCGGTCGGCACCAGGTCGGATACGTCGCGCTTGAGGATTTCATACGCCAACTGCGCATGCCGCTGCCCCCAATCGAAGCCCCAGCCGAACCAGATTTGATCCGGGTGTTTCCGTACCGTCCGTGCCACTCGATCCACATCCAGATACTCGAACTTGAACTGCGCCAGGCGGTGCTTCCGGTACCAAACGCCCAAGGCACCGGGCAGACGCCAAAGACCCATAAGCACGCAAACAGCGGTCAAGCCCTGAAATGGCTGCATCGGCAGACCCGACCAGCGCCCGGCGACAGTGGCCAATCCGGCACCGATCATCCAGCCGACAATGGCTTGCAACTCGTAGTTGGGCCGCCACGGCAACTGGTAGTCGTAGTCGCTCTTCATCGGCCGTCACGGCGACGAGGCCCGAACCTTGAGAACGGTGTTGCCTTCCAGCTGGCAGTCGGGGTGCCGATGCAGTCCGATGATCAGCTTGGCCCGGGTCAAACCGGGGTGCCGTTCCACGTACCAGTCGATGATGCCGTACGGAACCGACAGCCAGCCTTCCAATGCCGATACCTCGTGGGGCAGCACGTCTCGGCTTTGGATGCGGCGTACCAGATCCTCTGCCGTT
>DATKKX010000426.1:0-18856 GCA_035542775.1 Phycisphaerae bacterium | reverse complement strand
CCGGCCAAACCTCAAGCCCGGATTCTAACCCCCGACCCAGCCAACCTCAACGCGGCAGTGCCGTACCCGAAAAAGCCCCCCGGACAAGTCCAGGCTCCGGACGGACTCGTGGTCTCGACAAAACGATACCGCCGGATTAATTGCTCAACGTGACATCGATCGCCTGCGGAAACGCGGAACTCGATCTGGGAGACATGTCGCGATCCTATCGCGCCGGCCCCGGCCCGAGGTCATCCTCCGACATCAGGCAGAATTTCCGCGATCGAAGGACATGCACGGCCGCTTCCAGGCTGTCGGTGTGGATGGCCAGCGCCGCCCGGCCGGTCGGACGGGTCAAGAGCGGATACGCGTAATTGATGTTCACCTCGGCCGCCATCATCGCCGAGCAGATCGACATCAGCCCCTGCCCCTGCGGAATCTCCACCACCAGCAACTCCGCCTCGCTGACCGGGAATCCCTTGCTTTTCAACAGCTGGAGAGCCGTATCACTGTCGTCGCAGATCAGCCGCAGGACCGCGCAGTCCACCTCATTGATGATGGTCATGCCCACCACCCGGACCGCCTTCCCTTCAAAAGTCTTGAACAGCCGCAACAGGGCCCCGACACGGTCCTCCAGGAAGACCGATATCTGCCTGACGGCCGGCGATGCAAATGACTCAGCAGTATTAGAAGGGGGCTCCGGCATGATCTATATTCTATCGGTTCGATTTCCGGCCGGAAACAATCATCTGCTGGCGATTTGCCAGCGCGGCCGATCAGGACCTATATTCGGGCGGACCACGTGGAGGCCGGTATGAGCGAAAGTGGACCACCGACAGGACACTGGCCGGACAGCCGGGGGCGCTTCGGTCCTTTCGGCGGGCAGTACGTGCCCGAGACGCTGATGGCCGCGGTCCGCCAACTGGAGGATGCCTACGCCCAAGCCAAGGGCGATCCCGTCTTCTGGACCGAGTTGGACAACTACCTCACCAACTACGTGGGGCGGCCAAGCCCGCTGTACTATGCTAGGCGGCTGACACAACACCTCCATGGCGCCAAGGTCTTCCTCAAGCGCGAGGATCTCAACCACACCGGCGCCCACAAGATCAACAACACCCTCGGTCAGGCCATCCTCGCCCGGCGAATGGGCAAGCGCCGGATCATCGCCGAGACCGGCGCCGGTCAGCACGGCGTGGCCACCGCCACCGCGGCGGCCATGTTCGGGATGGAATGCGTCGTATACATGGGCACCGAGGACGTCCGCCGCCAGCGATTGAACGTCTACCGCATGGAGTTGCTGGGCGCCAAGGTCGTACCGGTCGACTCCGGGCAACGCACGCTCAAGGACGCGATCAACGAAGCCCTGCGCGACTGGATTGCGAACGTCGAAACCACCCATTACGTCATTGGCTCTGTGATGGGACCGCACCCCTTCCCGATGATCGTGCGTGACTTTCAATCCGTCATCGGCCGGGAAACCCGGCGGCAGATTGTGGAGCACGCTGGCCGCCTGCCTGACGCCGTCCTCGCCTGCGTCGGCGGCGGCAGCAACGCCGCGGGCATGTTCTATCCCTTCCTGGAGGACGCCTCGGTCCGCTTGATCGGCGTGGAGGCTGCCGGCGAAGGGCTCGACAAACGCCACAGCGCCACCATCTCCAAGGGCCGGCCCGGCGTCCTGCACGGCATGTACACCATGGTCCTCCAGGACGACGACGGGCAGACCGCCGCGGTCCACTCCGTCTCCGCAGGGCTGGACTATCCCGGCGTCGGACCCGAGCACGCCTATTGGGCCCGGACCGGCCGAGTCGAGTACCTCTCCGCCACGGACGAGGAGGCCCTCTCCGGCTTCGAGTTGCTGAGCCGCACGGAGGGAATCATCCCCGCCCTGGAGCCGGCCCACGCCGTCGCTTACGCCGTGAAGCTCGCACCCCAGGTCGGACCGGACAAGCTCATCGTCATCAACCTTTCTGGTCGAGGCGACAAGGACTGCGTGGAAGTCGCCCGCCTGCGAGGAGCCAACCTTGGGCAGTAATCGCGCCGAAAGCCGGATCGACGCTGCCTTGACCACGAAGCCGCCCGGGCTCTGGCCGTTCCTGGCCGCGGGATATCCGAGCCTCGACGCGACCGCGGCGATGTTGCGGGCTCTGGCCGCGCTGCCCATCCGCGGCGTCGAACTAGGCTTCCCGTTCTCCGATTCAATCGCCGACGGGCCGGTGATCCAGCACGCCTTCGGCCAGGCACTGGCCGGTGGCGTCCATGTCAATGCCATCTTCGAAATGGTGACCAAGGCTCGCCGGGAGATCGACTATCCGCTGCTCGCCATGGTCTCCGCATCCATCGTCTATCGCATGGGCGTCGAGGCATTCATCAGTCGGACCGCAACGGCGGGCTTCGACGGCCTGATCGTGCCGGACCTATCGCTGGAGGAGGCCCCAGCCATCGCGAAAGTGGTCGCCCAGGCGGGCCTTCGCCTGTCGATGCTGATCGCGCCGACAACCCCGCCCGATCGCGAGCGACAAATCGCGGACGTCGCCAGCGGTTTCCTCTACTACGTCTCCGTGCAGGGCACCACGGGCGAACGCCAAGCTCTGCCCGCCGATCTTCCCGACCACGTGGGCCGAATTCGCAAGGCCACCGGCCTGCCGGTCCTGGTCGGATTCGGCATCGGCACGCCGCGCCAGGTGCAGGATGTCTGCGCCTATTCCAGCGGCGCGATCGTCGGCAGCGCCATCGTGCGCCGGATCAAGACCGATCTCGATGCGCGCCGCGGCACGGAGCAGATCGTGAGGGCCGCCGTTCAATTCATCGCTGAGCTGGCCGGCGCGGCTCCCACCGTTCATTGAAGGGCCGGCAGTTTCCGAGTAAAATCAAACGCCGGTACGAAACATGGCGAGAACTATGGGCTGTCGGTGGCCGCTGTAGTGAAGAAGCCTTCGGATTCTGCGCACAAGACTCGCCCTCACCGCCCGAACCGTCGGTCCCGGAACGGGGCAATCGTCCTCATCATCACGGCCCTCCTCGCCGGCGGCGTCTGGACTTTGCACCGTCTGGGCGTCTTCAGCCGCTTCTCAACGCCCAAGCTGAATCTCCTCCTCATCACGCTCGACACCACCCGCGCTGATGCCCTCGGCTGCTATGGCGGAACCAACGCCACGACGCCCAATCTCGACAAGCTCGCCGCCGCGGGCGTCCGCTGTACTCAGTGCGTCACCTCCTGCCCGATGACGCTCCCCGCACATGCCAGCATCATGACCGGCCTCAGCTCCTTCGTGCACGGCGCCCGCACCAACGGCACCGCCTGCGTGCCCGCGTCCAATCTGACGCTCGCCAAAACGTTGCAGGCTGCCGGCTGCCGCACGCGGGCGGTCATTGCCAGCTTCGTGCTGAACAAGCAATTCGGCCTCGACCAGGGCTTCGAGGTCTATCACGACGTGGTGCCGCCGTCAGCCGGTGCCGCCCTTGAGGCCGAGCGCCGCGCCGATGCCGTCGCCGACGACGCCATCAAGCTGATGCAATCCCTCGGGTCCGATCGCTTCTTCATGTGGGTCCACTTCTACGATCCGCATCGCCCGTACATCTCCGCGCGGCACCCGGACCGTTCCTCGCCGGAGGCATATGCCGATGAAGTGTCCTTCATGGATGAGCACATTGGCCGCCTGCTCCAGGAGCTGCAACGCCTCAAGCTCGACTCCAACACCCTGGTCGTTGCCGTCGGCGACCACGGCGAGGGCCTCGGCCAACACGACGAGCCGACGCACGGCTATTTCCTCTACGACACAACGCTCCGCGTCCCGCTCATCTTCCGCTGCCCCGGCGTCCTTGATGTCGGCCGCGTCGTCAATCCGCAGATCCGCACCATCGACATCGCCCCGACCATCCTCGCTCTTCTGGGCTGCGATGAGATGCCCGGCATCCAGGGCGCCAACGTCCTCCCGCTCCTCCGCGGTCAACCTATGCCGTCAGCACTGCCCGCCTACGCCGAGAGTCTCGAAGCCAATGCGGTGTTCGGCCTCTCCCCGCTGCGGAGCCTGCAGCGCGACGGGTGGAAGTTCATCCTCGCGCCCGAGCCGGAGCTCTACAACCTCGCCGCTGATCCCAACGAAGCCAACAACCTCGCTGCTGTGGAAGCGGACCGCTCCGCACGTCTTCGCCAGGAGCTGCGCACATTCATCGCCGAGGCGCCCCCACCGGCCCAGCAGAACCCGACCGAGGGATTGAAGGTCGAAGATGTGCACCGATTGCGATCGCTGGGCTACGTGGGCGGAACTGTCTCCATGCCGGCCGACCGGCAGGCGGAGCTGGACTCTTTCGAGCCGCGGGGCGGCAATCCCCGCAACTACGCCAAGTTCTTCGACTCCTTCTCCCAGGCGCAAGAATCGATCAAGCACGGACGATTTCCGAAGGCCGAACGGCTGGCACGGGAGATGATCGAGCAGATCCCCTCGGCAGCGCAGCCTTACGGCATCCTCGCCGAAGCGTTGGGCGGTCAACAACGCGTGCCCGAGGCCATTGCCGCGGCCCAGGAAGCACTCAAACGTGCGCCGGACGACGGCTACATCCTCTCAATGTACGGCTCGCTCCTGTCCGACGCCGGCCGCTGGGAAGATGCTGCCGCGCAGTTCCGGCTCGTGCTGGGCAGGAACCCGCGGGACATCGTGGTCCTCCACAACATGGGAGTCGCCCTGGCGTTCCTGGGGCGTCTGGATGAGGCCGAGCAGCACTTCCAGCTCGGCCTGAGCATTCAGCCCGACAGCCCCTGCCTGCTGCAGGCCATGGGCGTCCTGCGCAGCCGGCAGAACCGCCCAACAGAGGCCAAAGCTTACTTGCGAAAGGCCCTCGCCATCGACCCGAATTTCCAGCAGGCCGCCAAGGACCTCCAAGACCTCGAAGGCGCCCCTAAACGCTGACCGCTCGCGCCGCCGGCCACCCTTCGTGGTGAGAACCCCGGCTTGGTGATCTGAATCGACACCTGCCCGACGCCGGGCTTATGCAGCATCTCACAAGTGCCCGACCACATCCACCGTCCGCCCTGTCCGCGCCGACGTGTAAATCGCGTCGATCAACCGCGTGACCCGCAGCCCGTCCATCATGTCGATGGCCGGCCTCCCGGCATGCTGAACCGCGTCGGTGAAATCCTCGATCGCCGCCAGGTAGCAGTCCGTGTTTGAGACGTGCTCCTGGATAGGCTCCGGCGTCGCCCCCTTCCGGAACCACGTGTAGTACTTGCCCGCCGACTGCATCGAGCCTTCCACCGCAAAAGACGCCAGGCTGCCGTACGCCTCCACCCGTCCGCCGTATTGATGCTGGCAGTAGCTCAGCTCCAACAGCCCGATCGCCCCGTTGGCCAGGTCCAGCCGCGCGCAGGCGAAGTCCTCCACCTCCCCGGCAAACTGCAGCGCCCGGATCTGCGCATCCACCCGCACGATCTCGCCGCCGACCTCCATCATGAGGTCCAGCGCGTGCGGCGCCAGGTCCATCACCACCCCGCCGCCCGATAGTGCCGGCGTCCCGCGCCACGACTGGTTCGGCGGATACCACATCCCGATCTGCACCCGCAGGACATTCAGCTTGCCCAGCGTCCCGTCGTCGCGCAGCCGCAGAAGGTGCATGTTGGCGGGGTGGAATCGCTGCTGCTGCAAGACCCCCACCAGCCGGCCGGTCTCGTCGGCCGCGCCGACCAGCTCCAGCGCATCGCGGATGCACGTCGCCATCGGCTTGTCCACCAGCACATGCTTGCCCGCACGCACGCAGCGGACCGCCTGGGCCGCGTGCAGCGCGTTGGGCGTGGCGATGTACACCACCTGAACATCCGGATCCGCCAGGAGCGCGTCGAACGATTGATGCGCCCTCCGGGCATGATGCCGCCGGGCATACGCCCGGGCCTTGGAGAGGTCGCGCGAGCAGAACGCCACCAGCTCCGCGTCGCTGGTCTTGGAGAAGGCCGGTGCGAAGCGGCGATCGGCGACCCGCCCGCAGCCCAGCACCCCCCAGCCCACCGTGCCGTTCGCCGCCATCGCCCTTATACCTCGCCCTTCAACCTGCGGGTCATGAGCTCGCCCACGGTCGCAATGACATCCTTGCCTTCGAAAAGCACGCCGTGCACCGCCTCCGTAATGGGCATCTCCACGTCGTGGCGCAACGCCAGCTCGCGGACGCTCCGCGTCGTGGGAATACCCTCGATGACCGATGGCGTCGCAGCGATGATCTCCTCCACGTTCTTCCCCCGCCCGATCTGCTCGCCTGCCCAGCGATTGCGGCCCGACGGCGACACGCACGTCGTCACCAGGTCGCCCAGACCGGCCAGACCCGAGAAGGTCTCTCGCCGCGCCCCCATGGCCACGCCCAGGCGCGTGATCTCGACCAGCCCGCGCGTCACCAGCGCGGCCTTGGCGTTGTCTCCGGCCTTCAGCCCGTCCACGATCCCGGCGGCGAGAGCAATGATGTTCTTGGTGGCCCCCGCCAGCTCCACGCCCAGCAGGTCCGTGTTGGTATACACCCGGAACCACGGGCACGCGAAGGCCTCTTGAACGAGTTGGGCCAGGGCTTCATCCTCGCTGGCGGCGACGACCGTGGCGGGCAGGCAGTGGGCCAGTTCCGTCGCGATCGTCGGCCCGCTCAGGGCCACAACCGGTGCGTTCCCGACGACATCGGTGATGACCTGCGTCGGCCGCAAAAGCGTCTGGTTCTCGATGCCCTTGGCGACGCTGGTGATGGGCACGCCGGCCGGATAACGCCCCGTCAGTCGCTGCCAGACGCCGCGGATGTACTGGCACGGCACGGCGGATACGATCAGATCCGCGCCGCGAAACACGGCCTGCGAGTCAGTGGTAAACGAAACGCGATCCGGTATCTTCAGTCCGGGCAGGTAGCGTCTGTTCTCACGGGTGGTCTTCAGGGCCTCGATCTGCTCGCGGAAGATGCTCCACATCCGCACATGGATGCCCTTCTCCGCGAGCATCACGGCGCAAACCGTGGCCATCTGCCCATCCCCGATGATGGCAGCTTGTTCGATCATGGGGATGTATTAGACACGCGTATGCAGCGAGTCGCAACCAGCGTACGCCGGTGAGGATCAAGAGGCGGCCATTCCAAGCCGCGCCCTCGCGACAGCAGAGGGAGGGCGAGGCTCCCGCCGAGCGTCGGCATGTGTCGGACGGCGGCCTCGCGCTAGTGGCCCACGGCGCCGCCAACGCCGACCCGCCGTCCATAGCTGATCGCTGACCGCTGACGCGACCCCCGATGACTAACAACTCCCCCAAGCGAACGCTCACGGATGATTCCGATGCCCCAGCCAATAGACGAGCGTCCCCGCGTCCGTCCCCCGAAGTGAATCGAGCACCATCGTGGCGGCGCACAGGCGCTCGTAGTCGCCGACGCCGACAGATCGCATCCCCGCCGCGCGGGCCGCGGCAATGCCGGCGGTCGAGTCCTCGACCACCACGCAACGGGCCGGATCGACACGCAGGGCCCGGGCAATGAGATGAAACCGGTTCAGGTCCGATCGCGACTCCTCCAGATCGTTCCCGTCGACGATCACGTCGAAGTTGCTCACCAGCCCCGTCCGCAGCAGCACCGCCCGCGCGTTGCGGCTCAACGATGCCGCCGCCAGCTTGATGCCCAGATCCCGCAGGCCCGCCAGCAGCAGACGCACGCCGGGCAGCACCACCCGCTCGGACAGGTGCTTCAACTCGCCCAGATAGTAACCGTTCTTGCGATCCAGCAGCTCCGTAAAACGATCAGCCGGGACCTCGCGCCCGTGGAGCAGGCGTCGCAGCGAATCCTCCCGCGAAAGCCCTCGCAAGGCGTTGGCCGCCGCTTCGTCGAAGTCCAGCCCCTCCTCCTTGGCCAACCGTCGCCATGCCTCGGTGTGCAGCGTAGCCGTGTCCGCCAAAACGCCATCCACGTCGAAGATGAACGCGCCGATCGGACACGTCGTCAGGTGGGGCTCGTCCCCGCACACCGGCAGCGGAAGCGTGGACGTCTCGCATGTTGCAGGAGAGATTCGTATGTCAGAGGTGGCGGTCGGGCAGTCTTGCGTCATCAATCATGTATCGGCCCATCCTCGGAGGGACATTCACTTCCCTTGCGGCAGACCGGCCGAATCTTGACATCGCGCCGGAGAATCGCTCGAATCCGTCTCTCGATGCGACGGTTGCCGAAAACCCGGCCGCGACCCGTCATCGCTCCGCGATTCGTCCTCTGTGCGATCGCAGCCGCGGTGTACTTCGGCCTCCCGGCGGCGATGGGCCCGCCCAGCGAGTCGATCGGGCATTTCACGCGATTGGCCTCGGCTTTCGTTCATGGCCGGCTGGATCTCAGGCCCGACAGGAATCCGAATTTCTTCCCCAGCGAGCTGATCCCCTCGAGCGACGGCAAACGGTTGTACTGCGCCTATCCGCCCCTCCCCGCCATCCTCCTGGTCCCCTTCGTCGCCGTGTTCGGCCTGGCAGTGAGAGTGCAGGACGCCTGCCGCCTGGTAAGCGTCATCAACGTCTTCGTGTTCGACGCCTGCCTGACCGGTCTGCCAAAGCTGCTGGGCGAGCAGGATTTGCGCATCTCCGCACGCCTCGCCCTCGACCTGCTCTTCGCTTTCGGCACGGTCGCCTGGCACAACTGCATGCTCGGCGGCGATTGGCACCTGGCCCATGCCGTCGCCCTCTGCGCAATGTTGCTGGCCCTGCGGGAGTTTGTCGGAATCAACCGCCCCTGGGCGATCGGTTGTTTCACCGCCTTGGCCGTCATGGCCCGACCGACTACCGGGCTCACCTGTCTGTTCTTCGTACTACCGCTGATCCGAACCCGGTCACTCCGCAAACTGCTTGCCTTCGCCATCGGTCCCTGCGTCGCGGTGATCCTCCTCGGGCTTTACAACTACGCCCGCTTCGGCAACCTCTTCGACTTCGGCTACACGCGGATGCTGCTGCGCGGAGCCGGCAGGGAAATGATGCAGCAGTACGGCCAGTTCAACTCCCATTTCATCCTGCCCAATCTGTTCTGGTTCTTTCTGGCTCCGCCGTGGCCGATGCCCCAGGGCAAGTTCCCCTGGCTGGGCTTCGACCCGATGGGGCTGAGCTTATTCATCTCCTGCCCGGCAATGCTCTACGTGTTCGTCGCCATCGTGAAGCGGTGGCGGCTTCCCACCGTGCAGAACGCCTGCATCGCTACCGCGGCCTGCCTGATCCCGCTGCTGTTGTACTTCAACACCGGCTACTGGCAGTTCGGGCATAGGTTTTCCATGGATTATCTGCCATTGCTGATGATCCTGACCCTGGCCGGTATGGGCATCAAGCCAGGTCGACTGGCCTATAGCCTGATCGTTCTGGCGATCGGAATTCAGATCTGGGGAAACCTGCTCCGCCCCGTGGCGGAGCTCCCGCTCTAGCCGGCGGGCCCTTACAGCGTCTGACAAAACCAGTACTGCTGCCGGACGGACGTTGGGACACATAGCTCAGTGTGAGAGAAACCGCACTGGCTCCCGGCGAAGGCGAGCAACGCCAGGCAGAAGGACCAGCCGGGGAGGCCTGTTCCGGTTTTGTTGGATACATTTGGGACAGATGACTCATCGTGAAAGCGCGGCCGCGGGGCACGATTCGCGCGCCGGCCACGTGCCGCCGGTCCGATAGTCGTGGGCCGGAGCGCACACCCCGCGGGATAATCAGCCGCCCAAGTGGCCCAGTGCCCTCACCGGCAGCCTCGTGGGCAGACACCACCCCGGTTCTCCTCCGGGATGGCCAGCACTGTGATCGTGAGAACCTGTTCCGAAAGCTACCTGCCGTCCAGTCCGCCTCCCAGCCCTGAAAGGGCGCCGGTTAATAGCCGAGGGCGTCAGCCCTCGGAACACCACGCCCGACCACAATCAAGCCCTGGAAGGGCGACAGAACCCGCTCAAATTTCCGCCGGCCTACGTTTTCATCGAAATGCCGAGTGCCGCACTCCTGCGTCACTTCTAAACAGACATGACCAATGCGGTAATTGCCGAAGGAGGGACTCGAACCCTCACGAGGTTGCCCCCACGGGATTTTGAATCCCGCGCGTCTGCCAGTTCCGCCACTTCGGCGCTTTATCCGACAAGGACTTACGAAACACGGATCTGTCGCCTTGCCCCTTGTCCTGTCGATCCGCACAGGCTCCATCATTGTCATGGCGGACACCGCCGCCGTGCGTGTAACGTTAACGCCTCTCCGCTCAAAAGCAAGATCGAGTTCACATCGCCAGGGCCCGCCACCGTGCAGGGATGCTCGCGCCCGGGTCACGAAATCCGCATGTCGCGCGGCTTCGGACCTTGCATCTCCGCCGAGAGGACCATTTTCGCTCGCCGTCGCATGTCAGCTTCAGCCGGGCCGACCGCACGATGCCTCAGGCCGGAACCCACACTCTTAACGGTCCCGAAATCATGTTTCTGCTTCAAAAACATTGACCTCTTTGTTATACTCGCCCCGGAGCATGCCAATAATGTTTTATAGCGGAGGGTGAGGGGAGGCATTTCGCAATGCCGCATCCTCACTTACGCAGGGTGTTCGTTCAGACGATGTGATGGCAACGGAGCGCCGAATCCCGGTCCTTGGAGGATTCTCCGCACGCTGCCACGGCGCCGGGCGCGCGCGATGATCATGCTGTCGACTCGGGCGAAGCTCGCCGCTCGGCCCATATGCCGGTCAACGAAACGCACGGGAACAAGTATCTGGTCTACCTTTAGCAGGAGAACTGTGATGAACACAAGAACGGGATGTCGATTGTTGGCCGCGGCGGCCTTCGCGGCGACATTTCTGGCTTGGGGGACTGCTGCCCATGCCGGAGATGTGGTAATCAACGAATTCTGGGTCCAGGACTGCTATTCAGCCAGCGCCCAGTACGTCGAGTTGTACAACAAGAGCGCCTCCACCGTCAGCCTCAGCGGCTACAGCGTGATCGCTGTCGATGGCGACACCTTCGGCTATCCGCTCAGCTACAACTACCGGTGGGTCACCTTCCGCGCAGACCTGTCGGGCAGCATCACGTCACACGGCTACTATGTCGTCGGCTGTGGTCTCACCCCGAATCCTGACGTCTCGTTCACCCTGGGAGCCATGAAGACGACCGGAAGTCAGAACTTCGTCCTGGTCAGGACCAGCGACATCGCCTTCACCGCCGACGGCGTCCACCTGACTGCCGCGTCCGCTGCCGCCATCGCCGCCAACCCCTTGACCGATGCCGTGTTCAACTGGGACGGAGATACGGGCGACGACAATTACTTCTCGGCCCCGGTGGTCACGGAATACCCGAGCTACTACAGTGCCTGGAGCACGGCGTCGCGAATGCCTGATGGCGGCGCCTGGAACAACGCCTACGGCCAGTACAACTCCACTACCCCGGTCTGCATGGAATTGGGCTCCGCGACTGATTACCTCTCGACGCCCGGCAAGGCCAATGGCAAGACCGGCGATTCCACCTACCCTAGAACCACTTGGGGCAGCAACTGTGCGGGCTCCACCTGCACCTATGTCGCGGGCGGCTCACGCGTCTGGCGAGACTGCTCGCACCCGGATAATCCTTGCACGACCCCCACGGCCCGCAACATCCAATACGTCAAGAATCAGGGTGCCGGTTGGGGTGGACGCCTCGGCCCGGTCGTGCTCACCTGCAAGACCGATCTGACGTCGAGCGGCAATAGCAAGTCCTACACCGTCCAGGATCTGTCCGGCTCACCTACTCGCGGCATGACCATCTTCGGCATCAACACCACCATGGATGCCTTCTTCTCCGGCCGCAGCGTCGGCGACAGCATCACCATTGAGGGAACCTCCGCTGAGTACTACGGGCTCCTGCAACTGGAGGACAACGCCTACAAGCCCTTGACCTTCACCTATAACGGGGCCGGCACCGTTCCGCCGGTCGTGACCGGTTATACCTGCGCCCAACTCAACACCGCCGCGGTCGCTGAACCTCTCGAAAGCGTGCGGGTGCGGATCGATTGCGTGTCCTTCATTACCTCGAACACCACCTTCACGGTCGGATCGAGCGGAACGAACTACACCATCACCGACGGAACGGACTTCTATCAGATATTCATCCCGTACGGTGTTCCTCTCGTCGGTGCGGCTGTCCCCACGGTCCCCAAGAACGTGACCGGCATCATCAACCAGCACGATTTCTCCGCCCCATACACCAGCGGATATCAGTTGGTGATGTACGACCCGAACGATATCACTGCAGCGACCTGCGCCACAGGCCGGTGCTGCCAGCCCGCCGGCGGAACCACCGCGTGCATGGTGACTTCGCAGGCGGTCTGCAATCAGCTCTGCGGAACTTGGACTCTCGGCGGCACCTGCCCCTATACCTGCCCCGTGGTCACCACCGGCGCATGCCAGCTGCCGTCCCCTGGCGGTTGCCTCGATGGCAAGACCAAGGCCCAGTGCGATGCTCTGGGCGGCCAGTACTTGGGCAGCGGCTCCACTTGTGCACACGGAGCCTGCTATGTCCCGAGAAACTTGAACGAGGTGAGGGCGCTTGAAGCGGGCGCCGGGCTCGTCCAGCTCCCCGACGTCGTGGTCACCTCCACCATCGATCTCATCAACAGCGCCAACTCCAAGAACTTCACCGTTCAGGACGCCAGCGGACCGGGCGGCGCCGCCCGAGGCCTGACGGTCTTCGGCAACAACGCCGACGTTGACAAGATCCTCGGTGGCCCGGACGGCGACCCCAATACGCTGGCGGACAACCTGGTCCCGGGCGATCACATTGACCTCTCCGGCATGGTCATCGAGTACAACTCGATGCTGGAGCTCGGCGTGCCGATGGGCTTGAACGGATTCCTGCACCACGGCACCATTGCCGCGCCCACGGTGGTGACGGTCGGCGACTTCCAGAGCGACATAACCGCCGAGCCTCTGGAGAGCACGCTCGTCGAGCTCGACTGCGTGACCTTCGTGGTCTACCCGGCATCGGGGAACTTCGAGTACAGCGGCAGCTCGACCAACCTCTGGGTCCGCCATGGCGCCAACCCGCCGGACGTCAACGTGCGTGTCTCCACGACGGCCCTCGACCTCGTTGGCAAGCCGGTCCCCCTGATGCCGGTTAACCTCATAGGTATCATGGGCCAGAACGGCAACCTCTATCAGTTGCTGCTGCGAAGCCTGGCCGACATCAAGTATGAGTGCCCTGATGCTTGCTACGGCCCGTTGGACCCCAATACGGGCATCCCCACCGCCGGCCTGCCGGGTGACTTCGACCGTGACGGTCAGGTGGACGTAGGCGACATCGAGCCGTTCGTGGACTCCCTGCTTGGCACCGGTCCGAGCGCCTGCGGAGACGTGAACCAGGACGGCAAGATCAATGGCCTGGACATCCAGGCCTTCATCAGCAAGCTGATGCATGAAGGACCCGCCGGCACGATCGACATCGTTCCTTGCAATGACACGACCTGTCCGGCCCCCGGCACGTCAGACAAGCAGTTCTGCAACTACTACGTCATGTGGAATGATCAGACTCGGGCCCTGCTCGCGGGCTTGACCACCTGCGAGTCGGGCGGTGCCCCGGCCGATGGTGATTACGTGTGTATCAAGTGCCCGACCCTCAACGCCGACTGCGAGGCCAACAACGGCACAATCACCGTCGATGGCGTGACCTACGATGTTCAAGTGTTCCGCTGGCTAGGCGGCCTTGCCGGCGAGGACTGCTACTTCGTCGGCGCAAAGCTGGCGGACCAGCCCACCTGCTGGCAGTGGTCGGCCGCCAGTTGCAACCTCCGCTTCATGCGCCCGTAAGAGGGCACGTTTTGCGGCACGTCCCGGGTGGGCAGCGCCCTCCCCGGAACGTGTCGATAGACCAGGATACCGGCGCCCCCGGCTGCCCAGCGCGGCCGGGGGCGTTCTTATGCGCCTCGACATCGGTGCCCGTCCGGCAACCCGCGGGCCGTCTTGGTCGCGGCACGGGCTCGCCGAGTATAATGCTGCGATGCGCCTGCTCATCATCCTCCTCGGCGTCCTCGCATATCTGACCAGCTTCGGCGGCGTCCTCCTTTTCGACGACGATGCCGCCATCACCAACAATCCCTACGTCCGCACCCTCTGGCCCCTGTCGGACTCGATCAAGGCCCCTCCTCAATCATCCGTCGCCGGCCGTCCGGTGGTCAGCCTGTCCTTGGCCCTGAACTACGCCTTTGGCGAGCTCCGTCCCTGGGGATACCACGCCTTCAACCTGACCGTCCACCTCCTCGCCGGCCTGACGCTCTTTGGCGTGCTGCGGCACACGCTGTCGGGCCCGCGTCTGCGGCGGCAATACGGCGGCCTCGCCACGCCGCTCGCCGGCGCCATCGCCCTCATCTGGGTTGTCCACCCTCTCCAGACGGAAAGCGTGACCTACATCGTGCAACGGGCCGAGTCCTTGGTAGGACTGTTCTACCTGTTGACGCTGTACTGCGCCATACGCGGATTCGAAGCCGCCCGCCCGCGCCTCTGGTTTATCGCCGCGGCCCTGATCTCCGCTGTCGGTATGGCCACCAAGGAGGTCATGGCCACCGCGCCGCTGGCCGTGCTGCTCTACGACCGCATCTTTGTCGCCGACACCTTCCGACAAATCGCCGCCCGTCGGCGAGACCTGTATGCGGGACTGGCCGCGACATGGCTGGTCCTGGGCCTGCTCGTGATCGTGGGCCCCCGCTCCGAGACCGCCGGGTTCGGCCTCCCCTATCTCGCCCCCTGGGAATACGCCCGCAGTCAGTTCGGCGTCATCCTGCACTACCTGCGACTGTGCTTCTGGCCTCACCCGCTGTGCCTGGATTACGCCTGGCCGGTGGCCCAAAGAGCGGGCGAAATCGTGCCCCAGGCCCTGGTTGTGGCGGCGCTGCTCGCCGGAACGATCTGGGCCCTCTGGCGCCGCAGCCCTGTGGGTTTCCTCGGCGCCTGGTTCTTCCTCACCTTGGCCCCCACCTCGAGCATCGTGCCGATCCGCGATCTGGCCTTCGAGCATCGCATGTATCTGCCGCTGGCGGCGGTGGTCACGCTGACCGTCATGGCGGGCTGGTGGGCGATCAACGCTGTGGCCGCCCGGCTGGCCTGGCGTGATTCCGTCCGGCGCGCGCTGGCCGTGATTTGCGTCGCCGCCCTCGTCGTGCCCCTGGGTATTGCGACGAGTCGTCGCGGCTTCGCCTACCGGAGCACGGAAATCATGTGGGGCGACGTCCTCGCCACCAGACCCGGTAACGCCCGCGCCCATTGCGGTCTGGCCTATACCCTGGCGGCCCAGGGACGCCTGCAGGAGGCCATCGAGCATTACGGCATTTCGCTCCGCATGAACCCCGGAGATCCGATTACCCACAACAATTACGGGGGGGTGCTGGCCAACATGGGCCTGTACGACGAGGCCGCCAGGCACTTCGCCGCCGCGGTCTCGCTCTATCCCAAGTTCACCATCGCCCAGGTCTCACTGGGCAACGCCCTCCACATGGAAGGCGACATCGCCGGGGCCGTCGCCGCGCACCGCAAGGCCATCGAGATGGACGGCTCATATGGCGATGCATACTACAACCTCGGTATGGACTATGCGGCCGAGGGCAAGCTCGATGACGCCGTCGCCGCCTTCCAGAAGTGCCTCATCCTGAGCCCCGCTCACAAAAGCGCCAAGGAAGCCTTGGCCAAGGCGACCAGCCGTCCGGCCGAGTCGTAAACCGCGCCGTCATCCGGTATCATGCCGTCATGAAACGCGGGTGGCCGTGGTGGTTGCGTTGCCTGTGCGCTGTGGGGTTGACGGTGCTGCTCTATTGGCCTTATGCCGGCTGGCACTGGCGGACGGAGGTGAGGAGCGGACCGGGCCTGTTTGCGCTCTCGCCCACGGGAGCCGTGGTGCGAAAGCAGTCGACCATGGCAATCGCAACGCAGTACATCGAGAGAATGCGGGAATGGCCGTTATGGAACGCTCTGGGCGGGCGGCTGACAGCCTGGAGGTTGTCTTATGCTCTCACGACCGCATTACCGGCGGCATTGATCGGCGTGCTCGCCTTTGCCGCGTTGACTCGCTGGTTTGGCCCAAAGGTGGCCCCTGATCCGTCAACCCGTTGCCGCAAGTGCGACTATATCCTCGCGGGCCTGAGCCGGCCAAGATGCCCGGAGTGTGGAGAGCCCATTTGATGCCGCGACGCTGGCCCATCTGGTTACTGGCTGTCGTTTCAACGATCGCTGTGGTTGTTCTGTACTGGCCGTTCGCCTATTACAACTGGACTTCGCAACAAATTGCCCCACCCTCCGCCGCCACTGACGGCAATCCCGTCACGATCAGCGCTCCGGTGAACCCCGTGACTGCGCGCTTTACCTTCGATTGGGGTACGTGGCGATACTGCTACGCGTTGTTTGAGGCCGTGTCCGCTTCGCTCGCGGGGATTCTGATCTATACGGGCCTTACACTGGTTGCCCAGCCTAAGCGGCAAGGGGAAAGCCTCTGCCGCAGGTGCCGCTCGGCGCTGCGCGGCCTGGTCGAGCCCAGGTGCCCTGCTTGCGGCGAGCCGATTTGACAGTTGGCGAATCGGGGCGATGGTCGGGAGGAGTAGCAAAGCATTGGATGCAAGGCAACCGCTAAGCACGAGAAGATCGACCGATTCCTACCACTGCGGCTTGTTCCTGTTGCCCGCGATGGTCGTGATGCTCGCATCCATCGCCGGTTGCGGCTTCGACGTCGGCTACGCCATCCCGGCGGTCTTCGGCCAGTTGAACATCATGACCAACAGCCGCTCCGTCGAGGAGGTCCTCGCCGGCGATCAGCTTTCTCCCGACCACCGCGCCAAGCTCGAGCTGGTCATGGATGTCCGCGCCTATGCCCGCGATGTCATCGGCCTGTACGTCGATAACTCCTATACGCAATACTTCGACTCCGGCGACCGCCCCGTCGCTTACAACCTCTCCGCGTCCTATCGCGACCGGTTCGAGCCCTTGACCTGGTGGTTTCCCATCGTCGGCACCGTGCCCCAACTGGGCTACTTCGACCCCGGCCTGGTTCAGGCCAAGGAGGCCGAGCTCACCGGTCAGGGCTTCGATGTCTTCGTCTACGAGCTCGACGCTTACTACATGGGCCCGGCCCTGCAGAACCCGGTCACTTCTCCCCTCCTCGACCGCGAAGAGACCGACCTGGTCGCCACCGTCATCCATGAACTGACCCATGCCACCGTGGGCCGTATCAACAACTCCGCCGCCGATGCCAGCTTCAACGAGAGCCTGGCCACCTTCGTCGGCCGCACCGGCGCCGTCCGCTACTACCAGGACCGCATGCCCGATCAGCCCGATCGTGTCCGGATGGCGACCAATCGCTTCGAGGACGACGACCGCTATGCCGGCTTTATGAACGATCTATTCACCCAGCTCGACGCGTATTACCACACCGATGCCGCATCGGAGGAGAAAATCGCCGGCCGCGCTGCCATCTTCCTCGCCGCCCGCACCCGTTTCGCTCAGGATGACCAGCCCCTGATGCACGACCCGGCGCTGTTCGATTTCATGCAGAACCTCCCCATCAACAACGCCTACGTGCTGTTGCAGCATCGCTACAACCTGAACCTGGATGTCTTCAACGAAACCTTCTTGGCGAACGCCGAGAATTGGGCCGCGACTCTCGGGCTCTTCCGCGCCGCCGCCGCCGTGGACGGCGACCCCTACGCATTCCTCCAGAACCAGCTCAACGCGGCTCAATCACCGCGAAGACGGGCTGACTGATCCCTGACGGTCCGGCTGAAATCCCGGATAGCGCCCCGCCGCGTGAAGCTGACCCAGCTTCATGTAGCTCCGCACCACCAGGCCCATGTACTCAACGTCGGCCTCGGTAACATCTCGCACCACCGTCGCGGGCACCCCCATCACCACCTTGTGATCCGGAATGACCGTCTTCGGCGTAACCACGGCCCCTGCCGCAATGATGCACTGGCTGCCGATCTCCGAATCGTCCAGCACGATGGCCCCGTTGCCGATCAGCGTCCCAGCCCCCACGCTCTTGCAGTGGACGATCACCATATGCCCGATGGATACGTCGTCACCGATGATGAGCGGAACACCCGCGTGAGTGTGGAGGATGCTCCCGTCCTGAATATTGACCCGGTTGCCGATGCGGATCGGGGACACGTCCCCGCGGATCACCACGTGGTACATGACCGTGCAATCATCCCCCAGCGCGACGTCACCCCCGACATACGACCCCGGCGCAACGAAAACATTTCTTCCGACGACTACCTTTGACTCAATCGCTTGCATCGTGGAGATTCTAGCCCGCCGGATTCAATCAGGTGCGGGCAGAAACAGATGATGAAGGATGAATCGCCGGCGCCACCCGTCTGCTCGGGGCACCTCGGCGAAGAAGCCTTTTTCATCCTTCATCCTTACCGTGCTGCACTCACCACCCAGCACTCAGGACTCAGGACTCAGCACTTTTCTTCCCTCATCCGCACCGAGCCTCGACCGCCTTGTCGATCTCCTCCCGCAGCGCCTCGGCCTCGTTATGGAGGCGCTCCGCCTCGCTCCTGCACTCCGCCCGCTTACGCTCGTCGGCGATGTTCGGCAGATTCGTCAGCACGTTCAGACGGGCGCCTTCCAGCGCCGCGTGGGCCATGAATGCCGCCACACCGGCATCGGACAGGCAACTCTTCTTCGACCCTTCCAGCCCTACTTTCGCCAGCCTCATCACCTCAATGGCCTTGGCCATCGTCTCCAGCGGAATCCGCGTGGCCCACAGCGTGGCCTCCTGCTTGCGGGCGTTCTTGCTCGGGTCCTCGTCCGGCAGATTCCACGACGCCACCACCGCGTTGAAGCTCTCAACATCCTCGACCATCAGCGCGTTCAGACGGGCCAGCAGACCGTCCGCCGCCTGGATCGTCTCGTGCAGCGGCCCGGCCTCTCCGCTCTTCTTGTCGTTCAACCGCCCCACC
>DATKKX010000425.1:0-12169 GCA_035542775.1 Phycisphaerae bacterium | reverse complement strand
GAGATCGCAGACATATATCCGGCCTCCGCCTTCGGAAGCGAACACCTGCGTCCAGCACACCAGATTCAGCAATTCATTGACCGCAATCGCCGCGGGCACCGCGTCGCCGGGAACCCAGGCGATCGTTGTCTCGCCACTGCCCGAAAGATCGGATCGGGAAACCGTTGAGGCCGGTTGGGTCGTCGTTACTTGATCGGTCCAGTACAGTTTTTGCGTCATCGGTGCCACCGCTAAGCCCTGTGCGTCGTTCGCCAGCGGCGGCGGCAAAGGCTGGACATCTCCTCCGTTGATGTAGGCCTTCCGGAGCGTTTGCCCGGCCGATAGGCTCCCGTTCAGCCAGAACATCTCTCCGCTTACGGAGTCGATATCGATCTCTCGCGGATAGCTCTCCGCGCTGAAGTGCGTTCGCACGTCAGTGCCACCGGTGAACGCGCTCTGGATCTTGCCGGTTCCTGCCTCCAGAACGGTCCAATAGACGCGAGCATCCGCCGGGCTGCCCGCCAGGACGGTGATCGTCTGAGTGCAGGAAACTGACGCCTGGCACCCGTCGTTCGCTGTCCATGTGCGGGTGATGGTCCTGCTGCCGTCTAGGTTCAGTTGCGTACTGTCGGAGAACGAGACCAATTGCCCGGTGGCACAGTCGTCCGTCGCCGTCGCCGATAGCGTGTCCTGCGGATCCTGTGACTCATAAGGCTGAATCACCACATCCGGCGGGCACTGAATTGTCGGCGGCGACCTGTCCTCCACCCAGATCGACTGAAGGGCGAAATCAAAGTTGCCTGATGAATCGGTGGCCGTCCACGTCCGCACAATCAGGCTGGTGCAGGGGTGGTTGCTGTCGGAGACAGGAGGAAAGTCGCTATATGTGATCTCAGGCGCCGAATCGCAGTTGTCCGTCGCCGACGCGAAGCCCAATGACGGATTGGTGCTCGGATCAAGCGGCTCGCCGCATCCGATTGAGACCGTCAGCGGACTCAACGTGATGTCCGGCGGTGTCAGATCCCTGAGGGTGACCGTCGTCGAACACGATGAACTCCGCCCGCTTGCGTCCGAGACCGTGATGGTCACGCTTGTGGCGGCCCCGGGAACCAGCGGCGCTCCCGCGGGCGGCGTCTGCGCGATGGTCAGATTCACGTTCGACGGGTTGCCGGTCATGAACCGCACGTCGCCGGTCAGGTCCGGCACCTCGCCCGTGCAGCCCGCTCCGGCGGGCACCACAACCGCCCCGGCACAGGAGATGATCGCGGGGCCGCCGCTTTCACACTCATCTGGAATGCCGTTGTGGTTGTCATCTCTGCTGGTTCCCGCCGCGATGTCCTCGTCATCCGGCACATGGTTCCCGTTGCAGTCAGCGAAGGCCGGGGGCACGATGAATCGAATCGTATCGCCGGCATGATAATTGGTCCCCAGTTCGTAAACCTGTCGGGCCAGCTCATCGCCGGGCGCCGGTCGCGCCGACGGCAAGCCCGATGAGTTCGCCACCGTCGCCACCACCGTGATTCGCTCGGCGACCGTCCGCAGAAGCTCCTCACTGGACTCGTTGCCGGAGGCGGCGAGAATCCTGATGGTTTCGCGGACCTGTTGGCTTTGATTTTCAAACGTCGCCCGAACCGACGCGATCTCGCCGGAGCGGTTCTCAAGCACCAGCAGCACGGAATCGGTCGGGACCGTCGGAAGGGGATTGCCCGCCGGCGACTCTCCGCCCGCAAGATTGCTGAACAGGCTGAGCAGGCTGTCGCACGCTCCCGACGCGGGTATCACCGCGAGCGCCAAGGCCATGAAGATGCGTCTGACTGCGATAGAGCGGGTCATTTCTCTATCCCGGAGTGCGAGTCTGGCCGAATGAGCGCAATTACATCTTTCGGCGGTGCGGGGGCGACGCCGAAAATCCCGTCCTCGGGCGAACTATCCATTATTCCAGAACCGCGCCTGATTTACAAGCCCGGGCATTGCCTTGATTTGCCCCGCCTTTACAATATGGGGCTCTTCGGCGTTCCCGAGCCCGCTGACGGAACGTCCGGTCATGAAGACTTCGTGATGGAGGGGCGATCACCGCACGCCCGCATCGGCGTGCGGTTTGTCTCGACCGTCGTCCTCGGAAAAATGGAAAGGGTTGGCGCGATGATCAAATTTGGTCCGGGAAATCTGCGGATCCCGAAATTCGAAAAACCCGTGTACGCCGTCGCAGGGGGGTTGACTGACTACCGGAAGAAGTATCCGGAGAAAAACACCTGCCAGTTGTGCACGGAAGCGTTGCGGATGGCCGTCGAGGAGAACGATCTCAAGGTCGATCCTGAGAAGTTCCGCCGAATGGTGAACTGGGTGGTCTACTCCCAGTTTGCCGATCACTTCGGCGATCAGCTCCTCGCCGCCGCAAAAGTGCATGACTACCTCGGCTTCGACCCGCTGGGCAACATCGAGGTCAAGACCGGTGGCGCCACCGGCGGCTCGTCCGTGCTGGCCGCGGCCCAGGCCATCGCTTCCGGCTACGCGAACTGCGTCCCGGTCGTCGGCTGGGAGCGGATGGACGAGGTCACCACCAAGGTCGGCAACTCCTACATCGCCAGCGCGGCATGCAAGGATTTCGAGAGCGAGCTCGGCTGGATGTACGCGGCCTACTACGCGCTCATGGCCCAGCGCTATCAATACGAGAATAGCGTGCCGCACGAGACGCTGGCCAAGATCGCGTGCAAGAATCGCCTGTACGCCTACTACTCCCCGTTCTCCCAGAACCCCGGCAAGTACACCGTCGAAGACGTGCTCAAGAACGAGATCGTCTCCGACCCGCTGACCTTCCTGGAGTGCTGCGTGATGAGCGTCGGGGCCGCGGTGCTGATCCTGGCCGACGAAGAGACGGCCTACAAACTGACCGACAAGCCGGTCAGGATCAAAGGCATTGGCGGAGGGACGCACACGCTCCGGACCGCCGACCGGCGGCACATGCCGATCCTGCTCCTGCCCAACGAGGACGAGAAGACTTACAAGGAATACTTCACCCACAAGCGAACCGACTGGCCGGGCTTCAGCTCCTTCCTGGCGGCCCGCATGGCCGCCTATCTCGCCTACAACATGGCGGGCATCAAGGACCCGGTCGAGGACTTCGACGTTCTCGAAACCCACGACGCTTTCAGCATCAGCGACGTGCAGACCTACGAGGACATCGGCCTGCGGCCGTACGGGCGCGGGCGGGAGTTCATCGAGTCGGGCGATGCCTACTTCGAGGGACGGCTGCCGACGAACCTGTCCGGCGGCCTCATCGGCACGATGCATGCCGTCGGCGCGACGGGTATCTTCCAGCTCGTAGAGGTGCTGTGGCAGCTTCAGGGCAAGTACGACAAGTACCACGGCGATCCCAAGATGTGGACGCGGTACGGCAAAAAGAAGCCCGCCGACTGGAAGAGCTTGCAGGTCAAGAATCCCAAGCGCGGCTGTGCGATTTCGCACGCCGGCACCGGCAGTCACGTGACGTGTACGATTCTGGAAAAGGCGTAAGGACGAAGTGCTCGAGGTTTGAGCGTTGTCGAGCCCCTCGCCTGTGACGGGGCAAAACGAGAAGAACGAGGAACAACCTATGGCAATCGCATGGCCTACTCGAGCGGCTGAAGTCCTGAACGACGAGCCGCTCGTCATCAAGAACGACAAATTCTGGTATCACATTCATTCCTACGGCGGATGGGGCAAGTTCTTCAGGGGCTTGCGCCAGAAGAAGCTGCTGGCCACCCGCTGCACCAACCCCAAGTGCGGCGAGAAGCGCCTCTGGCTGCCGCCGCGCGCCGAATGCCCGGACTGCTGGCACAACATGGAATGGGTCGAGGCCCCACAGGTCGGCACGATCTATACCCACTCGACGGTCACCTATCCCGGCGAGCTTTTCCGACTGGACCCGGGCACGCCGCTGATCAGCGTGGAAATCGAGGGCGTCTGCACCAAGCTGATGAGCTGGCTGAAGGACGGGAAGCCGAAATTCGGCATGAAGGTGAAGGCCGTCTTCAACACCGAGCACCCGACGAACACGATTCTCGATCTGGCGTGGGTGCCGGCGTAAAGAGCTGCGGGCGGCGAATTACGAATAGCGAAAACGGGGCGGGACGCCTGACCGCGTCGGCGGCCGGGCGGCCCGCCCCGTGCTGTTCTGCAGCTGGCTCCGCCTGAACGGCAGGTCGAGCACTAGCCGTGATCGCCCAGACGATATGACCCCACCCGCCGCCCGCCCCACATGTCCGTCTCCGGCGTGAACTGCTTCATATCGGCCTGGCCCAGATCGACTTCCAGCGTGTCGCTCCAGTCGCCCTCTCCCCAGGCGACCGCGCCGTCCGGATCAATCACTTTGTAGACCTTGTCCGACGCGACGATCACGAACGCCCGGTTCTCCGCCGCCCGGGCTCGTGCCGTCGTGTCGTCCATCAGCCGCCCCTCGACCAGCAGCACTTGGGCCCCGTCCAGGACCGCGCAACGTGCCGCCGCGAAACCGGACAGATCCGCGGCGCTGATCTTCGCCGTGCGCGCCGCAGCCCTGGCCAGTGCCGCGGCCATGGCACTGAGATCGGCCTTCAGTGGAATCCTGCATCTCCCGCCGGGCTGTTCCGCCCGAAACGGCGGCTCCGGGCTGAGCAGCCGCCTGCGCAAATGGTCCGCGATCCCGAGCGGCCGGGGCGTCTTCGGCGCCGCCTGGGCCGCGATCAATTCGTCCCCGCCGATGGCCGCCTTCGCCAGGACCGTCCCGTCGCCGGCCACGATCTGGCTCTGCCCGACGTATTCCAGAATCGTCCCCTCTCGTCCGCTCTTGCTGCTGCACACGAACGGCACACCGCACTCCATCGCCCGGGCCCGGATCAGAAAATCGGGCTGGATGTTGCGGTACGTCCGCCGGATCTTGCTTGTGTTCACCCAGGCGGTCGGCTGCACGATCAGATTGGCTCTATCATGGGCCAGCGTCGCAGCGATCTCCGGCATTCGGGCGTCCGCACAGATCAGCACGCCCATCCTGCCGAACTCCGTGTCGAACGTGGATATCGCCTCGCCCGGCGCGAACCAGCGATGGTCGCAGTCCCAGAGGAAGTTCTTGCGGGCCGTTCCGACGAGCTTGCCGGAGCGATCGATGACCGCGGCGCTGTTGAACAGCCGCTCGTCCTCTTCCTCGACGAACCCGGCCACGAGCCATAAGGCGTTCTCCGCCGCCAGCTTCGATAACCGCGCCAGCACCGCCGCGCTCCGCTCGATGTCTGCCCGCCTGTAGCGCTCCACCGACTCCAGCCAATAGGCCGGATACGTCGCCTCCGGCAGCACCAGCAGATCCGCCTTGGCCTCATGCGCCTGCCGCGCCAGCTTGCCGACGACGCCCCAGACGCTGGCCGCCTGGTCCATCGTAGTCGCCGTCATCTGTCCGCACGCCGCGATCATGCCCCTGCCCCGTGGTAAGCACTCCTGGCTACATACTGGAACGGCCGCCTTCCCGAATATGTCCCTGCTCCATTTCCTCTCGACAGCGTTTGCACGCCCGGCCGAATCTAAGGGAAGATACTAACACGTCCGATAGCGCTAGGACATGTCGCAGGGCCGAGCGCCGTGCTTGCCGATACGCACAACAACGGCTCAGCGGCCATCCTGAGGCCAATCGTCTTGCCGCCGCCGGCATTTTCGGAGCGGGATGCGCGTGATCATACCGTCCACCGTCTTGGATCGACTCGCGGGGCAGCCCGGAGCAACATCAGCGTTCTCCCCGGGCGAGTTTCGGTTTTCCAAGCCTGCACGTCGTCATCGTGCCTCGCCACAGGCCGTAAATTGGATGCCCGCTGGCTATCCCTGGAATATTGAATCTGTTATACTGAACTTCACGATGGACCTCGCAGGTGGGGCGCACCGACACACCGGTCCCTAAAGGACCTGACCCAAAGGGAGCACCAAGATGTCAATTCGGCGATCTGGCTTGATTCGGATGCGGTACATGCTTGTTATCGCGACAAGCTTGCTCGTGTCTGCAGCGCTCGATGTGAGTGCCGGAACGTGGGTTTCCACGCCGCCCCCCGGCGCCGCCCCCGTCCCGGAAGGTGAAACCGCAAAACCATCCAACGCCTTTGTCCACGTCGATGCTTACGACGACGCTGGCTTGGACTTGAGCGCAGTCATCCCCGGCGTCGAACTGTCCCAGATCGAAACAGAGGCGGGTACGTTTGTGCAGGTTCGTTGTCGCGGCGCGGACCTCGGCGGTGATGAAGGTCTGCCCGGCTTGCCGGTTCTTCGACGAATGCTCTGCGCCCCGGAAGGCGCGGTCCTTGACGTGACCGTCGACCGAGGCGAAGCCCGGGTGATCGATCTGGCCGGCATCGGCTTCCCCTATCCGGTGCTTCCGTTCCAGCCTCTGGCGCTGGCCGTTCCCGATTTCGGTGATGACCAGCCGCCGTCCCAGGACAAGCAGCCCGGGCCGGCCGACGGCTCGGTTTCGCATGACAGCCACAAGGGGCCCTTCCAATTCCAGAAATCCGCTTATGCCGCCGATGCGTCGCTGCCCGAAGAGCGTGCCGTCGTCGCCGAGGCTGGCATCATGAACTGGCTCCATCTGCATCACCTCGAGGTGCGGCCGGTAGCGTACAACCCCGCGCGCGGTCAACTGACGGTCTGGCCCGAGCTTCGCGTTCACATTCGCTTCCAGGGCGGAAAGAGTGGTTTCGACTGCAACAGCTTGCGACGCACTTCCCCTGTCATGAAAACCGTCCTGAATCCGCCGCCCCTGCCCGCGGGCGGCCGCAGCGCTGAGACCTTTCTGATCATCACCGCGCAGGACTTGGCGGGCAGTGCCCCCCTGATCCAATTTGCCGTCGCCAAGATGGCCCAGGGATTCAACGTAATCACCCACACCGTCGCCGTGGGAACGGACCGGACCCAGATCAGGAGCTACATCCAGGGACTGTACAGCAGCAGGACGCCGCCTGATTACCTGCTGATCATCGGCGACGCCCATCTCTATGACTCGACGGCTGTGTCAAACACCGTCCCCGCCTGGATGGGTGGGGGCGCCAACCACTGCTGGACCGATTTGCCGTATGCCTGCATGGATGCAGGTGACGACTGGTACCCCGATATCCCCTTCGGGCGCTGGGCGCTGCGAACCGTCAGCGATTTGCAGAACGTGGTGGATAAGACGCTCTACGTTGAAAACGGCGTGTACGCCGATCCGACTTACGTCAGGCGGGCCACCTTCCTCGCCTCCCCCGACCCGGACGCCCAGGCCGAGGCCATCCAGGACGAGATCATCAGTAACTACATCGAACCCAACAACATCGTGGCCAGAAAGCTGTACTACACCCTGGGCGCCACCACCGCCGACGTGACCGATTCGTTCAACGACGGCAATTTCCTCACCATCTTCTTTGGCCACAGCGCAATTGATCGATGGCACACTCCCGAATTCACCTTCGACGACATCGACGCCTTGAGCAACGTGAATTTGTACCCCCTGATCATCAGCTACAGTTGCAACCCTTCCGCTTTTGCATTCGACCCCTATGAGCCGATCCTGCATGAGAAATTCCTCCGCGTTGGAAACAAATCCGGCTGCGCCTGCTACGGCCCCACTTATGGGCGCGTGTACGATTGGTCCACCTGGAGGGACGTCTATCGATATGACATGGCCGCGATTTATGGCGGCGGCCAGCGGATCCTGTCCCCGGCATTTCAGACCGGAATGGCCACTTTCATCACCGCTTACGGACCGACCGCGCCGGTGAGCCGCGACTATGCCGAGATGTTCGAGCTGCTGGGTGATCCCAGCATGAGCCTGCCGAGGCCTCCGGCAAAGAACTATCTCGTCGTTACCCCTCCCGCCTTCGTCGGCAGCGCCCCCCTGAACCAGTTGATCGCCTTACGGCAGAACCGCGGCTTCAATGTGACCACCTATACCGTGGCCTCCGGCACGCCCAACACCGCCATTAAGGCCCACATAGTTTCGCTCTGGGGTACCGCGGAGGCCCCCGATTATGTCGTTATCATCGGCGACACCAACGGATCCACCTCCACCTCCAGCACCATCCCGCACTTCGTCGGCCTGGGACCCCGGCAGGGCACCACCGACTGGCCGTATGTCTGCATGGATCCGGGTGACGACTGGTACCCGGAGATACCCATCGGGCGCTTGTCCGTGCAAACCGTGAGCCAGCTTCAAACCGTCGTTGATAAAATCGTCAAAGTCGAGTCAGGCAACTTCTCTGATCCCGACTACGTCAAGCGCGGGACCTTCCTCGCCAATTCCGCTTCCGATGTGGCGGCGCTGGCGGAGGCCACGCATAATTGGGTCGTCGATAAGTATTTCACCCCCAATGGCTATACCGCCACTAAGGTATACGGCTCACTAGGTGGCACCACCGCTCAGGTGGCCGCCGCTGTCAACGCCGGCTGCCTGTGGACCGTATACATGGGACATAGCGCCGACACCGGCTGGTGGAATCCGCAGTTCTATCAGTCCGACGTGAATGCCTTGACCAACAACGGGCTCTACGGCCTTGCCATGGGCTGGTCCTGCCATACCGCTCAGTATGAGCTCCCCGAGTGCTTCGGCGAAACCTGGCTGCGCGCCGCCAACAAGGGCGCGGCGGCCTACATCTCTGCTTCGCAGTTCATCTATTGGGGCGACGCCGAATCCTGGGCCCCCTCCGTGGCTTGCGAAAAGGCCTTCTTCGCCTCGATGTTCGATGATGGCAATTGGGAGATCGGGCCCGCCTGGCTCAATGGCATGTACCGCTTCCTCAAGGACTACGGCGGCTGGGACGGCGTTTCCGGCCATACGCCGCCTCTGCATGCGGACAAGTGCCGCGATTTCATGGAAGAGTTCGTCATTCTTGGCGATCCGGCCATGGAGCTGCCCCGGCCGTTTGGTTTCACCCTGCAGGTCGACCCCGCCTCCATGGAAGTGTGCAGCCCGCCGGCTACCCAGGCGGGCTTCAACATCCAGGTCGGCGCCATCGGAGGCTTCGACGAGCCAGTGACCTTGAGTGCGGCCGGCACCCCGTCGGGCACGGTGGTCCAGTTTAGTGACAACCTGGAGGTTCCTCCCTTCAGCTCCGTGATGACCATATCCAATCTGACCGGCGCCAGCGCCGGCAAGTACACCATCACCATCACGGGCGCCTCGGCCAGCAAAACGCGTTCCACCACCGTCTCCCTCGCCGTGTCAAATGCGATGCCGGCTGTACCCGTGCTCGTCAGCCCGCCGGACGGGGCCGTCGGCCAGGCCCGGCAGCCCACCCTGACGTGGCAGGCCGCCGCCCAGGCCAACACCTACTTCCTCCAGGTCGCCACCGATGTCGGCTTCTCCCAGGTCGTCTATAGCAAGACTCTCACCGGAACCAGCCATACCTTGGAATCCATGCTCACCGGCGCAACCCAGTACTTCTGGCGCCTGCGGGCGAGCAACGGTTGTGGGCAGAGCGAGTTCTGCACGCCCTTCCACTTCACGACGATCGCCCAGGCTGACTATTTCACCCAGCAGTTTACGGGCAGCCCTGGCTTCGATCTTGCCTACTTCACCATCAAGTTCATCCCCGACGGTTCCGCCAGCTTCTACAGAATGTGCGGCGACCCCGCGACCACCTTGCCATCCGACCCGTCGGGCGGCACCACGATGTCCGTTAGCGAGGACGGCTACGTCCAGGTCACTCCGGGCCGCCAGGTATGGCTGTACGGCACCGCTTACAACAATTTCTACGTGAACG
The DNA here is from genome assembly GCA_035542775.1 of Phycisphaerae bacterium. GTDB lineage: Bacteria > Planctomycetota > Phycisphaerae > UBA1845 > UTPLA1 > DATKKX01. The sequence goes on along the minus strand of DATKKX010000425.1, from coordinate 2,465 downwards.
AAAACGGCAACATTACCTTCGGCAGCGGCGATTCAACCTGGCAGGAGACACTGGCCATCCACTTCTCCAAACCGCGGATCGCGCCGGCCTTCAACGATTTCACACCCACAGCCGGCACCAGAAGCTGGAAGTCGTTTTCCGACCATATTGCTGTGTCCTGGGTCGGCATCCCCGAGTGGGGCGCCAGCAACCAGAGCACCTTCCAGGTGGAGATGTTCAATAACGGGGAAATCCACATGACCTGGCTGCGTGTCGATGCGACCACCCCGATCGTGGGCCTGTCGAGAGGTCTCGGTATCCCCTCGGACTTCATCCAGTCCGATCTCTCCGGGGCGACCACCTGCATCGTGCGAGGCGCCTGCTGCAATGGGCAGACGTGCACTTTCGTCACCCAGGCACAGTGCACGGCCGGCGGCGGAATCTACCACGGCGACGGCACTGGCTGCACGCCGAACCCGTGTATCGATTACAACGAGGACTGCGTGATCATCAGCGAAGTGGTCGATGCCACCCTTAGCGGCGGCTGTCCCAAATTCATCGAGATCACCAATACCGCCGCCACCGATTTCGTCTTTCTCGAGGGTGGAATCATCATCCAGCACAGTAGTGACTCGGATGTCAACGTGGACGTCAACCTGACCGGTGTGACCATACCCGCCGGCCAATCCCTGGTGGTCAATTCGAACCACAACGGCACCTGCACGGGCGCCTTCCAGGGAGCCTACGGATTCCCCGCCGACATCGACACCATGACCACCTTCGGCGATGGCGACGATCGTTACATTCTGACCGACAAGGCCGACGGCTCGCACTTGCTGGATATCTACGGCGAATTCGGCGTCGACGGTACCGGCCGATGCTGGGAGTACACCAAGAGCTACGCCTACCGGCGACCCGCCTATACCTGCGGGCGATCCACCCATTTCGCGGCCCAGGAGTGGACCTTCGGCGGCGTTGGGGCCCTTGACGGCTTCGATAGCGAGTACCTCCTCCAGTTGTACACCACACCGGGCACCCACACGTTCACGGAAACCTGCACCGGCCCCGACAACCGCGGCGATATGAACTGCGACTGGTATCTCAACGCCGCCGACATCAACCTGTTTATCACCGCGATTCTCAACCCGGCCCAGTTCACCGGCTGCGACATAATGCGTGGTGACATCAACCGCGACGGTCAGGTCAACATGAACGACTGCCAGCCGTTTGTGAATCGGATGCTTGGCCTGTAACCGCCCGTGCCGGCCGCGGGCGACGGCTAAAGGAAAGAGCCGATCCTACACACATTGAGCCCCCGACCTCGGTCGGGGGCTCGTGTTTTCGGTCCGCGTCGGCCTGAGGCGGCGCCACTGCCCGCGCCCCGCGGATCGGCTTGGCCGCCTAACGCAGATCGCTGAGCCGTTCAACCGGCGGAGGTTCCAGCGGGCTCAGCCAGGCGCGAAGAAGCAGCACCACCTCCCTGTCGGTAGCAATGGTCTGCTCGCTGCCCTCAGAGTCAGCGATGACGACATGCCACGGGCCTTCCTTCCGGCGCTGCATACAGAGAACGCTCTCGCATCGCTGGAATAAGCGGACCTGGCTGGTCACGTCGCAGGATCTCGCCTTTCGGATGATCACGCTTGCAGGCGCGACCAGCCACTGCTTGGTGCCAAACCACCCGCCACGGGCCGGGCCGTAAAGCGTCAGCAGAACCATCAGTCCCCAGAACAGCAGGTTGGGCGTCAGCGCACCGCGCTGATACCCCTCGAATGCGGCCCGGATCAAGAAAATCGCCGGCAGAAGCACTAACACCCAACTCCCTTTCAGGATCATGTTGCGCTTGATGCGGCGGACACCCAGAATGTCGTCGGTGCCAGATGAGGGCTTCCACGCGGCTCCGTGCTTTTCCTGAGCTGACGAAAGCGCCGTCGACAATTCGTCAAACGCCGGGTCGGCCTCGTCCAGCAGTCTCGGCTCGAAGGCCACGGACAACGGCTGTACCTGCTCGAACGGCTCTTCAGATTGAATGCGTATGGCCACACCCTGGCGGCCGCATCGGGCCAACTCTACAGCGATGGTCTTCGCTACCTCATACGGTCCTGCGGCCAGGAAATAATGCTCGGCAGCTTCACGTACGAGCGAACCGAGATCGCGGTCATGCGCCTCTGACGAGATTCGCCGAATCTGTTTTTCCCATCTCTTGCCAGCTAGGAAAACGAGGATCAGCATCATTATCCCAACGACCAGAATGGCCAGAATACTCGGCACGACCAAGCCGGATCCGGCGACCGCGAGCGATACGACGATTCCCGCCACGATGATCAACACGCTGAGAGTGAGAGAGATGGCAAAACGCCAGCCGATGCGGCTTCGTTGTACGAGGACATCGGTGACATGCCGCAGCTCCAGCGTGTTTGCGGCTGGGTGAGCAGCCTGCGGCGCGCACGGGTAGTCCTGATCCAGCGTCGGTTCGCGGTCGTTAGCGC
>DATKKX010000424.1:0-2714 GCA_035542775.1 Phycisphaerae bacterium | reverse complement strand
CCGGCCGTCGTAGGGCCGGAGCCGAAGATCCAGTCGAGCCAGGCCGGCGTAGACGATCGCCAAGGCAAGGGCGAGGGGCGCCATCCAGTCATGATGCTCGTCGTCGAGCAGGAAATAGCAGGTGGCGTAAAACACGAAGGGATTGGCGACGAGCCGCCACCACTCGCCCCATTGCGTGACTCGGCCGCGCAGGCGCGGGGTGAAATCCGCGGCAAGAAAGAGCAGCAGCACGATGGTCTGAAACGCGACCACCGCGGCCTGCTTGGCGGGATGGTAGTGCTCCGAATACCAGGCCCAGAAGAGGGCCTGCGTCGCCAGGTAAGCGAGCGAGCCGATCCATCGCCACTGGCGGATGAAGACCAGGGCAAGGACGCCGAGGTCCAGGATGACGACATAGCTGAAGAGCACGGCATATTGGTCGCGGCCGGTGCTGAGGAGGACGGGCACCAGAAAGCCGCCCAGCAGCGCCATCACTGCAATCGCGCGCGCATCGTAAGCGAGCGAGAGCAGGTGCGCTTCGGCCACCAGGATCACGAGCGCGATAAACGCGGCGCGCGCATCCACCAGGTGGTAATAGCCGAAAGCGCCGTAGACCGACAGATACAGAATCGCGATGCCTCCGCCCGTGAGGATCTGCGACAGGTACCGCCAGCCTTTTCGGTGGCGCTCCAGGCCGCCCCACACCAGCGCGAGGCCGGCCGCGACCCCGATCGACACCCGTCCGAGCTCCCCGATCCAGCGGTTGTCGAAGGCGTACTTGAGGAAGAACGAAGCGGCCGCGAAGATCAGCAGGATCGCAGCCCAGCCGACCCACTTTCTGCCGATCAAGGCTTCCAGGCTCTCTCCACGCAGCGGTTCGGGCGGCGGCTCCGCGGGACTGGCGGCGAGTGGAGCAGCTTCGGCCACGGCTGGAGGCGAGAGTTCGACGGGCCGCTCTGCCGCCGGGGCCGGCGATTCGGCGACGGCGGTCGGGGCTACCGCGCCTCTTTCGGCAATCAGGCGGTGCAAGGCAGCCTCGACGCCCGCCAGCCGCATCTCCAGGTTACGGATGCGGTTGGTCCGCACGATGGCCACAATAGGCAACACGATCGCCACACCAACCAGCAGCAGGGCGAGCAGAATCAGACCTTCCATAATGGCCGGTCACTCATGGTACCACTTGGCCTTGTTACCGAGGCATCAGATACGGTCATTTACGCTCCGCGGCGCCAGGTCGGGAAGAGGAACCCCAGATCGATGCCGTGGTGGCGAACCCGTTTTATCTGACCTTCTCGAGGGCGGAGCGGTCAATTTGCTCGGCGACGACATTCGATACGCCGGAGAGGACGAGTTGCGAATCGTAACTGTTCTGGAATCCAAATCCGGCGGGTGGGGCCTTCGAGCCCGGACTGGCGTCCTTGCTCACATGCTCGAAGATCCCAACCACGGTCGCCGTGACCTTATACAGCGGGCAGTTCACGCAAACGGCGCCGTTCCTGGGCTTGTATCGTCGCCCGAGAGAGTCGGTGAGTTTCTGGTATTGCCGGTCTTTACTCAATGCCGGCCCCGGAGTGTCGAGGCCGGCCAGCCAGATGAACGTCGAGCAAGTGTCGTCGCGGAGAAGACTGGTCTGAAAGCCGGTTTGCACCACGGCGCGGACTTCGACCGCCCGCCCGCGGAAAGCATCGGGCGTCCGGACCAATTCGCAGAGGGTCGCGCGGACCGGCGTTTGTACATCGAGAGCCGGCGGCATGGGCTGGCGGACGCTCTCCTCCGTCTGACCCGGGAGAGCCCCGGACGAGATCCATGCCACCAGAACCGTGAGAGCGCGAACTCGGTCCAATCGTTTCATTGCATGCCGCCCGGGTTCAGCCTGACCCTAGAAGTTCAGCTTGAGGCTTCCCTGGATTTCGCGCGAATTGCCTACAGCCACCGGGGAGCCGAATCCCAGCAGGGGACTGGGGAGGACCGACAGGCTGGGGCTGCCCCAGAGGGTGCCGATTTCCGTGACGTTCATGTGGTTGAACAGGTTGAACGCGTCGCCGGAGAAGACCAGGTTGGCCCTTTCGCCGAGACGAAAGGCGCGGGAGAGCCGGATGTCGATGTTTTGGGTCCCGGGTCCCTGCATGGTGTTGCGGCCGAGGGCGCCGGGGCGGTCCGAATTCGGATTGCCGTCGCCGTTGACGTCGCTGCCGGCGAACACGGTGTTGAAGCGGCCGCTTTGCAGAGTCACCAGGGTATTGAGTTGCATTCCGCGAATCAGCGGTGTGCGGTGTGGAACCTCGGCCATCCAGCCGAGAGTCAAGCGGTGAGGAACGTGCTGGCGCGACACGCCGAACTCGAGCGCGGGATTCCACTCGGGGTTGTCGGCGAAGTTGGCAAGCGAGTCGCCGTTGGAGATCGTCTTGGAGAAGGTATAGCTGGCCTGGAAGCCGAACAGTTTGGCAAAGCGGCGCGACACTTCAGCGGTCAGCCCGTTGTAGTCGGAAACGCCGCAGTTGGTAGCCGCCATGAAGTCGCCCATATCGGCGTATTTACGCGCTCCGTAAAAGGGCTTGCCGTTGGCCGTGAGCCCGGTTTGGACGGCATTCAAATTGACGCCGAAGCCGACCAGATCGCGCGCGGCAACGGAGAGATAGCCGGCCGACACCACGAGGCCATGGAATTCGTGCTCAATTTGGAAGCTGCCGTTGCGGGCGTAGGGGGTCTTCATATGGCTGTCGTAGGTATTCGAC
>DATKKX010000423.1:0-22613 GCA_035542775.1 Phycisphaerae bacterium | reverse complement strand
GTCGCCGACACATCGCGTCTCCTCGCCCTCGGCGATGCAGATCGGCCAGTCTTTCTCTACCAGGCCCACGTACCGTTCGCCCGGCACATCTCGCCAGGTGGCCACACGCAGTACGCCTGGCATGACCTCCGCAACTGATGTGTCGATCCGTTTGACCAGGGCCCGCGGATGATCGCTGAAGCGCATGGCCGCGAAGACCATGCCCGGCACGGTGATGTCGTCGATGAACTTCCGCTCGCCGAGGACAAGTTCGCGGCCGCCGTATTTCGCCAACGGCGCGCCCACGCCACTCTGGCCGTTGCCGCTGGAAGGCAGAGCCTCGCCTCGACGTACGCGGGCGAGCAGCTCGATCGCGTTGATAATCTTCTTGTAACCGGTGCAACGGCAGAAGTGCCCGACCAGCTCGGCGACGATTTCCGCCCGCGAGGGGCTGGGATTTCGCTCAAGCAGGGCGTGGGTGCGGATGGCGATGCCCGGCGTGCAGTAGCCGCACTGCACGGCTCCGGCCCGGACGAAGCACTCCGCCAGCAGGCGCCGGGCTTGGTCCGGCAGCCCCTCCAAGGTGGTGACGCGCTTGCCCGCGACTTGTGTTGCCACCGTTCGGCAGGCGAATTGCGGCAGACCGTCGATCAGCACCGTGCAGCAGCCGCACTGGCCGGCGGGGGCGCAACCGTTCTTGGGCGATGTGATGCCGAGCTTATCGCGGAGGAGCTGCAAAAGGGTCAGATCGGAAATGATATCAAGCTGGACTTGTTTGCCGTTCAATTCAAAGCTGATCATTCCAGACTGATCCTGCCCGCTCAAGATTGACTCCTATTCCAGCGAACCATGATACTCGCAGGCGGGGGACCGTGCTCCAACCGCCCGGAGGGCGGGCGATGGTTGCCAGGGGCGCACAAGCGCAGCGAGCAGGCCCTGGTTTTGGGGACGACCTTCCACATTCCTCGCCCGGAAGGCGGACGATGGTTGCCACGAGTCGGGCCCGGCGCGAGATTGCGCTGATCGAAGACAAAGCGGTCATTTGGCCAGCTTGAACGTCACCCGATCATGGGTCTGCTCGGTGACGGCGTAGCTGGTGCCCGGCACCCTGAGCTCTTCGATGCGGCGGATGAGCTTCTCCAGGTCGTAGGACCAGTCGACCTCCACCTGGCAGACGCTGTTGACCAGCTCCTTCATCCGGACGTCCATGACGCCGTCGACCTTGCGCAGGGCGGCCTCGAAGGCCTTGAAGTCGTCGCGACTGCAATTCTCCAGGGTGACCTGGCAGACTCGCTTGACGTTCTGCCGCTGCCGCCATCCTTCTCCGATGTCCTGCAGGATGCGGCCCGCGTTCTCCTCCGCACACTTCTTGAGGACCTCGTCGCCGCCGGTGTTTTCGAAAGTCGTGGTGACGGTTGATGTGTAGGTGTTCGACATCAGCATCTGGGCGCTGTCGGCGTGATAGGCGCGGATGCTCAGCGTGCCCGACCACTTGTGGACCCGCTTCCCGCCCAAGTCAGTGGCGCCACCGCGGCGGGCCTCGGCGACGCCTCGGATGACAACATCCGCCTTGAATGCCGCCGCCATCGCCGCCAGTTTGTTGACGTCATCGTTCAACGCTGCCAGTGCCAGGTCGCGGCCTCGGGCCTCGTCGGTCGCCGCCTTGTCCATGAGTTGGACGCCCTTCTTGAGGAAGAAGTTCTCCAGGGCGCTTTGTACGACTCCTCCCGTTTTGGGCGGGGCATTGTCGTCGACGTTGTTGTCTTCCAGGACGACGACAATGCAGCGTGGATTGCCCTCGGCGTCGATGGTGTGCAGCAGCCGGGCCCATTCCTTTTCGAAAGCGGCGGTCGACACCGTTGCCTGCACCTTGCAGATGCTGACGCCCGCCTCCACCCGGCGCTCGAGGATCTGGAACTCGGTGACGTAGCCCGCCGCCAGCGACAAGGCCTTGTCATAGACCGCCGCGTAGTTCTTGGTCTGCGTCTGCCCGTCGATGAAAGAACCGCAGGCCTGTTCGACGGCCCGCCGAAGGGCGTCTTGCTTGGCCTGGTCCATGGCGTTGGCGTCGGTCCCGGCTGCCCGGCCTTCGATGGTGATGACTTTTTCGTCCGGGGGCCCTGCCAAGGCCGGGGTGGCCGCCGTGATTGACAGGGCGATCGCAAGAAAACAACCGGTGGCGGCAATCGGCGTGAAGCGGTTCATGATGGTTAGCTCCCTCGTGTGAGGCTGTTGGGCGATGGTTTCAAGTCCGCCGGATCTTCAGAGGCAGGCGATGGCTACTCCGCCAATGGCATTCTTCGTCAGGACTTAGGCGGCCATGTTAGCCCCGGCCTGGGTAGGGTCAATCGATGGCTTCGGCCATCACTTAAAGCGGCCGGAGGGCCGCGTAGCATTTTGCAAGGTTCGCGTCAGTAATGACTTAGACGCGGAGCCTTCCAGAAGGCAAGCAGGTAGCCTGCCGACCCATCAGCCAGCCTCTAGCCAGTTGCCACTTTGACCACCGGCCTTCCACGGCTTGAAGCCCAGCCGGTTGGGGGGGCGAAACGGGTTACATACCGCCGGTCGTGATTAGACCGGGCTGGGGCGGCCCGACACAATTTCTTGTACCGCGCCAGCGCAAGGCGATATATTGCTGAACTTTGCAGACGCGCCGGCCGGACGGTTGAGCGCGTGCAAGAGTGAGTTTTTGTGCAACGCGGTGGAGTCAGCTAGGAGTCAATCGTGAAGCAGTCCAAGCGTCGTCGAAAGATACCGACTATCGGTCTTGTGTTCTTTATGCTGCTGTGTCTGGGCTTGTACATCCATGCCGGGGTCTATGGCGCCCCCAAGGGATTACTCGCCCAGCAGCCGACGCCGGCATCGCCTGCGCCGGCGGCTAAGTCCGCGCCCGCGGCGCAGCCCACACCGATGCCTGCGGCCAAGCCAGGGCCCTCGCCTGCGGCTAAGCCCGCGCATGGGCCAGCCGCTCAGGTTGCGCCCGCGCCTGGAGTCCAGGCAGCGCCCGCGGAGCACCATTTCCAAGCCTTCGCCTTCATGAGGAGCGATCGGTTTGCGGCTTACGAGCGCGTGGCCCTGTGGATCGTGCTGATTGTCGCGATCGGTGCTCTGGTATACGCCGCCAGCCTGGTGGCCTACGTGTATCGCGCTGACACGGGCACACGCCGGATGAAGGAGATCGCGGACGCCGTCCGTGAAGGGGCCAATGCGTACTTGAAGCGCCAGCTATCCACGGTGGCCGTCTTGATTGTCATCCTGATCGTCGTGCTGTATGTGACCAAGGCGTTGCAGGATCACGACTGGTACAGTCCGTTCGCCTTTGGTCGCGCCGGCGCGTTTGCCCTGGGCGCTATCTTTTCCGGCATGGTCGGCTTCGTCGGCATGCGACTGGCGACGACCGGCAATCTTCGCGTCGCGGCCGCTGCTCCGGTCGGGTTCGGCAAGGCCCTCATGCTCGGCTACCGGACCGGCACCATTACCGGTATGCTCACCGATGGTCTGGGCCTGCTGGGCGGGACGGTCATCTTCATGACGTTCGGCGAGCGAGCATATGAGGCCTTGCTCGGCTTCGGGTTCGGCGGGACGCTGCTGGCGTTGTTCATGCGTGTCGGCGGCGGCATTTACACCAAGGCCGCCGATGTCGGGGCCGATCTGGTCGGTAAAGTCGAGAAGGACATCCCCGAGGACGACCCTCGAAACGCCGCCACCATCGCTGATAACGTGGGTGACAACGTCGGCGACTGCGCCGGTATGGCTGCCGACATCTTCGAGTCGTACGAGGTTACCATCGTCGCGGCGATGATCCTCGGTTGGGCCTCCTTCGGCCACAAGGGCGTCATTTTCCCGATTCTGGTTCGCGCCATCGGCGTGATCGGCTCGATTATTTCCACCTATTCGGTTCGCGCCGGCGACAAGGGCGACGTGGCCCAGGCCATGAAATCGATCAACAAGGGCTTTGCCCTCGGTTCCGCGATATCAGTCCTCGGCTTCATCGTGCTGGGCTACTTCTACCTGCGCTTCGACGAGACCATGGTTCTCGCCGGTACGCTTTCGCAAGGCGCCTGGGATAGCATCAAGGCCCTGCCCTGGTACTTCAACTGGGGCCATCCGGGACTGGACATGCGGCCCGCCGCGACCTGCTTCGTGGGCATTCTGCTCTGCGTAGCCCTGAACCGCTGCACCGAATACTTCACCGGCACCGAGTACAGCCCGGTCCGCAGCATCAAGAAGAACACGGCAACCGGTCATGCCACGACGATCATCGAGGGTTTCGCCGTCGGCTACGAGTCCGCCGTCTGGACCGCCATCATCCTGTGCGTGGCCATCTTCTTCTCCGTGCTTATCTACACCGGCACGAACGCGATCTTCATCGCCTTCGGCGTGGCCATGTGCGGCATCGGCATGCTCACGCTGACCGGCAACACGATCTCCATGGACGTCTTCGGTCCGGTCGCCGATAACGCCAACGGCATCGCCGAAATGGCTTTCGACAAGAAGGAGATGGGCGAGGCCAAGTACAAGGAATCGCGCCAGATCCTGGCCGACCTGGACGCCGTCGGCAACACGACCAAGGCCGTTACCAAGGGAGTGGCCATCGGGTCGGCTGTGATTGCGGCCGTCTCCCTCTTCGCGTCGTTTATTACCGTGATCGGCTCCGGCGGTCAGAGCGAGGACAAGCCGCTGCCGATCGGGCTGTTCAATCACGTGGCCAGTCTGCTGACGGTATCGAATCCCAAGCTGCTCATCGGCATGTTGATCGGCGGCTCGATTCCGATGCTCTTTGGCGGCATGTTGATCCGTGCCGTGGGCCGGGCCGCTTATCTGATCGTCAACGAATGCCGCATCCAGTTCCGTGACAAGGCCATCTGGGAAGGCAAGAAGAAGCCGAACTACGCCCGCGTGGTCGCGATCTGCACCGCGGCGGCCCAGCATGAGCTCATCGGCCCCGCCCTGTTGGGCGTATGCGCGCCGATTTTCGTCGGCTTCGTGCTTGGTCCTATCGGCCTGGCCGGCTTCCTCGGCGGAGCGATTGTCGTGGGGCAGCTCATCGCCTCCTTCATGTGCAACTCCGGTGGCGCCTGGGACAATGCCAAGAAGATGGTCGAGGACGAGCCGCGCGATCTGGAGCGCAACACCGGCAAGGGCAGCGAGAAGCACAAGGCCGCCGTGACCGGCGACACCGTCGGTGATCCGTTGAAAGACACCGCCGGCCCGGCCGTCAATCCGCTGCTCAAAGTCATGAACATGGTCGCCATTCTCAGCGTGCCGCTGATGGTGGGGTATCACGCCAGCGTGGTCGATGCGGTGAAGGAAGGCGCCAAGAAGTTCGGCTTCCCGCTGCCGCTTGAGTTCGTCAGCAAGCCCGTCGATATGGTCGTGATCGGTGCGGCCGTCGTCTCGCTGCTGGTGATCCTCTGGGCCGTCTGGCAGTCGAAGCGCGAGTCGCCGGAGATGTCGGCGATGCACAGCGAGCTGACGGACTAGGTTCAGGCGAACTGTCGTCATAAACCGCGGGTTTCAGCGAGCGCCGGCGGGCGCTTGTTGAGACCCGCGTTCGCTTATAATATCCGCGTTGTCGCAGGCGGCCGTTGGGCCCTGCGGCGTCGGCGCGAGGATGCCGACGGGAATCGACTTTGTCTGGGGAAGTCTGAGGGACCATTGCCAAAGAAAGCGGCACGAGCCAAGCAGGTCAAGGAACTGGCCGTCACCACGGTCGCGAGTGACGCGGAGATTCTGCGGGACAGGGTCGCCCGTGCCGCCGAAGCCGCAAGGCGGTTCGCCATCGATGCGGCGAGGATCATGCAGGAGAACCAGTGCGAGGACATTCTGGTTCTTGACCTTCGCGGCATCAGCCCGGTCTGCGATTTTTTCGTGATCGGCACCGGCACGTCCGACCGGCAGATGCGGGCGGTGGCCGATCACATCGAGGATCTGGGCCGAGCCCAGGGCGAGAAGCCGTACGGCGTGGCCGGTTATGAAGAGGGGATCTGGATCATCGTCGACTACGTGGACGTGGTGATTCACCTGTTCGATCCTGATCGCCGCAGTTACTACGATCTGGAATCGCTGTGGGGCGACAGCCCGCGCGTGGACTGGGCGAAGTAGCGTCGGTCCCGGTCGTGTGCCACTGCTCTGTGAGCAGTGCATGTCCGAGGTTGACGTGGAAAACGAGAAAGCAGCCTCGTGAAATCACTGCTTGCACAACTGCGTACGCACTTTGAAGCCGCGCTGGTTGCCGCTTTCGGTGAGGCCGGCCGGGGCGTCGATCCGCTCATCAAGGCAGCGGGGGATCCCAAGTTCGGCGACTACCAGTCGAACGTGGCCATGAGCCTGGCCAAGAAGCTGGGGCAGAAGCCGCGCGACGTGGCTCAGAAGATTGTCGATGCACTTCTGGCCGCGCCGATCAGTGCCGGCTTTGCCGAGATGTGCGATACGCCTGAGATTGCCGGGCCGGGGTTTATCAACCTGCGCCTGAAGACGTCGTTCGTTCAAAGGACCCTGGCAATCGTGCCCCCGGCTCCGGAGACTGGGCGATCAGGAGCTGCTGTGCTGGCTGACCCGACACTGCCGACTTCGCTGGCTTTTGACCGGCTCGGCATCGAGCCGGTCACCGACGCCGATCGCCAGATGGTGGTGATTGACTATTCGTCGCCGAACGTGGCCAAGCAAATGCATGTGGGGCATCTGCGGAGCACGATCATCGGCGATACGCTGGCCCGCGTGGTGGAATGCGAAGGGCACCGGGCCATCCGTCAGAACCACATCGGCGACTGGGGAACACAGTTCGGGATCATTCTCGAAGAGTTGTATGCGCGCGGTATCTTGCCGCGAGGAGCGACCTCACTGTCGGAAGAGGATTGGGCCCGCCTGCCCAAAGACCCGGAGGAATTGGAGGTCATCTACCGCAGCGGTAACGCCAAGATGACCGATCCCGGCTTTGCCGACCGTGCCAGACAGGCCGTCACACGCTTGCAGGGCGGCGCCGAGGCGGAGAATCGGGCCTGGCGCGCGGTCGCCGTCGAATCCATGCGCGGCGTCTACCGACTTTATGATCGGCTGGGGGTGATGCTTCAGCCCGCGCACACATGCGGCGAAAGCTTTTACAACCCTTTGCTGCCCGGTGTCGTCGAGGAGCTGCGTGCGGCACTGGCGCCCAATCGGCAATCCTCAAGCCACGCCGTCAGCGGCCTGAGCGCCGTCTGTCGCGAAGACCGGGGTGCAGTCTGCGTCTTCCTGGAGAAGCCTGATGGAGCCCCCGCATTCAAAGGGCCTCAGGGTGATCCGCAGCCCATGCTGATCCAGAAATCCGACGGTGCGTTTTTGTACACGACAACGGATCTGGCCGGCCTGGCATATCGGATCAATGATTTCATCAAGCAGCCGATCCGGTTTCAGACGGCCAGTCTGCGGCAGGCCTTGCGAGGCGTCAATCCGGAGCTTGGAGATTGCGGCGGCCTCGGGGCCGATCGCATCCTCTACGTCGTCGGTGCTCCGCAGAAGCTCCACTTCGAGATGCTGTTCGCCACCGCTCGCGCTCTGGGCTGGACGCGGCCGGGCAACCGAACGACTGAGGTTGAATTACAGCATGTGCCCTTCGGCTCGGTCCTCGGAGAAGACCGCAAGATGCTTCGCACACGCAGCGGGGAGAGCGTCAAGCTGAAGGATTTGCTGGACGAGGCGGTCGCCCGGGCGGAGAAGTTGGTGCGCGACACTGAAGCCGATCCCGACAAGCGCCGCGGGTTCAGCGATGAGGAGATCAAGAACATCGCCGAGACCGTCGGCATCGGGGCGGTGAAGTACGCCGACCTTTGCCAGAACCGCAATACTGACTACGTCTTCAGTTGGGACAAGATGCTGGCGCTGCAGGGAAACACGGCCCCGTATATGCTTTATGCCTATGCACGCATCCGCTCGATCTATCGTAAAGGGGCGGAGCAATCAGCCCTCAGCAGTCAGCAACCAGCCGGACAGGCGGGCCAGGCCGCGATCACGCTGGGCGAGCCCGCGGAACGGGCGTTGGGTATGGCGATCTTGCGGTTGCCCGAGACCATCGATGCCGTCGCGGATGCGCTGCTGCCCAACATTCTCTGCGAGTACCTTTACGATCTTGCGGGGCGCTTCATGACGTTCTACGAGTCCTGCCCGGTCCTTCAGGCCCCTGATGACGTAACTCGGGCTTCGCGCCTGGTTCTCTGCGATCTGACTGCACGGGCGTTGAAGCTCGGGCTGGCACTTCTCGGCATTCGGACGCTCGAAAGAATGTGAGCCCCAAACGCGACCAGGCGCACGGACAAACCAGGTTGGTCCGTGGCACCCGTGTTCATGTGCTGCAAATGTGCTGCGGTTATTTCGCTCAGCTAACCGCCGCCGCGCGGACTGACGCCGCGATCAGGACCGGGTCCGGTACTGCCGCATCGAGGAAGCCCCGGTTGCGCGTTGCACAGCCGACGCATGCACCGCACGCCTCCGTCGGTGAGGACAGGCAAGACCAGGTCAATTGAAACGGAGTTCCAACCCGGTTGCCGAGCTTGATGATATCTGAGCGGTTCATGTCGATCAGCGGCGTCTCGATGGCGATCGTTTTGCCCGGCGCCGCCTCGGTGAAGAGCTGTCCGCAGAGCTGGATGTAGGCCCGGGAATAGTCGGGGTAGATGCGGTTGGTTCGTGGCGCCGGCGGGCCCAGGTCTTCGCTCACTCCGAGAAAGACCTTCGAGGCCCCGGTGACCCATGCCCAATTGAAGGCGGCGCTGAGCAGTCCGGCGACGAAGCCGGGGACGTAGCAGTTCGACGTTCCCTCGCCCAGAGCCAGGGCGTCCTCGACCTGTCGCTTGCGGCTCACGCGTGCGTTGCCGCCGATCGCCGCAAAATGCGGCATGTCTACGACCAAACGCTCCTGGGCTTTGAAGAATTCGGCCTGCTTCTCGAAGAGGACCGTTTCCCTGGCCTGCGCCCGGTGGCCGTATCGGACGTGCAACAGCATCAGGGCGTATTCCTTCGCGGCCACGGAGGTCATCACCGCGCTGTTGAGCCCCCCGGAGCAGAGGATGACCGCTTTCTCCATAGTCATGGCATTCGTCTCCTGCCCGGATCATCGGCCTGACGGGTTGAGCAGTTGCGTTGTTCCGATCATGGAATGGCGCATACTCGGACCATTACGCTTCTCTTATGCCGGCGATGATGGCGAAGCGGCCGGTGGACTCGCCGTCACGGCGGTGGGAGAAAAAGCGCGGGTCACTCATTGTGGACTCGTCGGCCACGCTGATGCGGTCCGGGCGCACGCCAGCTTGGATCAACTGGGCTACATTGGCCGAGCGGAGATCAAAGCACCGCTTGCCCCCATGCACCGGGAAATGTCTCTCGGCGTCGGCCAACTGCGCCAGGGCGATGCGGAACACCTCGTCGCCGACCTCATACTCGGTGGCGCCCGCGCAGGGACCGACAGCGGCGATCAATTCGTCCGGCTGCACCGCGAACTCCCGCACGAGCTGACGAATCAACTCCAAGGCGATCCGGGCGATGGTCCCGCGCCAGCTCGCATGGGCGGTTCCAAGGATGCGCCTGCGCGGCTCCACCACGATGATGATCGGGCAGTCCGCGGAGAACTGGATCACAGGCACGCCGGGCAGATCGCATACCAGCCCGTCGGTGAAGTGAATGGCCGTGTCGCGTCCCTCGCGTCCCCGTCCCCTGTCGGTTGGTAGCACCCGCAGCACGTGGGCGCTGTGGATCTGGTCCGCGGCCGTCAGGTTCTCGAACGGCAGACCGAGTTTCCGGCATATCCGTCGCCGCCGGTCAACCGCTTGGTCTGAGTCCGGCCCGCGATGCACCGCCATGTTCCAGGGCCGCGTGGTGATGCAGTGCGAGAATCCTCCGATGCTCGACAACGATGGAAAAGAAAGCAAGCTCGTGTCCGCGAACGGCTCGACGGCGAGCGTGACGGTCCGGTGCTCGGTCATTCGCCAACCTTGAGAAGTACCTTGACTTGATCCGGTTCCCCAGCCAATCGCAGGGCCTTGACCCCCTCGGCAAGCGGGACCACGTGCGTGACCATGCTCGCCACCTCAACCTGCTTCCTGGCGAGGGCGTTGAGGGCCTCGCCGAACGGCCCGCACCGGCTGCCGAGAATCGTCACTTCGTTGACCACTGCCTGGGCCAGGTCGACGTCTCCCTTCATCAAGCATGTGGTCTTCAGGACGATCGTGCCTCGTGGCCGCACCAGGCCCAAGGCGATTCCCAGTCCTTCCGGTGAACCGGTACAGTCTACAACCAGGTCGTGATCCTGGTTCCGGTGAGTCTCATCGACCGTGGCGGTGCGAATCCGCTTTCGATCCAGCAAGCCCAATGTCTTTGGATTGCGGCCGACGGCCGTCAGGCGGCAACCGGTCTGCGCCAGCACCTGGGCCACGAGCAGACCCAGCCGGCCCGTCCCGAGCACTATCACGCTCATGCGCGGCTCGATCTTCACCTGGCGTACCACCTGGTACGCGGCCGCCAGGGGTTCGGTGAAGACCGCTTCCTCATCGCTGACGCCGGGCGGCACCTCCAGACAGTTGCGTTCCGGCAGCATGACATACTCGGCAAACGCTCCGTCCCGCCCGGCGATGCCCAACACCGTCCGTTTGCGGCAATGACCGGACAGGCCGCTGGCACACATGTCGCAACGGCCGCAGACGCAATTTATTTCTCCGACGACGCGCTTTCCCTCGAGCGAGGTGGATCCGGCGATCACTGTGCCGACAAACTCATGGCCGAGGACGCCCTGGAAGTCGGCGTATCCACGGAGTATCTCCAGATCAGTTCCGCAGATGCCCGCCAGGCGGACCTTAACGAGGACCTCGCCCTTGCCTGCCTTGGGCTGGGGCACTTCGCGGAGATCGACCTTGCCCGCTTCGACGAGGATGGCTTGCATGGCGGCTACCTCATACGGCGATCGCCAACCGTGGCGATCCGCGCCTTACGTTCAAGCGCAATCATAACCAGGGATCGATCGCAGGTCGCGACTCTGACTCGGATGAGGGGAAGCAGAAGAAAACCGGCCGCCAGCCCCACTCTCACTCGACAATAGGACTAACGATGGCGTCAGGTCCTACCAGTTGGCTTGGCCCGCCCTGGCCAAACCGCGTGTATAGCGCCGGGTATAATGTGGCTTGCAGATCCTTCTGCCTCGACGGCCGCTGACGTTTTATCGGCTGGCGGCAGCCTTTGAGTCAAGGAGACCTGATCTCAAATCGAGCGACCTGGTCTCGCGGCCTAGGCATCGGCTTCGACCTGCGCGAGTAGCGGCGGGCGCCGGCGTCGGCGTCGCTTCTTCGGCGCACCGGGGACACGGAGCTCGGGCTTTCGGGGTTCCGCCTGGCTGGCCAGTTCCAGGGCTTCCGCCGCGGTTTCAGCATACAAATCCGCTTTGACCTCGCGCCAGAGGCCCCTGGCGCGGTTGAAGACGCCGCCGGACACCATGATATTCATGGCCGGGCACGCGTTGATGGCGCGGACATAGTCAATCAACTGTCGCACCTGGGGCGCATCAGAAGGCTGGCTGCCGATGATGAGCAGGACATCGGGTTGCAGCTCGCCGATGACGGAAGTGGTCTCGTCATTGGGCACCCCGCCGCCGAGCAGATAAACGTCCCAGCCATCGGCCTCGAAAAGGTCGGCACACATCTGGGCGCTGAATTCCTCAGCTTCTCCGTGGGCGCAGGTGATGAGGACACGCTTGTTCACCGGTTGGTTGCGGGGCAGATTGGCCTGCAGGTGCTCGGCGACCGCTCGGTTGATGCGGGTGGCCATGTGTTCCGAGGCGAGATTGATTCGATCCTCCCGATACAACTGCTCAACGTGCTCCATGGCGGGCCAAATCAGATCGTGGTAGAGGGTGCGGGGGTGGGTGCCTTTATCAAGCTCGAATTTGATGAGTTCGCGACAGGTCTGGCGGTGTCCTCTTAGCAAGGGGTCGAGGTACCTTCGCAGGAGTTCGGAAGTCGGCATAACTGACCAATCTCCACAAGGGATCCGGCCCAAACCCCATGCGACACATTCCGCCCGTCACCTCCAGCGAGGGCGTTGGGGGGGCCTGATCCTATTTCCGGACTGAGAATCCCGACGTCCCGTCGAGCACGTGAGGCAGATTTTGCCTGTGCCTTGACTTCCAGGAATGAAGGTTTATCGCTATAGGCTTGGGTGCAGTTAAGCTGGGCTGTCTAGCGAACATAGGCAGATTCATAATCGGCGCCCAATTGGAGAAAACTTTAGGGCTTGGGCGAGATCTGCGCGAGGTATGCAGAACCTGCGGACCGATGCGGGTCCCTGTCGGCTGGCAATGAAGGGCCTGGTGGAAAATGTGGGACAGCCGGAGTGGGAAGGGGCTTGGCCGACCGATCGACCGAGCGTGGACGCCAAGTGGTCGGCCTACTATGGGCTGGGGGCAGGTGATCCGGCCGGTGCGGTGGTTGGAGGCGGGGGCGATGGGGCCGCAAGGCGAATTGCGGCCGAGGGCATGGAGCCGGGGCCGATCTGGAGGCCGACCACGCGCCATTCGCCGGCCTCTTGAACCAGCGAGATCGTGATGCTGGTGCGGATGGGGATATTCAAGGGAGGCTGCAGGGCGACAGCCTGGGCACGCAGGGCCGCATAGTACGCAGGCGTGCCTGGCTCAGGGGCGGGCTGAGTGGTGGTGCCGGTTGCGACCCGAGCCTCCAGCTCGCGGAGCCGCGCGGCATCGTCGGGTCGTTCGGCCTCCAACCGGGCGGTTGCAGTCGAGGCCGCCTCAGGGTTCGGCATGGTGACTGTCATCGTGTCGAGGAAGAGCCCATCCACGTAATACGCGAGGAGGGAAACCCAGGACTCAAGTGCGAGGGTGACGGCGGCATCGGGAGAGATATCCGCGGGGATGGATGGCGAGCGTGAGTTGCGAGCGTTGTCATAGATGGCGTGCGCCGCAGCCAGGCTGCGCATCGAGGCCATGGCAGAGTCGTATGCCCGTTTCTGCTCGGGACGCCCGAAACCCCTTTCTCGGGCATGTTGAGCATCGCGAATCGATTCGAGGAAGGCACGCGCCACATCGGCTGGCGCGGCCTGGGCGGAAATCGGAGGGTTTGCTTCGGGAAGGTGGATGGCTTCGGCGGTGGCATGCCGCCTTTCATCTCGGCACGAATGGCAGCAAAGGGCGGCAATCGCGAGGGTCAACATTCGGCGAAGTCGGGTCGAGCGAGTCCGTTTTCCGTCCATCGCGGGGCGAGTGTACGCGCTCGGCATGGGGCTTGCAATGCTTGTGAGGCCCCGGCGTGCTGGTTAGACTTGTGTCGCACAGGGCAACGGGAATTGGCCCGGACGCCGGGCCGCGGGGGGGGTGTTTTCCTGCTTTCGTTCGAGGCTTGTCCGCGAGCGAGGAGAGTGACCAGGAGCTGCGATGGCCAATATTGACCCGAAAGCTCTTGAAGAATCGACCCAGAGGATCGGGGAAGAGATCTTCGCCCGCGCCGAAGCTGCAACTCCATCGGTTTTATCGCTGGAGCATTGGCAGCAGTACGCGATGAATTGGATGACAGAGGACGAGGACCTGAAGCTGCGGCTGTTCAGGTTCATCGAGGTCCTGCCCGCCCTGCGGAGCCGGGAAGCGATCGCCTCGCACCTGCTGGAGTATCTCAGGCGGCCCACGGACGGCCATCCGCCGCTGCCATGGCCGCTGCGGCTTGCGGTGGCCTTTCAGAATCCGGAATCAGGTTACGCCGCGTTGGTGGCCCAGGCGGCCCGGTGGGGTTGCAGCGTCATGGCGGGGCAGTTCAATGCCGGATCGACCCCGAAAGAGGCGATCGCGGCGGTCCTTGGATTCCGGCAACAGGGCTTGGCCTTCACGCTCGATGTTCTTGGCGAGACGATCATCGCCGATCGGATTGCGCGGGAGCATCAAGAGCTATATATCCGGCTGATCCGCGAGATCAGCGAGCAGGCCAGGTTTTGGAAGCCGGCGCCGTTGCTGGACGAGGCTCCGTGGGGCCGCGTCCCCCGTGTGAACATCTCGCTGAAGCTGAGCGCCATCGTGGCCAAGTTCGATCCTAGCGATCCGGCAGGCACGGCGCAGGCAGTACTCGATCGCCTTCGGCCGATTATGCGAGCAGCGCGCGACACCGGCTCCTTCCTGACGGTGGATATGGAGCATTACGCGGTCAAGGACATGACCTTGGCCATTTACAAGCGCGTGCTGGAGGAACCGGAGTTTCGCGACTGGCCGGACTGCGGCATCGTCATCCAGGTGTACATGCCGGATGGCGAGCGTCACATGACCGAGTTGATCGACTGGTCTCGCAAGCGCGGGGTGCCGACAACGATCCGCCTGGTGAAGGGAGCCTACTGGGACTCCGAAACCGCCACGGCCGTCCGCAACGGGTGGCCGCTCCCCCTCTACACGAGAAAGTGGGAATCAGATATCGCCTATGAGAAGGTCGGGCGGCTGATGCTCGAGAACGCCGACATCATTCGGCCGGCCTTTGCCAGCCATAACGTCCGCTCGATAGCCGCGGTGTTGGCCATGGAGCAGGCCCTGGGTCTCCCGCCGCGGACGTTGGAACTGCAAATGCTCACCGGCATGGGGAACCCTTTGAAGCGCGCCTTGGTGGAGATGAAGCAGCGACTTCGAGTCTATGCCCCCTTCGGCGATGAGATGACCGGGATGGCCTATCTGATCCGGCGGCTGATCGAGAACACGGCCAACGAGTCTTTTCTCCGGCAGAGTTTCGGCCAGGGCACGCCTGTGCGGCAGTTGCTGCAAGACCCCGCCCGGCACGAGTACATACCGGAGACGCCGCTTCCCAAACCGTTCATCCAAGATCCAGACGAGTACGCCGAAATGAACCCCTTTGTGAACGAATCTGACGTGGACTTCTCCCGCCCGGAGCAGCGGCAAGCGATGGATGAGGCGCTGCGATCGGCGCGGTCGCAGTTTGGTCGTAAGTACCCGGCAATCATTGAGAACGTGTCCGTGGACACCGCCGAGTGGTTTGAGTCCTTGAATCCATCCAAACCCAGCGAGACGGTGGGCCGCACGGCCCTCTGCGATGCCGGCACGGTCGACCGAGCGGTGGCAGCGGCACGGAAGGCGCTGAGCCAATGGGCTGCGACTTCTCCCGAGGACCGGGCAGCCATCCTGGACCGCGCTGCCGACATCCTGCACGATCGGCGGTTTCAGGCCGCCTCCTGGCTCATCTTCGAGGTCGGCAAGACCTGGCGAGAAGCCCACGGCGACATCCAGGAGGCAATCGATTACCTCCGCTTCTACGCCCACGATGCCCGCAGGCTGGCCAGTCGCCCGCGACGTCGAGACTATCCCGGCGAGACCAATGAGTATTTCTACGCTCCCCGGGGCGTGGTGGCCGTCATGAGCCCGTTCTGCTTCCCGATGGCATTGCTGACTGGGATGGCTGCCGCCGGCCTGGTGATGGGCAACACTGTTCTGGTCAAGCCCGCCGTGTCCGCGTCGGTCTGCGGGGCACAGATTGTCAACGTCATGATCGAGGCCGGCCTGCCGCCGGGCGTGTTGAATTTTGTGCCCGGTCACGGCACGGTGGTGGGGGAGCACCTGGTCACGCATCCCGGCGTGGACGTGATTGCCTTCACCGGCTCGCGAGAAGTCGGCTGTCGCATCATTGAGCACGCCCGCCATGTTCGCGCGGGCCAGACCACCTTCAAACACGTCATCGCCGACATGGGGGCGAAGAACGCGATCATCGTCGACGACGACGCCGATCTCGACGAGGCCGTGCAGGCGACCATCGCCTCGGCATTCCATTACTCAGGTCAGAAGTGCACTGCGTGCTCCCGCGTGGTCGTGCTGACCCGCGTGTACGATGATTATCTCGCAAAATTGGTGGAAGCTGCGGCGGGCATCAGGCCGGCTTCAGCGGAACTGCCCGGCACCACCGTCGGTCCACTCGTGGACGGCGAAGCCTTGGAGCGCGCATACCGGTTCATCGAGGCCGGAAAGAAGCAGGCCAAGTGCTTGCTTGGCGGCGACCAGGCCCGGGCCAAGGCGGGGAAGGCGTCTTCCGAGCCTTACTTTCTTTCTCCGGTGGTCTTTGCCGACGTTCCAGCGGATTCCAGGCTCGCGCAAGAGGAGGTGCTGGCCCCCATCCTGGCGGTGATCCGGGCTGACAGCTTCGAGCAGGCGATCGACATCGCCAATGGCACGGCGTATGCCCTGACCGGCGGCGTCTTTTCGCGGAGCCCGCGGAACATCGAACTGGCAAAGGCCCGGCTGGAAGTCGGCTGTCTTTACGTCAATCGCAAGATCACCGTCTCCCGTGTCGATCGTCAGCCGTTCGGCGGGTTCAAGATGTCCGGCTTGGGCACCAAGACCGGCGGGCCGGACTACCTGCAGCAGTACGCATTGCCACGGACCATCAGCGAGAACACCATGAGGCATGGTTTTTCGCCTGCGACCGGGTTGGCCAAGCCTGCCGATCGTTCGCCCTCGCCCGCGAAAACGCATGCCTGACGATGGAATCGGTGGCGCAAGCGGCTTCACGTTTCGTATAATGCCGCCCGCATGAGTACCGCCGGCATCAACAAGACGATGGATCGGGACGATTTGCATCGGCCGGAATGCGGTGCCGTTCTCGCCGAGCTTTTCGGCTTGATGCGAAGGATGCGTCGCTGCGGGGCGAAGTATTCCTCGTGGTATGGGCAGACCGGCGCCTGGCCCAGCGCATGGGAGCACATTAATCGGGGTCCGGACTATCAGCCCTGGCCCGACAACCCTGACGAGCTCGCGGTGCCGTGGTTCCTTTTGTGGGAGACCGCGTGGTTGACCGCCAACATGCCGATGAGGCCGGGATCGCGGGTACTGGACATGGGCGGGGCAGGCTCGCTGTTCTCCTCCTATCTCGCCAGCCGTGGCCATGACGTCTACGCCATCGACTTGGACGAGGGGCTCTGTCGGCTGGCCGATGAAACCGCTGCGCGGATGCAGTGGCGGCTGACAGCCCGCCGGATGGACATGACCGCGCTCGACTTCCCGGACGCCTATTTCGATCACGTTTTCAGCGTCTGCGTTTTCGAGCATCTGCCGGTTTCGGGGCGGGTGGCCTGCAACCGGCAGGTGGCTCGTGTGCTGAAGCCGGGCGGTACGGCAGCCTACACGTTCGACTACGATAACCCTCAGTCTTTTGGAAGGCTGGACACCCCTGAGGATGTCCGCCGCCAGCTTATCGAGCCTTCCGGTCTTGCCCTCCGCGGCGGAGGCGCATTCTGGGACGGAGGGAGGCGATATTTGCTGGCGCCGCAATGCTTCGGCTTCGGCCGGTTCACCGCGCTGATGGCCAGGATCCACGCATGGCTTCGGGGCTCGGTGGAGCGGCGTCGCGCGCTCACCGGCGCTACGTCCTATACAATCGGCGCTGTCTTTCTTGAAAAGACCGGGCGTGGCGCATGATGCGTGAAGCGGTCGTCGCCGGCCGATAATAATCTGTCTGGAAGCAATACTGAAAACAGAGTTTTTCCTTGAAAACATCACTGAGCGTCGCGATGATCTGCCGATACGTATTTCTGGTTGACGCCGCGGCCAGCGGATGCTATTTTTGCGCGTTCTTCACGGTTGCGTGAATCGGCAAACGAGGAATTCATGCCCGCCAATGCTGCTCGACATCAGTTTCGCCACTTCAAGACACTCATCGTGCTCGTCGTCGCCATGACCGGCAGCACGATTTTTCTTTATTGGCTCGGTCGCCTGGCTCCTGTAACGCCTTTGCGGGCCAAGACCCCTGCGGCATGGAACCAGATACTCGTCCGGGCCAACGGTCCTCGAACGGATGAGGGCTTTTATCACCTGAAGATCGATCAGCAGGGCCGCGTAAGCGAGAGCAGTGCATGGGGTGGGCAACGCTATGCCCAGAACAGCGAGGGCACGATTCATCTTCTGGTGGCCTGCGACGCCCCCGATACCAAACTGACTCCGACACAGACGGCGGCGCTTTCGCGGACGATCGCCGATCTGCGGAAGACCTACGGAATCCCGAGCGATCACATTCGGGTCGCCCAATCCGCACAGACCGCCAACTTCGGCGATCAGATCAGCTTCTAATCTCCACCACGCATAGCGATGCCGGCAACCTGCTGTCCGGGCGATGGTTGCATCCCAGCGTAACCGGTTCAATTGTCGGGCGCCGGAGCGATTGTCGCTCTCCTTGCCGGTCCGGGTATATTACCCGCGGCCATGAAAGCCCTCGTCTATAGTCTGACCCCCTCGCGCTGGGTGATCTGCAAACTGGCCGGTTTCGTGTCTCGCCGGGCCTTTTATGGTGCCATTTCGCCCCTGCGTCTCCGTGAAGTGGTGGTCCCGTCGCTGCCGGGGCCGGAGTGGGTGCGGTTACGCACTGTTCTCGGCGGGGTCTGTGGCACCGATCTGGTGCTGGTGACCCAGCGGAACCATCCGGCGACACTTCTGCAGAATTTTGCCAGGTTTCCGGCTGTTCTGGGGCACGAGAATGTGGCCTTGGTGGATGCCATTGGGCCGGCCGTCTCTAGCTGGCGGCAGGGCCAGCGGGTCTGCGTCGAGCCGGCCGGGGGCTGCTATTCGTATGCTCCGAACGCCGTGTGTCCGCAGTGTGCGGAAGGTCGGCCCACGCTTTGTGAGCGCGGCGGCAATGGTTACTTGCCGCCGCGGGCGCTGTTGGGCCTTAATCCGCTGACGGGCGGGAGCTGGGGCGATTACTTCGTCGCTCATCAAAGCCAGGTTCATGCGGTGCCGGATGGAGTGTCGGACGATGAGGCTGTTCTTGTGGATCCTCTTGCTTCCGCCGCCCACGCCGTGCTGCGACGGCCCCCGCGACCAGGGGAGAGCGTGCTTGTCACCGGCGTGGGGATCATGGGACTCGGCCTCATAGCGGCGATCCGCGCATTGGGGCATGAGAATGCCGTTACTGCGGTCGCCAGGCATCCGTTCCAGGCGGATTTGGCAAAACGCCTCGGCGCCACCGACGCCGTGCTCTTGCGGCGAACGATGAAGGCTGCCCAGCGATACGCGATGATCGCGCGATCCTGTAACGGTCAGGCGCTGCCGGGCAGGTTCGGCAGTGCGGATCTCCTCGGGGGCTTTGATCTGACGTTCGATTGTACGGGCAACGGCAGCGGCCTGAGCGACGCGTTCAAGTGGACCCGAAGCCGCGGGGTTGTGGTCGTGGTGGGGACCAGCGGCATCGCCGTGCTGGACACCACATCCATCTGGTTCAACGAGTTGGAGATCATCGGGGCGAACGGGCGGCAGATGGAGGCGGTAGGCGGGCGACGCGTGCATACGTACGATCTGGTTCTTGACTGGCTGGCAGGTCGACGGATCGACTTGACGGCTATCCACGTCAGTCGATTCCGACTGGCGGATTATCGGACAGCCTTCGCCCAGTTGCTTGGCCGCGGACGGCATGCGATCGTCAAGGCTGCCTTTGAGCCATGAGCAGCGAATCGCCCTTGGGGACCTGATAACGAATTAGCTCACGCGCGGCGCGATGGCGGCCGAAAAAGGCCCTGAGGGATCCCTCCAACGGGGCCTCGAGTGAGGGTTTGAAATGAAACGCGCCACCAGCAAGCTGACAATATGGGCCCTTGTGGCCTTGATGTTCTGCTCCACGTTCGCGATCGGTTGCGAGCCGCTCAACTGGTTTGGTACCGGCTTCAGCGTGAATTTCGTCGTCCCGCTCGGTCTCGCGGGCACGCCCGGCCTGCTGAATCCATTCGGCATTGTGCAAGCCGTGGTCAACGCGGCTTTGGGCGTCACCACCACGACGGAAGGCACAGCGGCATTCCCGGTACCTGCGACCAGTACGACGCCGACTGTCACATTGCCCGGCCTCGGAACGGTGGGCTAGTGAGCAGTTCCACGAGCTCCCGTTTCGAGCGAAGCCCGACGAAATCATAGAGTCACGTACATATCAAGGCGCGAATGGCTGAAGGGACGCTCTCTCCCCTCAATTACAGGCTCCCCGCCTTCCAGGCTTTTTGTGTCGCGGTTTTGAAGGGCTTGCGGGGCGGTTGCCTCGTTGAAGGTCCGTGCCATCGCGAAAACGCCCGTATATCCGTTTGGTCATGGCCAGGAAGGGCGGCACAGGCGGGCCTTTTCCCATTCCTGCTGCGGGGCCTCAACGTTTGAAGGTAAAACACCGAGATAGCGGAAGGCCGAGATCTGGGAATCGGCGTCGAAACCTTTGCGCCCGCAAGCATCAGAAGATCGGCCGTGCTTGTGTTTTCGGACAATTGATGCTAGAATGATCAGTAGCCGCACTGGGTAAATTTGGACGCTAAACGGTAAATCCGAGAGGGGCTTTGTCGTTTTCATAGAAGGGGGCGTTGTCATTATCCGGGGCAGACCCTCGTCGATGCTCTTGCCTCGGCTGAACTCCGGGGCGGGGGCGGGGCGGCGTCGTTTCCCCGTGCGGCCACCGTGAACGGGAGGCCGGGCGCTACACGAAAGTTCGCGAACCCGGCGAGCATTTCTGGGCCCAAAGCGGGCGCGAGCTGAAAAGACCTGGGGTCGTCGCGGCGTCCTTCACGCCGCACGGGAGTCAGGGAGCGGTGCTTCGATCATTGACTGTACGGCTTGCTTGCGCGGTCTGCGTCGCCGTGACGGTGCAGATCCTGGCCGTGCATGCCGTCTGGGCGGCCCCCGTCAACGGCGAACAATTCCGCCTGCCCCAGCCCGATGGCACGTGGGTCGATGTGCGGATCTGGGGTGACGAATTCTACGGGGTGACCGAGTCCCTGGACGGCTACACGTTGGTACGTGATCCCGCCACTCTGTTCATTTGCTATGCAACGTTGAGTGCGGACGGCAAGGAGCTGGTTTCGACGGGCGTACCGGCGGGAACGGGGCCGCGGGCGGTTCCGGGGCTGGTTCCGCACCTGCGCATCGATCCATCCGCGGCAAGGAGCCAGGCGTCAGCAGTTCGGGCCCGGCTGGAGGCAGGTCACGAGATGATGCGCGACGGGGGCGAGCCGCGCAGGCCGAGGATCGGAAACATCGTCGGCATCTGTCTCATCGTTGATTTCGAGGACGAGCCCTGGACCATTCCGCGCGCCACGGTGGATGACTACTGCAATCTGGCCGGTTTCACCGGTTTTGGGGACAACGGCTCAGTGCGAGATTATTTCTTCGACGTGTCCGACGGGGCGTTGACCTACACGAACTTCGTTCCAACCGCCTACTATCGCGCCACGCATCCCAAGAGTTACTACACCGATCCTGCCATTCCGTTTGGGCAGCGGGCTCGGGAGCTGATCATCGAAGCCCTCACCGATCTTGACGCCCAGGGATTCGACTTCAGCCAATACGATGCCGACGGCGACGGGAACGTTGACGCGGTCAACTGCTTTTACGCGGGGACCATTTGGAACAACTGGTCTGAGGGGTTGTGGCCGCATTCGGGGTGGTTTTCCTTCTGCGCGGACGGTGTATGCGCACAACGCTATCAGATCAGCAACATGGGCTCGAGTCTCCGCCTGCGCACCTTTTGCCACGAGACCGGGCACATGCTTTTCAACTGGCCCGATCTCTACGACTACGATTATGACTCGAAAGGGCTGGGCAAGTTCTGCCTGATGGCCTACTCCACGACCGATACCAATCCGAGCGAGCCTTGTGCTTACCTCAAGTACATCGCCGGCTGGTCGCAGACGACCCTGCTGACGGTGCCGCAAACCGGCCTGGTCGCCCCGGGTCCCGGAATCAACCGCATCTACAAGTTCAATCATCCCACGCTGGCGAACGAATACTACCTTATCGATAACCGGCAACAGGCGGGACGCGACAGCGGCCTCCCCGATGGCGGCCTGGCGATCTGGCACATCGACACGCTTGGTGACAACAGCGATCAGCAGATGACGCCGGAGTTGCACTACCTGGTGACGCTGGTGCAGGCCGACGGCCGCTGGGATCTGGAGCACAACCTCGGCTACGGCGATGCGACCGATCTTTGGACAGCTCCTCAATATACGCAATGCACCCCTGCGACGACACCCAACACGAACTGGTGGAGCGGCGCCGCCTCGGGCCTGAGCATCACGGGCATCAGCGGCTCCGCGAACATGATGGCCTTCGACTACGGGATGCCTTCCGATCCCAGGAACATCATGGCGTGGGGAATGAACGACAGCGGCCAATGCGATGTGCCGGTGCCGAACGGCGAGTTCGTGGCCGTTGCGGCGGGCCGGGGCCACACTCTGGGCTTGAGGGCCAACGGCTCAATCGCGGCTTGGGGCTTGAACGACCACGGCCAATGCAACATTCCGGAGCCGAACACCGGCTTCGTGGCCATAGCGGCCGGTGGTTGGCACAGCCTGGGCTTGAAGGCCGACGGCTCACTCGTCGCATGGGGCTTGAACGACCATGGCCAATGCGACATTCCGGAGCCGAACACGGGTTTCGCAGCCATCGCCGGCGGAGGCTATCACAGCCTGGGCCTGAAGGCCGACGGCTCGATCACGGCGTGGGGGGCGGACACTGATGAGTCGGGCAATTACATCGGCCAGTGCGACGTGCTGGCGCCGAACGCGGGCTTCGTGGCCGTCAGCGCTGGCGGATTCCACAGCCTGGGTCTGAAGGTCGATGGCTCGATCGTGGCCTGGGGCGCGGGGCAGGCCGGTCAATCAGGGCATCC
>DATKKX010000422.1:0-10706 GCA_035542775.1 Phycisphaerae bacterium | reverse complement strand
CAGCAAGGTTGCGAGCAGTAGGAGGCATAAAGTCAGGCTGCACCAGACGCCCGGGGCGACGCCGAGCCACGATCGGTGCAGGAGTTGGGTGCAGAAAGTCGCCCAATTGGCGTCGACGGGTCCTGCCCAAGCCCATAGAACATTGATGGACGCGCAAAGGCCGATCAATAGCCAGCAAACCAGCCACCGCCAGGATCGGCTTGCTGTCCAGGCCCAGATCGCGATTGCGGGGAACAGATACCGCTCGTGCATCTGGGTGGACAAGACGAAGAACGCCAGCGGCAGCAGCCGCGCAGCCCATTGCAGCGACCGTTCATCGCAACGGGTCCGCCACAAGACGATCAACGAGTACAGGCCCAGGCAGGCCACGCCAAGCAATCCCCACATGCGGTGCGTCACTCCCAGAAAACCGGGCACGGCGTCTGAGACGTACCATCGGTACAGCGACTCTCCCCCGGCAGCGTCGGGCATGGGTTCGCCCAAATGCGGTTCGATTATCGGATTTTCGATGAACCATGCGCTGAACCCATTCAGGTGCGTGAAAGGATAGTATTCCGCTGCCCCGACATAAGACTTCCACACGCCGTCCAGCCGATCGCGGACCGGCAGAAGGACGATGATGATGATCGCTGCCCCGACCGCCGCCGCCCTCCCCCATCGCCGCGGGTTCCTGCCCGCCCAGCAAATCAGGCAAGCCAGCCAGATCGGCCACATCATCGCGACCTGGGGTTTGCCGAGCAGCGCCAGACAGGCGAAAGTGATCATCAACGGCACTCGCCTGCGCCGGGCCATTTCCAGAGACACGACCACCAGCAGCGTCGGTATCGCGTCGATCTGCCCCCAGATCGCTGAATCATGAACCACCGCCGGCATGATCGCGTAGATCCCGGCTACTCCCGCCGCCCAAGCCATGCCGACCCTTTGCGACAGCAACAAAAACAGAAGCACAGTCAAAACCGCATCCGCCGCCACCGCGGGCAGCTTGTACAGAGCCGCTGCCAACCGCGTCGCCGCTGAATCATCCCTTTCGATGAAACCTCGGATTACCGATTCGTCCAGCTCCCGGCGGGATACGCCGCGATAGACGTCCACGAGCATCCGCAGCACATAGATATATCCGGGGGGATAGTTGCACCAGTACTTGTCGCTGCCGTCAGGCCGCAATGAATAAACACCGGCCACGCCGCTGGAGCGGCTCATCATCGACCATACCAGAAACTGCGTCTGGTCGCCGATAAAGCCGGGCGCAGACAAGAAAGGGACCCGCACGATCAAGGTCAGGAGCAGAATTGCTACGGCGATACCCCAGCGACAGTGTGGGCAACTTCCGCCTTGCGGGGGTTCCTTCGCCGGCGCCTCTGGCCGCTCCTCGGTGTGGTTGACGTTGCTCATCGTGTCGGGGCTCTCGCCGACGCCGTCGATCATTCGGCTTCATGCTCCGGCGCCGCTTCTCGATCGTCTTCCATCGCCGTTTCCGGCGGCAGCGACTCGGGCTCTACCACATCTGGCAATTGCTGCGGCTCAGTTGTGACCGGTTCGGGGGGACGCTCCGGTGCCAGCGGATAGGCAAGGATCAACCGGAGGATGCCATGGTCGGCCGTCAAGTAACGCAGTCGCATGGCGGCGGTCCGCCTGCCGAGCTCAGGCACACGACTGGCATTGCGGTCCAAGATGCCGATAGCCCGGACGATGTCCTCGAGGACGTATGTCGACCGCCCCGCGGCCGCTGCCACATACCTCGTCAGCCACGCGGCGATCGGAACCGCAAGCAGCAACGCCACGAACCCGCCCAGGATCGGCCATCCGTAGTAACCCCTCCCGAAGGCCGCTCGCCCCAGCAGTCTCGCTCGCAGATACCGCGTCAGTAGATCCTCACAAGCGTATGCGTCCAGACCGGGATCCGGCACGACTGCCTCAAGCCTGGCGAATGTCATCTCCTCGCCGGCATCGATGCCTCGGACCAGGGTGGGAAGAACGCCTGATCCCGAAGCCAGCCGCCGTGCCCGAGCAAGCTGGTTGAAGCGATACTTCATACCCTGGAAGAACGACGCCTGGGCCTGCGTCAGTGTGATGCTCTCACAATGGGCGAAGACCGCCTGCCGGAACAGCTTGAGCTGCCGCCTGATCGGTGGAGGTTGCGGCTGTTCATGATGCGATTGGACAGCGCTCGGCAAATCGGCGCTAAGCAGGCCCACGAGCTCGCGAAGCTGCTCGCTGCGCAGCCGGGCCAGTTTGGCCTCGCCCAGCGTATCCATTAGGTTGCACAACCCGACCAGGCGATCCTCGATCGGCCGGCTGGCATCGCGCAGCCAGGCGTCAATATGTTCCACGATGCTGTCCAGCTCGCTCGCGGAGAGCGGCCTGCCCCGGGCGATCTCCACCGGTGGTCCGGCGGCGAACTCGGCGGGCAGGGCCTTCTTCAGATCAAAAGCAATCCGCCCGATCTCGCGTTTGTGCTCGGAGAGTGCCCTGCCGTCGTTGCGGGCCACAGTCGGGCAATCGAAGCGGATGCCGACACGGATCGTCCCGCCCTCCGACTCCAGCGTGAACGGATAGAGCTGACAGGCAAGAGGCTTCTCGGTGGCCCCATGCTCCACATGGATACGGCAGCGTCCGTTCTCTTGCAGGAAGACGCAGCCGCCGCCCAGTTTGTGATTCAGAACGACGCTCTGCCCAAGCCGCACGTACGGTTCGCCTTCGATCTTGCCGGCCCAGTTCTGGCGGTCGATCTTCTCGCGGTCGCTCTGGGTAATGTGCACCACGAGATCGCGGCAGCAACTCGTGCAACTATGACAGTCGAAGTGCTGGCCCTTGATGTCCGGCAGGATGACGGGAAGTCTCATGGCTATAGCATATCCTGTTCGGGCAATGACACCAGATGGGCCGTGGCGGTTTCAGGCGAATGATCCTGCGATTCCGAGCGCTGCTTCGGGCTCTCCGCCGCGATTCTTGACGGCGCCGGGCCGGGCATGTTACATTGCTCCTGAGTGTTCGGTTTTCGCACAAGTGCATGAGCTTTACCCGGAGAGGTGAACATGAAAAGCCTGGCGACATCCTTGCTGTGCGGCGTATTCGTCTGTGGTTTGGCGGCCTCGGCCGCGCAGGCCGATGACAAAGTCGATAGCCCCATCTACAAACACTGGGCGAAGTTCAAGCCCGGGGCCTACTCGGAGTTAAGGACGGAGAGGACGGCCAAGGACGTCAAGGCCGAAATCTCCACAATGACAATTCTGAGAGAGGTCACTCCCGAGAAGATCGTGATTGTGGTGCGGGCAGTAACGCTCTCGAAGGAAGGGGAAATAACCATACCACCCAAGAGGCAGGAATTTCCGGCCAAGGTCGAGAAGGCCGATGCCGACAAAATGGGGGACCCCAAGAAGGGAGACAAAATCGACGACGCAGAAGTGCTGGACGTCAAGCAAAGCGAGGACGAGATCAAGTTCGGCGATGAGAAGATCAAGTGCAAGCTGCTGGAGACCAAGAGCAAGCAGGGAGAGCAGACTACCACCACCAAGGCCTGGACCTCCGACGAGGTGCCCGGCCAGATTGTGAAGATGGAGGTGACCCTGGAAGGCCCTGCGGAGATGACATCCAAGACCTCGCTGGTGAAATACAGCGTCGACGGGGGCAGCGCCAAGACGGATAAGAGCGAAAAGGCCGACGACGAAAAAGCCAACGTCGAAAAGAAAGAACAGGGCGACGAGAAGGCTCCGGCTGACAAGAAGGACGAGCGCGAGAAGAAGGAGCAGAAGGGGAATATCTAGGCCGGCTCGATGCGGCCGGTGGCATCGACTTGACTCGTTGAGCCGGCAAGCCTCCGCGGTGATGCTGACTCCGTGACCCGGCTGCCACCTTGCTTGACGCCGTCACTTCCCATTCATACCATCTCTGCTGCGCGTGTGAATGTGTGTTCATTCCGCGAGTGCTGAGAATCCCTGGAGAAAATAGCATGAGAAGCTGTGTTACATCCTTGCTGTGCGGCCTGATCATTTGTGGTCTGGCGGTCTCGGTTGCGCAGGCGGGCGGCAAAGTCGATAATCCCATGTACAAGCACTGGGCCCAATTCAAGCCCGGTAGCTTTTCGGAGACGAAGAGCGAAATCAACATGGGGGATACGAAGATAAACTCCACGACAACAATGACGCTGAAGGAACTCACGCCTGAGAAGGCCGTGGTGGAAGTAAAGGCCGTGAGCGTCATGGGCGGTCAGAATATGGAAGCGCCTCCGCACATGCTGGATATCCCGGCGAAGATCGAAGAGGAGAAAGCAAAGGAGATCGATCCTCCGAAGAAGGGCGACAAGGTGAACGGGGCGGACGTCCAGGAAGTCAAGCAGGGCGAGGAAGAACTCCAGATCGCCGACCAGAAACTCAAGTGCAAGTGGGTCGAGCTGAAGCTCGTGGTGAACGATCAGATAACCACCCAGAAGACGTGGACCAGCGAGGACGTGCCCGGCCGGGTCGTCAAGAACGTGTTGAGCGTGGCGGGCAAGCAGAAGGGGGACACGCAATCTCTGGTTTCCAAGTTCAAGGGCGACAAGGGAGCCAAGACGGAGCCGAAGGCCGGCGCGGACAAGGAGAAGGGCGAAAAGAGGGACGCGGGTGACAAGAAGGCTCCGACAGGCAAAAAGGAAACCACGGAAAAGAAGGAGCAGAAGGAAAAGAAGTAGTCGCACAGGGGGCAAGCAACGGCGTGTCCGAGCATGTTGATCTTGCCATTGTCGGCGGAGGCGCGGCCGGCCTCATGGCCGGGATCGCCGCGGGCCGAAATCTGCGGCGACCGGGGGAGGCCCGGCGGATCGTCATACTCGACGGCGCCAGGAAGCTCGGCGCCAAAATCCTCGTCGCCGGCGGTGGACGCTGTAATGTCACCCATGACGAGGTCGACGAATCCGCGTTCGCCGGCTCGTCACGAAACGCCATCCGCAAGGTTCTGCGCCGGTTCGATGTCACCCGGACCATCGAGTTCTTCCGGCAACTCGGCGTCGAACTCAAGTGCGAGGAAACCGGCAAGCTCTTCCCGGTGAGCGACGACGCCCGTTCGGTGCTTCGCGCCCTGCTGGAGGCCGCCCGCGAGGCCGGCGTGGAGCTTCGCTATCCTGCTCGCGTCGAGCAGGTAAAGAGTCTGGCCCCACCCGCAACTCCACCTGGCGGGTTTCGCTTAACCGGCGATTTCGGCGAGCTGCTCGCCGACCGCGTCATTCTCTCCACCGGCGGCAAGAGCCTCCCCAAATCAGGTTCCGACGGCCACGGATACAGCATCGCCCGTGGTCTCGGGCACAGCATAACGCCGCTGGTGCTGCCGGGCCTGGTCCCGCTGGTACTGAATGAGTCCTGCTTCCTGCGGCAACTCAGCGGTCTGAGCGCGCCTGCGACTTTGGAGCTGCGCTCCGGCTCGGGCAAGCGGCTCACCACATTCACGGACTCGACGCTGTGCACGCACTTCGGCCTGTCCGGTCCCAGCGTGCTGGACATCAGCCGGTATTACCTCCACGCTGTCGCCGACGATCCCGGCGCCGCCCTGTACATCAATTGGCTGCCCGGCCAGACGGCTGAATCGATGGACAAGAAGCTGGTAGAGTCGGCCGGCCGCGCGGGCAGGCTCGCCGTGGCCCGGTTCTTGAGCGATCACCTGCCGCAGCGACTGGCGCGGGCGCTGTGCGAGCACGCGGGGCTGGATCCTCAAACACCTGTTCAAGCCCTTTCCCGGCAATTGCGGCGGTCGCTGGCGGCGGCGGTCACGGAACTGCGTCTGCCGGTCACGGGCGATCGCGGATTCGTCCAGGCGGAGGTGACGGCGGGCGGCGTGCCGCTGAAGGAACTGCGTCTGGAGACGATGGAGTCGCGGCTTTGCCCCCGTCTCTACATCTGCGGCGAAATCTGTGACGTGGACGGGCGGATCGGCGGCTTCAACTTCCAGTGGGCTTGGGCCAGCGGCCACGTCGCCGGCACGGCGGCCGCCGAGGCAATCACGGCTGAACCGGGTTGACCGGGCCCTTGCATCGCCGGTCGCAGAACCGTAGTCTCTCGGCCAGGAATTCCGGCCGATTCCCGCCTGATGATGTGTCACCGAGGTAGAAAGGAGCGTTGCTCATGGTCCGCAACAGTTGGGTGGTTTGCCCGATAGTTCTCTTGTGCGTGTTAATGCTGATGGCCGTCGCATTCGGGCAGCAGCAATCCCCGCCCGGCGCCGCAGCGCCGGAGCAGCCGAAGGGCTTGCCGCCGCTGGCCGTCCCCAAGGAAAATCCCCTGACGCCCGCGAAGGTCGAGCTGGGCAAGATGCTCTACTTCGACAGGCGGTTGAGCAGCGATGGGACCATTGCCTGCGCGACCTGCCATGACCCGCAGAAGGCGTGGGCTGAGCACGAGCCCACCAGCACCGGCATCCACAAGCAAATCGGCAGCCGAAACGCGCCCACGATCATCAATGCCGCCCATATGCCGCTGATGTTCTGGGATGGCCGGATGAAGACGCTGGAAGAGCAGGCCCTGGGCCCGATCGAGAACCCCATTGAAATGGGCATGAAAATGGAACTGGTGGTGGAGAATCTGAGGAAGGTTCCCGAATACCAGAAGCGATTCAAGGAGGTCTTCGGCACTGACGTGACCAAGGAGGGTGTCGCCCAGGCCATCGCCGCCTTCGAGAGAACCATTCTGAGCGGCGACACGCCGTATGATTGCTACGATGCCGGCGACAAGAACGCCCTCACGGAAGTTCAGAAGCGCGGCATGGAGATCTTCATGAACACGGGCCAGTGTGCGACCTGCCACTCACCGCCGGTGTTCTCCAACGGGCGATTTTACAACGCCGGCGTGGATGCCGAAAAGAAAGAGCCCGATACGGGGCGCAAGAAGGTGACAAACAACGACAAGGATATGGGGTCATTCCGCGTGCCGCATCTCCGCAACGTCGCCGACACCGGTCCCTACTTCCATGACGGCAGCGCGTCGAAGCTGGAGGAAGCGGTCAGGCTGATGGCCAGGGGTGGAAAAGACAACCCCAACCTGTCCCCCACGCTCAAGAGCGTCCGAGAAGCCAACCTGAGCGACGAGAACATCAAGGAGTTGGTGGAGTTCCTGAAGACGTTGTCCGGGAAATACCCGATCGTTGAGCCGCCCAAGCTGCCGTGACCGATCCGGTGACGGACCGGCCCGGCGGCGGCGCGGGGCCGTGCCCGCGGTTCCCGGTCGCGCACCACACGTTTGCACAGGAGCCAGCCATGATGACAGACACCGTTCGTCTCGCCAGCCTGCCGCTGACGGCGAAGCTGCTGCTGACGCCGTTTCTGGCGTTGATCGGCTGCGGCTACTTTGTCGCCCTGCTCAATATCTACGAGCATCACCAGGATGCCGATCTGGAGCCCGGTCTCACATTCAACGACCTTCGCCGCGTCTATCACGGGATCGACAAGCTGGTCACCTCCAAGACACAGCAGCAGAACCCGTCACCCATGCAGAAGATGACCAGCCCCGGCGGCAAGATGCGGCCGAAGCTCGAAAAGGGCGGCGAGCCGGCGGTGCGGGCGCTGACCAGGTGGCTGGCCGACGGGGCCCAGGAAGCCGACTTCGCGCGAGCCGGGGTCTATCAGGCGGGTGATCCCTCGGTCAAGCAGGTTATTGCCCAGCGATGCATCGAGTGCCACAACGCGACCGACGGGGAGGAGTCGGATGTGCCGTATGCTCAGTCCTCCTCATCCGAGCCGGAGTACGTTCTGGTGATCAAGGAGGCGGCACCGGAGCTCGGGCCGGTCGTCACCGAATCCAAGATGATGCACCTGGCGCCGAAGAGCGTGGCCGACCTGGTACAGATCACGCACGCCCACATCCTGGCGATGCCGGTGTTCACCGTGATCATCGGCGGCCTGTTCCTGCTGACGGGTCTGCCTCAGAGATTCAAGCTGGTGGTCGGCCCGCTGCCGATGGTGGCAATGTGCTTCGACTTCGCTTCCTGGTGGCTGGCCCGCCCGTTCGAGCCGTTTGTCTATGTCATCGCGGCGGCTGGAGCCGTCTTCGGCGCCAGTCTGGGCGTGCAGATCCTCTGCGTGTCCGCCTCGCTGTGGTTTGGAAAAAAGACGACCTAATGGGTCTCGATCAAGATCCCAGCAGCGCGTTCACGAACAACTGGCAGTCATCGCCGTCGTCAACGCCGTCGCCGTTCATGTCCGCCGCCCATTGCTGAGCGGAAGTGGCCCCTGCCGGGTCGAGCAGGACGCCCACGAAGATCGGGATATCCGCCGGCTGGACGGAGCCGTTGCCGTCCATGTCACCCTTGATGCCCGACGCCTGCACCACGGCACTCAGGTTGAACGTGAGTGACGCGAGGTTGGTCCATCCCCTCAGCGTGGTGTCGTCTCGCGTCGAGAACTGGAGGGCGGCGGTATAGGTTCGGCCCGATGCGCCGGCATCGCTGAAGTGAACCGAGAAGGGGGCAGGCGTGCCGCCCACATTCGTCGATGCGAAGTTCATCACGCTGAACCGGGCCGCATCCTGGCCGGTGATGTTGTAGGCGTACACCTGCAACAGCGACTGCAAATCGGCGTAGCCCAGGTTGTAGACCGACGCCGTCTGGTCAGTGAATCCGCCGATGGGGTGGGTGCCAAAGCTCAGCGGCGCCGTCAGGACCTGCGATGCGCCGCTGGTCGACGGGACGGCATGGCGTACGATCGTGCCATACAGCAGCACGCTCTTGGGGCTCGAACCCACGCCGTTGTGGGTGATGCGCAGGAAGCCCTGCGGATAGCCCTCCGCAGCCGTGGAAACCTGGATGGTGTGATCCCGGCTGGCGCCCGGGGAGAGCGTGAACGGGCCCGTCCCGCCGATGACCGTGAAGCCGGATGGGACGGTGGTAAAGCTGTAGGTCAGATCGAGACCCGGGGGCGTGCCGCCGTTCTGGACGTGAAGGATCGCTTCGTTGTCGGGGCTGGATGCCCCCACGAGCACGGTGCCGAAAGGCAGGGCGGTGGGAACCACCAGGATCGGCGGGGCCCTTAGTTCGAGGCTCACCGGCAGGTGATCCGACGCGCCGTGCAGGGCATTCGCGACTGCGGCGCCCTCCGGAATCGTCGGCGGATCGTTGATGTCCATGTCAAAGTGCTGGCCGTCATTGCCGAAGGCCTTGTATGTGCCCGACACGTAATCGAAGCCCTGGCCGTCCTGCAAGGACGTGGAAATCAGGATAAAGTCGAAGCGGTCGTCCAGGCCGCCCCCGATTGCGCCGGGAGGAGGATCGGGATTGTCCATGTGCGGGCTCTGCGTGTGAATGGCACGGAAGGAGTAGTTCTCGTGCCAGGTCCCCGGACTGTTGATCGGATCCCAGGCCCGGCCGCTGTTGTCCGTCTGTGAGCCCACGAGCTGCTGGTACGACGTTTCGAAGCTGCTGTCCAGGTTGAAGTCGCCGCACAGCACGAAACTGGTGTTGTCGGGGAGGGAATTGGTGTCGTTTCGCACGATGGTGCATTGCGTGAGCCTGGAAGCGGGATCACTGGAATGCAGATGCATCGTGTAAACGTAGAGGTACACATCTCCGCCGACAAGCTTCACGCGCCAGCGATCGGTGATACGCGGGGAGGTGGCGAGATAGGTATGATCGCTGCTGCCCGCATAGCTGATCGCGGCGGTTCGATAGAACAGCGCGTTGTTCAGGCCGCCATCGGCCTGGAAGGTCGCCGCGGCGTAGCCGCCCGGGCCGTCGGCGGCGTTGAGGATGTTGTTGAGGAAATAGTCCACCGCGGCCTGATTGGCGATCTCATTCACGGACAGGATGTCCGGCTGGATCACATTCAGGATCGTCTTGAACTGCGTGCCTCGCCCCGAGCTGTAATCCAGAAGGTTGTATTGAGCGATCTTGATGGCCCAGGCGGAATCCGCTGTGAGACCGATCACCGCCAGAACCAAGGCCCCCACCACGCCCGCCCGGCGGATGCCAACAAATAATCCATTCCATGTCGCAAAAGACATTGTTCCCACCTCCCAAGGACTCCAGCTCTCATCGGATTATAACCTCCGGCAATGCTCCGGCGAAGCATTCGCCGCGATTCATTTCCTGGTGATGGGGCGCGAACGGGGCTAGGGGGCCATATCGATGAATCAGAGTAGGCATGGCCGCCTCCAAGAGCGATTCAGATGCACCCCCAACGCCTCCGCGTCCGGTATCCTGGGCACACGGCGAGAACTTCCAGGGAATGCGGGGGCAGGGCAGTCGAACCTCGGGACCGCAGGTGGGCGGCGCCGTAACGGAGAGCCCATGTCTGCCCGAACTGCCCGATGGCCGCAAGCAGGTGAACGTGAGCTTCCGGGCGACGGCACTGCCGTCTGTGTGCCGGCCTGCAGGAGCCGGGCGGGGAATGGCTCTCGGCCAGACCTGAGGCATCCCGCGATGATGAATGGGGTCCGGGGTCGGGCTGATGTTATCATTCTGTTAGGGGTGATCGGCGGGCCGACGAGGCCAGGCTTGTGCCAGAAGCGGGCGGTGAAGCCCGGTGGCTGACATGGCGGTTTTTGGGCCCAGAAGCGCGGTTCGAGTTGACGAGATGGCCCACGCCCGGCGCGGCGGCGGTTGGAGCAACCTGAATTTGCCTGAATTTGGCTGAAGACTCCGGATGTTAGAGTTCTGTTAGGTACCGTGGCCGGCGGGCCGCCTGAGCTAGCCGGCGGGGCGGGAGCGGCCGTCGGTCGTGGCAGCCGGCTTAGGGTCATCATGTGGATCGC
>DATKKX010000421.1:0-10497 GCA_035542775.1 Phycisphaerae bacterium | reverse complement strand
GGCAGCATCGGCCTGACGATGGACCGCTACACTCACACGGTCATAGGTGACCTACACGACGCCCTGGCGACCCTGCCGGATCTGGAAGCCGTCCAGACTGCCGCGTTGAAAGAGGCGACGAACGACAGCCCCACCACATGTCCCGACAGTCGGGGCGCGAACACGTCTAAGCGTAGTGCGAAGCCCTGCGATGACGAGGGCAACGGCGCGCGGCGTGGTGACGATTCGCAAGCCCTTCACAATGGGAAACTTGTGCGAAGCAGTGCGACGAATAACGACACAGATCAAGAACGGAGAGGGAGGGATTCGAACCCCCGGTACCTTGCGGTACAACGGTTTTCAAAACCGTCACCTTCAGCCACTCGGTCACCTCTCCTGGAGTGCTTTCGTTTGACTCTCCGGCCTGTTATCAGTCCTGTTTGGCAACGTCGTTTAGACAGACCGTCAGCAGCCGGCGTCAAGCCAAGTCTTCGGCGCCCACCGGCGGGTGCCGGATTGCCGCCCTGCGCTTGTCGTCGAATTCCCTGCCCAGGCTGTCGGCGATCCGGCCTCTGGGAGGGCAGCCAAAAAATACTTGCGCGCCCGTGAAGATGCAAGGGGTCCGGTCGCCTCCTCGTGCCTGACGTAATAAGGTCACGCCCAGTCAGAGAAGGCTGACGGACCCGCCCGAGCATTTTCTGGGGCGTGGCGTCATGCCGCATGGTCTTTGGCCGACCTGGGGTTGTGTTTCGATGGGTGAAGGGGCCTCGGGGACCAGGCAATTCGGGGAATTTTCCGTGTGCAGCGGGATATAATGGACACGAGACCGTTGGCGCGGCGGATCCGCAACCAAGAAAGCGGTCGCCATGGCGGTCAGGGGCCTTCAACGTCCGTCCACGAGGGCCGAAGAGTTGGAGCCTGCCCGCCGCGCCCGAGGAAAACGAGTCTCCGTAACCCGCGGATGGAACCGGGCTGGTCCGTCAGCGGACACTCGCATCAAAACGTCGGCGACTGGCCGAATCTCGCAGCCGGACGTCAATCGGCGTTCCGGCGTGGCACTGAGGGAGCGGTCATGTGCATCCACAGAGTGCTTGCACTGTCGGTTGGGATGTGGTGTGTCCTCTCGATGCCATCGAGCGCAAGATCCGAGGGTCCGATACCGGCGGGGAGGTTCGGTCGCGAAGGAACGGTGAAGATCCGCGTTGCGAACGAGACGGCGAGATCCAAGCTCGCGGCTGACGGTGCCCAAGTCGTGGCCGACTACGGCGCGTTCGCGGTCATGGAGGCGCCGGCGGCGGGCGTTTCGGCCAGCGGCGAGGTTGAGTTGCTCGCCGAAGAGAATTCCATCCTCCTGAACGCCGAAGTAATCGATACGACGACAGCGGCGGCCCAGCAGCTTCGCGTGCCCCGCGCGCGATTCGCGGGAAAAAGGCTGCATCTCGTGCAGTTTGCCGGCCCCATCCGGCCCGAGTGGCGTGATCAACTCGATGCTGTCGGCGTCAAGATCGTGACGTATATTCCAAGCAACGCCTACCTGGTCTACGGTGACGCGGACCAGATTGTCGGGGTTCAAGCTCTGGCCGCCGGGGTCCCGCAAATCCAGTGGGACGGCGCCTATCTTGACCGGTACAAGATCCACCCGGAGGCGGCACGGATCGCAACGCAGGCCGCCACGGTGCCGACGGGAACCGGTAATCTGTTTGCCATACAACTGGTTTCCGATCCCGATGCCAACAAGGCCACGTTGGACGTGATCGACAGACTGAAATCGGCGCCGATCTATAAGTCCTACACGATTCTGCATTACCTGAATGTCATCGTGAAGTTGCCTCCTGCCGTCGTTCCACAAATCGCAGCGCAGCCGGAGGTGGTTTCCATTCAGCCATACGTCGTCCCGCGGCTTTTCTGCGAGCGGCAGGATCAGATCGTGGCGGGCAACCTGTCGGGCAACGATCCTT
Source organism: Phycisphaerae bacterium (assembly GCA_035542775.1). GTDB lineage: Bacteria > Planctomycetota > Phycisphaerae > UBA1845 > UTPLA1 > DATKKX01. Next base: position 8,560 of record DATKKX010000421.1, on the reverse strand, counting down.
CGGGACCGGGCTATATGGCGTGGCTGGCCTCCAAGGGCTTCACCCAGGCGCAGTTCGATGCGTCGGGATTTGTGGTCGACGTATCCGACAGCGGGATCGACAACGGGACGACTTCGCCCAACCATTTCGGTTTGTACGCTTCGGGGACCCGCCCAGGTACCAGCCGTATCGTCTACAACCGGCTTGTCGGAACGCCGAACCCGGGGAGCACGCTTCGAGGTTGCGACGGCCATGGCAATCTGAATGCTCACATCCTTCTCGGGTACGATGATCTGACCAGTTCGCCCTTCGCCGACGCCTCGGGGTATCATTACGGCTTGGGGGTATGCCCTTTCGTTCGCGCGGGATCGTCGGTCGTTTTTGATCCGAATACCTTCACCTCGCCCAACTATGCGGACTTGCAGTCCATGGCCTTTCACGATAACGCCCGCATCAGCAGCAATAGCTGGGGGGGCGATACCGCCGGTATGTACACCACCGACTCGCAGAGCTACGACGCTCTGGTCCGCGACGCCCAGCCCTCGGGCTCGACGTACGCGGCTGCCGGAAATCAGGAAATAGTCATCGTGTTCGCCAATGGCAACGCCGGTCCCGCTTCCGGCACCGTCGGGGCCCCGGCCACGGCGAAGAACGTCATCAGCATCGGTGCCGGCGAAAGCGTTCAGGCCTTCGGCGGCTCAGACAGGTGCGGCTACGGTGATGCCTACGCCAACAGTGCCAACGACATGGCCACGTTTTCGAGCCGTGGGCCGTGCGCCGATGGCCGCAAGAAACCGGATATCGTGGCTCCCGGTACACATGTGTCGGGCGGTGTTCCGCAGGCGGCCTCGCCTGGCCCGACAGGAACAGCGGACCCGTGTTTCGACGCTTCCGGTATCTGCGGCGGCGTGGGCAGTCTGTACTTCCCCAGCGGCCAGCAGTTCTACACCGCATCGACCGGCACGAGTCACTCCTGCCCTGCGGTGGCGGGGGGATGCGCGCTGATTCGACAGTTCTTCATCAACCGTGGGATGTCTCCTCCGAGCCCGGCGATGACCAAAGCGCTCCTCATCAACGCCGCCCGGTGGATGAACGGCAGCGGCGCCAATGACACGCTCTGGTCCAACAGCCAGGGCATGGGAGAGATGAACCTCGGCGAGGTCTTCAACCGCGGAGGGGTAACGCCCACCATTTTCCAGGACGAAGACCCTGTCAATATGTTGTTCACCGCCAGTGGCCAGACCCGCACTTTCGTGGGAAACGTGGCCGACAACACCAAGCCGTTCCGTGTCACGCTGGCCTGGACTGATGCGCCCGGGGCCACAAGCGGGAATGCTTACAACAACGACCTCAACCTGAGCGTGACGGTCGGTGGCAATACTTACCTGGGCAATGTCTTCTCTTCCACTTTGAAGAACGTTTCGACCACCGGCGGTGCCGCCGACGCCAGGAACAACGTCGAGAGCGTGTTTCTGCCCGCAGGCGTCAGCGGGCCTTTCACCGTGACCGTGACGGCGGCCAATATCAACTCCGACGGCGTTCCGAACCTCGGTACCGCCACGGATCAGGATTTCGCCCTTGTGGTCTACAACGCGGTGACGTGTCCCACGATTTCCATCACACCTGCCGCGCTGGCGAATGCTACGGTGGGAGCGATCTACCATGAACGGTTGAGCGCGAGCGGAGGCTCGGGCCCGTATGCCTGGTCTCTGCAATCGGGCACACTGCCGGCGGGCTTGATACTTACAGGTCGGGGGGTGATCTCGGGCGCGCCCACAGCGGCGGGAACGTCGAATTTCACCGTTCAAGCAACGGATAGATCGAGCTGCATCGGCACGAAAGCCTACTCGATAGATGCCTCATTATCCGTGATCTCGATCACTCCCACCTCGCTGGCAAGCGGCACCGTTGGGACGCCGTACAACCAGAGCCTCGGCGCGGGCGGTGGAACGCCCCCGTACACGTGGTCTCTGCAATCGGGCAGGTTACCGGCGGCGTTGGCACTTTCGAGCACTGGGGTCATCTCGGGGACACCGAGAGCGGCTGGGGCGTCAGAGTTCACTGTGGCAGCGACGGACACTTTCGGGCTCGTCGGAACGCAAACCTACGCCCTTACGATCGTGTGCCCATCGATCTCGGTTGGGCCGGCCACACTGCCCGGCGCTACGGTGGGCGTGCGCTACTATCAGACGTTGATCGCGAGCGGGGGGGCATCGCCATATGCCTGGTCCTTGCAGTCGGGCACGCTGCCGGCCGGGTTGACGTTGTCGAGCCGGGGGTTGTTGCTAGGCAGGCCTGCAGTCGCGGGGGTGACCAGCTTTACCGTAATGGTTACGGACAGCGCCGGCTGCTCAGGCACGAAGCTCATGCAGCTCACGATAACGTCACCGTAAGCACGATCCCTGGGGATCTGAACACAGACGGATTTGCGGACGGCCGGGATGTCGGGCCTTTTATTGGATGCCTGATCACCGGGAGGGCGCGGCTCCGCACCTGCGCGTGCGGAGACTGCGACAGGAACGGAGCGGTTCACGTTCCTGACATTGGGCTGTATGTCCACACCCAGCGCGGTCATGAACGAAGGGACGCAGTCAAAATCAAATCTTACGACCAGATAGGGTTGGGCCATGTCTTTCTCGCGTTTCGTCATTTCGTCGGTTGGGGGGGGAAAGGGGCTTGCTGTGGCGATGCCTGGCTGGCTCCTGTTGCTCGCCGGCCGGCGGGCCACCGCACAGGCACCACCGTCGCATGAGCGCAGCGACGAGGAGAAGAGGATTTCCTCGGCGAATAGGTGCCGCGCGGCAGTGGGACTGCCTTGGGCGAAGTTCGCTGGTTCGTTGGGTTCGTTTTTTTGCGGATCTGGCCTTGATGGTGCCCGCACACACACCTAACTGTCAATGTCCCAATGGGTTGCGGGATCACTGGTGGTTAGCGAGAAAACGCTTGATCACCGTGCCCCCCCCTCCTATATTGGTCCACCGTCAGTGTTCAGGTTTTGTGTTCGGGCATAAGTGACAAGCCACAATTCAGGAATTGGTCTTGTGCGGACCGGCGGTTGCCGCAGCAAAACGAGCCTGTTTCATTTGGCGGCCTGCGCCCGGGCTAGGATCGCGGGACCGGTGACCTAGGCACTGGCACCTCAAGCTGGAGGCGCGGTTTGGAAGTTCGCTTTCCCTCCCCACCATGGGGCTAATTCCTTGAGGGTGCTCCGCGAGGGCAGAGCACCCTCGGGCCGGATTCCGTCGGTCGAGTGCCGCACATCAGCAGCGCATCCGCAATCATGGTGGTCTCCAAGTGACGTTCATCCGGACCCGGTGCACAATGTCCACTTCGGAGATGAGATGTAGCAAGGTGCGAAAGGGATTTCTGCTGCGTCCTGAAAGGCTCCGCAAGCACGAGAAGTACTTCTTTCGAAACCGAAGGGGATCGGATAGACCTGCACTAGTTCATCGCTGGGGAACGAGGCTGACGGGATTCGAACCCGCAACCTCCGGCGTGACAGGCCGGCGCTCTAACCAGTTGAGCTACAGCCCCAGGATTTCGTTCTGCCTGCTGGCGCACGTTGCCGCAGCAGGCCGTACATTCTGCACTTTAAGCTCGCGTGATGCCTCTGTCAAGAAGCCCTCCGAGTAGCCCGGCAAGTCTCCGGCGGCCCATAATTAGATCGCTTTTCGTCTGAATGTGGCTTTGCCGGCCGTGGGCGACACATGACGGAGTCAGGGCCCGTTCATTCTCCACGTCGGCCACGGGAGGCTGGCGCTATGGGCGGGCGAGATCGCTCTAGCTCCAGAGAATCAGGCCGGTGTCGTACTTGTGCGTCAAATCGGGGTGCTGAGGGACCACCCGGACGGCGTAGCCGTGCTGGCCGCTGCTGTGGCAGGGGATCTGTCCGTGGTAGACGTACGTGCCGTTCTCCAGGTTTTTCTCGCAGGTCATCGGTTCGCTGCTGCCCTCGACCAGATGCCCGTGGGTGTCAATGCGACCATGATAAAGCTCGACCGCAACGTGCTCGGGCTTGACATCGCCCAGCCGAACCTGCGCCCGGACCTCGACCCGTCCGCCCACCGGCAGCTCCGCGCTGTCATTCGCCTCCACCTTCTCAATCCGCACATGGCCCCAGCGTTTGGCCAGCTCCCGCTTCCATTGGGAGAGGGCCTTCGCCCCCATGAACCGGCCGGCCGAGAAATGCTTCCACCGACTGGCTGCGGGTACATACAGGCGGTTGGCGTATTCCTGAACCATCCGGTTGGTGTTGAACATGGGGCAGATCGTCCGCATGGAGGCTTTCATCTTGTTGATCCAGCCCCGCGGCAGCCCGTCCTCGCTGCGGTCGTAGAACAGCGGCACGATCTCCTTTTCCAGCAGGGCGTAGATGGCTTCACCCTCGCTGTGGTCGCGATAGGCCGGATCGTCGTACACGCGGCCCTCGTCGATGGCCCAGCCGTTCTCGCCGTCGTAGGCCTCCGGCCACCAGCCGTCCAGGATCGACATGTTCAGCCCTCCGTTGGGGGCGATTTTCATCCCGCTCGTGCCGGACGCCTCGCGCGGCTTGATCGGATTGTTAAGCAGGATATCCACGCCCTGCATCAGCGCGCGTGCAACGGTGATGTCGTAGTTTTCGATGAAGACGATATGCCGGCGGAACTCGGGCTTGTGAACGTGTGCGATGATCTGCTTTATGATTTCCTTGCCATTGTCGTCGCGCGGATGGGCCTTGCCCGCGAAGATGAACTGCACCGGTCGATTCTGGTCGCCCCGCAGAATCTTTAACAGCCGTTGGGGGTCGCGGAAAATCAGCCCGCCTCGTTTGTAGGGGGCGAACCGGCGAGCGAAGCCAATGGTAAGGGCCTCGGGATCGAGGCACTCGTTGGCTCCCTTGATCTCCGCCGGCGGGGCTCCGCGCCGGCGAAGCTGTTCCTTGACGCGCTGGCGGGCAAACGTGATCAACGCCATCCGGCGTCGCTCGTGCGTCCGCCACAACTCCTCGTCCGGGACTTCGTCGACGCGCTTCCATACATCGTGATCCACGGCATTGTCCGACCAGGTTGAGCCGAGGTAGCGATCCAGCAGATCGGACACCTCCGGCGCAATCCACGTGCCGATGTGAATGCCGTTGGTGATGGAGGTGATGGGGACCTCGTTCCTGGGCGCACCAGGCCACACGGTGTGCCACATCTCGCGCGAGACATGGCCGTGCAGCGCGCTCACGCCGTTGGTCGCCCCGGCCAGCCGCAGGGCCATCACCGCCATGCAGAATTGCTCGCTCGGATCCGCCGCCGACTTCTTCCCCAATGCCGCGAATTCCGGCAGCGACAGGCCGATCAACGGCAGATACGGACTGACGTACTCCTGGAGCAGCTCGTCGGGGAAGCGGTCGATGCCCGCCGGCACCGGCGTGTGCGTGGTGAACACGTGACTCGGGGCCACCGCCTCGCGTGCCTCGCCGAAATCGAGCCCGTCCTCCTGCATCCTCTGGCGGATCTGCTCGAGCGTCAGAAACGCCGCGTGCCCTTCATTCATGTGGCAGACACTCGGCCTCAGACCCAACTCCTCCAGGGCCCGGATGCCGCCGATCCCCAGGAGGATCTCCTGGCGGATGCGCATCTCCTCGCTGCCGCCGTAGAGGCGTTGCGTGATCTCCCGATCGCGCGGGTCGTTCTGCCGCAGATCCGTATCCAGCAGGAAGAGCGGCACACGCCCCACCTGCACGCGCCAGATCTGGGCGGCGACGTCGCGCTTGCCGACTTTGACATTGATGGTCGCCGGCGTGCCATCGTTGCGCTTGGCCAGCGCAACCGGCATCTGATAGAAATCGGCGGAGGGATACTCTTCGAGCTGCCACCCATCCGTCGTCAGGCGCTGCTGGAAATAGCCCTGCCGATACATCAATCCCACGCCGACCAGCGGCACACCCAGATCGCTGGCGCTCTTGAGATGATCGCCGGCGAGAATGCCTAATCCGCCCGAGTAGATGGGCAGCGATTCGTGGATGCCGAACTCCATGGAGAAATAGGCGATTCGCGAGTCGAGGAGATCGCCGTGTTCCTTGGCAAACCAGGTTTCCCGCGCGTGATAGGCGTCGAACGCCTCCAGCACCCGCTTCATGTGGGCCAGATAAGCCTTGTCGCTCGCGGCCTGGTCCAGGCGCTTCTGGGCCAGGTGGGCCAGCAGGCGGACAGGATTCTGCCCGACGTCGTTCCACAGATCCGGCTCGAGGCGGCGAAACAGGCCCAGCGCGTCGGCGTGCCAACTCCACCACATGTTGTATGCCAACTCGCGCAGTCGAGCGAGCGGCCCCGGCAAAGCCGGGACGACGGTGTAGGTGCGAAGTCGATATATGTCGGACATGACGTTCTCTCGGTGTCTCTGCAAAATCCCGGTTCCGAATCAGGCGACGCCTCCGCGGCACTTCGCACTCTTTTGCTTTCCCGATGGCCCACTGTCCTCGCAGCCCGGCACATTCCCGGCGTACCAATCGATAGTCCGCCGCAGGCCCTCGCTGAACGGAACGGCCGGTCTGTATCCGATCACGCGTCCGGCCAGGCCGATGTCGGCCCACGAGTGCCTGATGTCACCCATTCGGGGCGGGTCGTGTTTTGCCGGAACGTTCTTGTTCAGAAGCCGGTTGATCTCGCGCACAATCATATTCACCGTGACGTGCTCTCCGCAGGCCACGTTGATGACCTCGCCGTTCGTCGTGGCGGCGTCTGCAGCGAGGAGGTTTGCCCGGACGGCGTTTTCGATGTACGTGAAATCCCGTGTCTGCTCTCCATCGCCAAATATCGTCGGAGAGCAATCGCGCAGGATGGCTGTCACAAATGCCGGGATCGCCGCGGCGTATTGGCTGGTCGGATCCTGGCGCGGACCGAATACGTTGAAATACCGCATTGAGATCGTTTGCAAGCCGTAGCACTTCGCGAAGACCGAGCAGTAGTACTCGCCGGTCAGCTTCTGCACGGCGTAAGGGCTGAGCGGCTGCGGCGGCATCGACTCCACTTTCGGCAGCGTCGCGGATTCCCCGTATGCCGAACTGCTCGCGGCGTATACGAAGCGTCGAGCTCCCGCATCCCTCGCTGCCACCAGCATGTTGAACGTGCCGTCGGTATTGGTGCGGTGGGTCGAAACCGGATCGGCGACCGACTTGGGGACGGACGGCAGCGCCGCCAAATGGAAGACCACCTCGATACGCTCGCACGCTCGCGCGCAGGTTCGCGCGTCGGTGATGTCGCCTTCCAGCAACTCGATCTTGCCGAGCCAGGGGGCCAGGTTTTCCCGTTTGCCCGTTGCAAGATTGTCGAGTACGCGGACGGAATCGCCCCGTCCGACCAGACCTTCCACCACGTGCGAACCGATAAAACCTGCGCCGCCGGTCACTAGACAATCCATCGTTGCACTAGCTCCTGGGCCCGTCCGGGCCGCCGCGCGATCGCCGGCCTCTGTTTCGTAGGCACCCCATCAATACGTCGGCAGATGGCAGTCTGAACATACCGAATTTCTCGGTCGCAAAGCTCAAACGTCCGATATAAGCGGCGCCTGGTGGCACCCTGGCGCGTTTTGACCCCGTGTATCTCCGCGGGGAGCTCTAATCGCGCTCGCGCGGCATGGCCGGGTCGGCCTGGGACCTTTCGAGATCGGTTTCGGAACTTCTGCGCCCCAGGATCGCGATGCCGTTCTTCGCGGCCAGGGATATCGTCTTTTCGCGTTCCAGCAGCAATGTTCGCCCGGCCTCGACGACCAGGGCGGCGGCCTTTGCCTCGCTCAGGTGTCTGATCGTCTCCGGGCCCACGGTGGGAACGTCAAAGCGCATGTCCTGGTTCGGTTTGGCAACCTTTACCAGGATCCATCCGCCGTGCCTGCACAGCGCCCCGGCGCGGGCAATCATCGCGTCGGTGCCCTCGATGGCCTCGACTGCGATGACATCCTTGTCTTTGACGGCCACCGACTGCCCCACGTCGAGCCGGCCCATCTCTTTGGCGATCTTCCAGCCCAGGTCCGCATCGGCCTTCTGCGCGGGCGAGAGCGCGTTGGGCGTCAGCAGGCCCTCGTCGGCCATCGCTTCCCGGCAGTACATGGTCGAGTCCGTCAACTCAACACCTTTGTGCCGCATCTCATCAGCCACCGCCCTCAGGAGCGTGTCGTTCCGCCGGTCGGCGGTCCTGAAATACCAGACTTTGATGCTGGTCCAGTCCGGCAGATATGCTAACCACGCGCGCCATGTCGGCAAGGCGAGCATCCGGGCCTTTCTGACCTGCCCGGCCATAATCGCCTGGCGGACGCCTTCACGTCGAAAAAGGCGAATCCAGCGTCCCAGCCTGGCGATGCCCGCTTCGTACACGACGTCGGCTTGGGCGGCGATGGACGGATCATAGCACCCCCGCAGGCCGATCAGCACGACGCGCAGCCCGGCCCGCTTAGCGCCCTCGACCACCAGGCGCGGGAACTCGCCGGAGCCCGCGATCAAGCCGAGTGTTTCGCAGGGTGTCGCCATGAAGCCTTTCGGGCGCAGGGTCGGTTCCGAGCTCTAGGCCGCCTTGGTCTTGAAATCCTTGCCCACCCGGCCTTTGCCCAGGAGGAGCAGAAC
>DATKKX010000420.1:0-6673 GCA_035542775.1 Phycisphaerae bacterium | reverse complement strand
CGGCAAGACTCGCTGGGAGATCCCCAGGGAACCGCAGGGCAACCGCGTGGTTTTTCCGGCCAAGGGCGAGATCCAGCTGGTCATGATCCGCGCGGATGACGGCATCTGGCGATTCAGCCCCGAGACGATCGCGAACATCCCCAAGTTCCGCGAGACAATCAAGCAGAAAAAGGAAGCCAAGGAGAAGGCGTCCCCCAGGGCGGAAACGCCGGCCGGCGTGCCCCCCGAGTTTCGCTCTCCGCGTGCGACCATGCGGACGTTCATGGATGCAATGGCCAAGGTTGACAAGAGCGCCGCGGCCAAGTGCCTCGATCTCAGCGACATCTCCGCGGCCTCAGTAGACGAGGCTGGGGCCAAGCTGGTCGATCAACTGATGTTCGTGATGGATCGCATCGCCGGAGTGGTCTACCAGGATATTCCCTCCCAGCCCGACGCTCCGCCATACACCTGGTACGTCGGCGATCACGGCCGCATCGAGATCGCGCAGAAAGACAGCGGCCCCCGCCAGGGCCAGTACCTGTTCACCAAAACCACGGTCAAGTCCATCGAACCAATGTATAAGGCTTTCCAGGGCAAGCTGCGCGTGCGCACCGGCGCGGGCCCCAGGTTCTGGAACAACTCCCGACTGTGGTTGATGGAAAACCTCCCATCGCAACTGAAGCGAGATCTCTTCGGCGTGGAGGCCTGGCAATGGCTCGGGCTGGCTATCGTGCTGGTGGCGGGCTACGCGATCCACCGGATCGCGCTGCTGCTCTTCTGCCGCATCGCCCTCGCCATGGCCCGCAAAGGACTGGTGGAGTCGCTTCCCGCCGGTCTGGCCGGATCGCTCCGCCCGCTCGCCGCCCTGGTCATGGTCGCGACATGGTGGGGCGGCCTGCAATTGCTGCTGCTGCCCACGGAGACCCTGGAGTACGTTTGGCCGGCGCTCAAATTCGTGGCTACCGCGGTGGGGGTCTGGGCGTCGTATCGGCTGATCGACATTGTGACCGGGCTCATTTCGTCACTGGTGGCGCGGACTCCGACGCGGTTGGACGACGTGCTCGTCCCCCTGGCCCGAAAGACGGCCAAGATCGTCGTCATCGTGGCGGGTCTGCTCTTCATCCTGAAAGCGATGAATGTCGACCAGAAGACCATTCAGAACCTGCTCGCCGGTCTGGGCATCGGCGGTCTGGCCTTCGCCCTCGCAGCGCAGGAGAGCCTGAAGAACTTTTTCGGATCGATCACCGTGGTGCTGGACCGGCCGTTCCAGGTGGGCGACTGGGTCAAGATCGGCAGCGTCGAGGGCACGGTGGAGTCCGTCGGCCTGCGGAGCTCCCGCATTCGCACGTTCTATGACTCCGAGGTGATCGTGCCAAACTCCGATCTGATTACCGCGACCATCGACAACATGGGCCGCCGGCGCTACCGCCGCACCAACTGCAAGCTGTCGGTGGTGTATTCAACCACACCGGCCCGACTCGAGGCCTTTTGCGAGGGCATCCGCGAGCTGATCCGCCGGCATCCCCATACCCGCAAGGACAACTATAACATCTGGGTCGCAGAGTTTGGTCCGTCGTCCATCGATGTGCTGCTCGATTGTTTCCACGAGATCCCCGACGGAGTCAGCGAGCCGGAGGAGCGACACCGCCTGTTCCTGGACATCATCCGTCTGGCCGACCGGCTGGGCGTGGAATTCGCCTTTCCCACGCGGACTGTTCACGTGACCGGAGCGGAGGCCACGCCGGGAGGGGGCTCGGCTTCCGCGAAGCCTTCGCGCGCGTCGATCAGCAAGGCGGACGGCAGCGACCCCATCACCTGGGGCCGATCCGTGGCTACGGATATTGCCCTGCAGACGACGAGGTCGGATGAACAGATGCCTCCGCTCACGGAACCATCGCAGGTAGATTGACGTGCGGGTTCAGCGCCGCGATGCGCGGATGCTGGCCCCCGGGGCTTCGATGCGATTCGTTCGCCGGTCCCAAACCAGCAGCGGCCCGCGCCACATGGTCAGGCGCTGGTCGCGCTCATCCTGATCGATGATCCGGGCCTCCAGCGCCGAGCTGCCTTCCAGGCGAATTTCATTCGACTCCTGCATGTATTGCAGATACTCGCCCATCAGGCTCTTGGTGCTTTCCTGGAGGTGCACCGCCTGCTTGGCGATCAGACGCTTCAGGTCGGTGGCGCGGATGGTGGGGGCCGCGGAATCCGACTCGGATTTGCTCGGCTCGCGGGTCAAGAACTCCAGCAACAAGTGTCCGCACGACAAGGTCGCCTTGCGCCCCTTGCTCATCTGCTCCAACTGTTGCGTGTCGATCCGCATGGCCTCGGACAGCTCTTCCCGCAGCACCAGTTCCTGACCGCTGCGATGGATCATGGCCACGTTCCGGTCGAAGGCCACCAGTCCGCGATCCAGGAAGAAGTCCATGGAATTCTCCCAGGTGACGGCGGTCTGGCTGGGTCCTTCATCGCGCATGGTGCTCATGAGCGGGCTGCTGGTCACCGCGGCCTTGCGAGAGAGGCTGGCCTGCTCCTGCGGCGTCGCAAACTGATAGTCCTCGATCAACAGGCTGCCTTTGGTCGGCACGGACAATTGTTCCCGAGCCAGGTCGGCCGCGATCTGCTCGCCGCTGATCCACAGGCGGCTGCGCAACCGCCCGGGCTGGCCGTCGGGCCCATTGGGGGCGTATTCGGCGCTCATCGCCTGGGCGTTGCCGTCGGCCGCCACATAGACCGGGCGTTTTCGCTCGGCGCTCAGCGGCGTTGCCGCCACTTCCTTCACCTGGGCCTTGTCACCGACGATCTCGCCCAGGAGATAGAACCGCTCAACGATCCCTTCCTTGCGTGTCTCCTTGACCGGCGGAGCCTTGCCGAAGCGGATGGTGAGCTTGTCCGAGTCCAGGGAGAAGGTCTGGGATTCGCAGTGCACCTTGCCGACGAACCAGCCCACGTTCCGGGCCAGTCGAAATTGCATGCTGTCCGTCCAGGCGACTTTCACCGGCGCCGGTTTGTGCAGCTTTCGCCCGGTGAAGTCCTGCTGCGTCATCATCCAGGCCTGTCCCGGGCCGGGCACTTCCACAAATTCCTCATCAGCCTGAATCTCGATGTGTTGCCCGTGGATGGCGGTGTCGCCGTAGCGCACACGGGCGAGGACGTCCGGGCCGGAGCTGGCGATGGTGGCGCTCTGGAGCTGACTGGCGTCGCGCATGGCGCACTTGAGCGTCTCGGCCTTGCGGATCCGCAGGTTGCGCGTGCCGTCTTGGACGTATACGTCCCCCCGGGCATCCAGCGATTCCACGCCAAGACGGCTGTCGCCGAAGGCGGCCACGTTCTTGTTGCTCGATTTCTTGCCGGCAGGGGCCTGGCTCTCCGCCAGGATGACGTGCATGGTCTGGGCTCGAATCTCGCGGTCGCCCTGCTTGACGCGAACGCTGCCTTCCGCATCGACCACCCGCGGCACGTTGCGGCGGCTGGGCGTCACGACCATTTCCGCGTCCAGCCGCTCGGCGGTGATGAACTCCTTGCCGCGTTCCAGCCGAACGTCGCCGATCATGTTCAGATGCTGAATGTGATCGGCGACTTCGTCCTTACTGGCGGGATGGCCGAAGGTGACCGCGATCTCCTGCGCCGCGATTCGGTCGTCACCCTGCTTGATGTTCACGTCTCCATGGAACCAGGCGCGCTGAAGGAACTCGCGCTGCTTCTTTTCCTTCAGGCCGGTGGAGGGATTGATTCGCTCGACCGGGCGGAAACCGAGCTCCAGCTCGACGCTGCGAGCCCAGCGAATCTCGACCGGCCCCCGCTTCTTGCCGCCCGATTTGCCGTCGTCGGAAGACGCTCCCGCGATCGAATCGATCAGCGAGTCGCCGGCTTTTCCTTTCGCGGATGCTTTTCGCTCGTCAGTCATCACACCGGCGCCGTCCACGACGGCCAACCCGCGCTTTTGATCGAAGAACACCTCGCGCCCCAGCAGCCTGCGGGATTCGTTGACCGCCAACTCTACGGGCTCGTTCTCGCTGCCGGCCAGCCAGGCCTGGCGCCTTTCGTGTCGATAGACCAATTGATCGCATGTCGCGTTGCCTTGCTCGCTTTGCACTCGGACCGGCGAGCCCGTGGCGATGGCGTCGAATCGTTGACCGGTCTGTTCGGCGGGGTCCACCTGCAGGGGCCGCAGATCGAGCGGGCCGTTCCATGTCAGGATCAGCTTGGTCTGATCGTCCTCCAGCCTGGGTGTGGCGTCGGGCGCCTGCAGCGCAGAGGGAGCGTGCTGCGGCGAGGCGGCTTCAAGAGAGGGCGTCGCGTCCTCGTCCTGACCTGCCGGGCTCGAAGTGGCCGTCGGTTTTTTCTCCGCGCGGCGGAAGCCGGAGAGCGATTTCTGCTTTTCCCCGAAGTCGAAATTCAACTCCAGCTTGTTCGCCTCCAGCTTGCCGATCGTGCGAAGGCCGTCTTTCTGCTCCACGACCACCTGCTCGGCGAATACGGCTCGATAGGTGTGGATTTTCTTGCTCTTGCCGGGGACCGGGGCCTGTGCGTCCTTGGTATCCAGGGCCACACCGGAGGTGCCCGCCCGGGCCTCGTCCTTCAGCTCTTTACTGGCCTCGGCCAGGGCGTCCGGGCTTCGCATCTTGAAGCCTTGGTCGGCAGCGGGCGCGGGCCGCTCACCAGCCGGCAGGGCCTTGGGCCGATTGGCCGTCACCGCGCCGCCTTCGAAGCGTATTTCCGCCGCGGCCTGATCGGCCGAGACCGCCTTGATCGACATCGGCTTCATGGCCATGGCCCGCGGGGCATTGTCCTCGACGTAGCCGCCGGGAGCTTCATTCACAAAGATCTTTCCCCGCCCCGGCGGCGCCGGCTGGTCGGCCGGTTCCGTGCCGGCCAGGTCGCGTTGCGTGCCCGGCATGGCGAAATCGACCATCTTGCCGCCACGGCGCAGTGTCATCCTGCCGCCTTGCTTGAAGTGCAGCACGTCGATGCGATTGTCGACCTGATCCCACTGCAGCGTCAGTCCTGACACGTCCTCGATGCGGGCGTCGCTGCTGTCAACCAGGATGGCGCCGTCGGAGACCATCTCGGCTCGTTCCATGTCGAACTTGGCGTCAGCCATGTCGATGTTGATCAGGTCGTTGGGATGGGCGTAGCGGTCGGCCTGATCCGGATTGGCCTCGCGCCACTCCGAGGTGGTGCGGTCGATGGTCACCTTGACGTTGCCGCGGACCCAGCCGCTTCTGGGGTCGACGCGGTTCCGCCCTTTTTTCGCCAGGGTGATCTGAGCTTCGTCGGCGCTGATGTAGGTGATCTCGCCGCGCGGCATGAAGATCTGGATCAGCAGGTCCTGGAGGTGAAAGTCGGTCTCCGAGACCGGCTCCCAGGTCTTGGCCTCGAACTGATACTTCAGTCGCCCGGTGATATCGTCGTAGACCCGGGCCAGCGTGTGGTCGCCGGGGCTGAAGGGGATATCGCCGTCCTGGATCACCTTGGAGGGCTGTGAGCTGGTCGGCATGGAGACGAATTTGTGCAGGGCCTCGGCGGCTTCGGGGCGCTGGGGTTGCTCGCGAGAGCGGTCGCCGCGGGAGAGAATCACGTACGCGCCGACCGCGAGGGCGAATGCCACCAGAGCCAGCGTGACTTTCTTGTGCAACACTTGGTATACCTCACTCATCAACCGCCGCGTGCGATTCCGTCTCGAGGCGCGAGCCGAAGCGCCGCACGACTTCCGGCCAGATGCCGTTGTGCCGCATGAGACGCTCGATCGCCTCGCCGACGGCGCCATCGCCGCCGCGGCGCCGCGTCACGTATCGGGCGGCGCGCTTGACCTGGGCCAGGGCATTGGCTACGGCGATGGGATAACCGCAGCGCCGCATCGGCTCCAGATCCATCAAGTCGTCGCCAACGACCGCGACGGCCTCGTCACCCGCGCCGGTCAGCGTGCAGATCCTCTCATAGACCGGCGATTTGTCAGCCACACCTTGTTCAACGTGGGCGATTCCCAGGTCTTTTGCGCGGCAGACGACGGCCGGGGACTGCCTGCCGCTGATGATCGCGACCAGGCCCCCGACGGCCTGCCAGCGGCGGATGGCGGCCCCGTCCTGGACGTGGAACGCCTTGATTTCATTTCCGCGGCCCTCGTACGGCAGCCGGCCGTCGGTCAGCACGCCATCGACGTCCAGAATGAGCAATCGGATCTTGGACAAACCTTCGGACCTCGATTCTCTCATGTGTCAAGCGGGACGGACCAGGCGTCCGGGTTCGCGCGGGGCGCATTCTATGTGTACGAGGAAGTATGGACAACCGTATTCACGACAACCGGCGGCAAGCGGCGGCGCGGGCGATGGTTGCGCGGTTCGCCGCCGCTCATCCCAGCGCCTGATACAGATCCGCCTTCAAGTCCTCGATCGACTCCAGCCCGACGCTCAGGCGGATGATCCAGATCTTCCTGCCGGTGGCGGGATCGGTGACTTCCAGCGGTATGGCCAGGCTTTCATAGCCGCCCCAACTGACCGCGATGCAGAAGTACTTCAGCGAATCCACGACTCGGTGGGCGCGCTCGCGGCTGCCGTCGCGGAGCTCGAAGCTGAGCATGCCGGAGTGGCCCCGCATCTGGCGCCGGGCCAGATCCGCCTGTGGATGCGAGGGCAGGCCGTCGTAGAACACGCGCGCTACCCGGGCGTCAGTCTCCAGGAGCCGGGCGATGAGCGCC
>DATKKX010000419.1:0-18714 GCA_035542775.1 Phycisphaerae bacterium | reverse complement strand
CGGGGATTTCCGTGGCGGTGAGCTCGAACTGAGTCAGCTCGACCTCATAGCCATCCTTGGCCTCGGGTTGTGGCAGCCGCGGATACCAGTTGCCGTCCTCGGACAGGAAGATGCCTTCCTCACCGACATGGGCCTTCATCTCGAGGTTGTGGATCTTGCCCGGCTTCTCGCCGGCGGCGACATCCTGGAACAGGCGACCGCCATAGTGAATCACGAGTGTGCCGGGCTGGCCACGTGTCGGCCCCCAATCCAGCTCATAAGTGGTCGGCGGCTTCTCCGAGTCCGACGCGGGACTGCTGGTCGTAGTGGGCGTGGGGGCGCTCGTGGGCTGCGACTGGACCGGCGCCGGCACACGGCGGAAAGCGATCTGCTTGCCGGCCATGTGGATCGAGTCGATGCCCAGATCAGGGTGCAACTGGAGCTGGAGCTTGCCGTTCGGTGAGTGGGGCAGCTCTTTCTGCGAGACGGTCAGCGTGGCGGTGGCTTCCAAGCGGTGCGAGGCCGGCTGGAGATTGACGTCAAGGCTGCACTTGTCAATCGCATACGGAGTGGGAGGGACAGCGGCTTTTCCACCACCCGTGGGTTTTGTCGCTTGCGGTTCGCCGCAGCCCACAAGGGAGGAACCGACCGCAATGCAGAGCAGAGCCACGGCAGCGGCGGTTCCGCATGGGCGACCGCGGGTATACATCCGTTTTCCACGCGTCTGGGATTGCACTTTCATACCTCCCGCTGACGGCCGGGTCGGAGCGGCATTTCCGGCCGATCGGACTCGCGTTCGTTGAGTCCCGCGGTCCTGGCCGCTTGGGACCCTATTCGTCCTTCTTCATGGCCTTGCTGATGGCTTCGACCTTTGACTCCAACTGCTTGATCTGCTTGTAGATCTCCGGCAGGCGCTGCACAAAGGAGTATGACCGCATGGCATCCTTGAGTGCCGTAGCCGGCTGCCCGGCCATGCGGGTGTCCGCCGGTACATCATTCATCACGCCGGCCAAGGCGGCGATCTGGGCGTTGTCGCCGATGGTCAAGTGGCCGGCCACGCCGACTTTGCCAGCCATGGTCACATGGTTACCGACGGTCACGGAACCGGCGACTCCCACCTGGGCCACGAACATGCAGTCCTGGCCCACCTTGGTGCCATGGCCGATGGCGACGAGATTGCTGAACTTTGTCCCCCGGGCGATGACCGTGCGGCCGAGCGTGGCCCGGTCGATGGTGCAATTGGCGCCGATTTCGACGTCGTCTCCGATCTCCACGATGCCCACTTGCGGAATCTTCTGCCATTTGCCCTTGACCGGGGCATATCCAAGGCCGTCCTCCCCGATGACGGAGCCGGCGTGGATGGTGACCCGGTTTCCCAGCTTGCAGCCATCGTAGATCACGACGTTGGGAAACAGGACACAGTCGTCACCGAGGCAGGAGTCGCGGGCGATGTAACAGCCGGGATAGATGACGACATTCCGGCCGATGGTGACGTTTTCGGCGACGGTAACGCCGTGGTGGATGCTGGCATGCTCGCCGATCGAGGCACTGGCGTGGATAACCGCCCGATCATCGATGCCGACTTTGGGATGCTGCCGGTAGCCGTGCACGCGGACGATCACCATAGCCACGGCGGCGTAAGGATCGGATGTGCGCAGAACGCTCATACCCTGCGGGATGGTCTGCTCGGGGGAGACGATGACCGCTCCGGCCCTGGTGGCCTGCAGTGCTTTTTCGTATTTGACGTTGGCGAGAAAGCTGATGTCGGTCGGTCCGGCGTCCTCCAGAGTGGCGACGCCCCTGATCTCACGGTCCGCCCTGCCTTCGGCGGTGCAGGGCAGTCCCTGCCGGGACACAAAGTCCGCCAGTTCGCTCAGTCGGTAGGTCATGCAGCCACTTTCGCCGGGGTCACCTGGCCCGTCCTCGGTCATTTATGTGCCAGCGGGACGAGCCTCTGCGATTGAGCAAATGTTAAGCGGCGGTTGCGGTAGTGTCAAACCGGCAAGTCTGGTCGAGAAATGACGTTGTGTGTTCGGGCACTCGTTTGGCGGCACGCGACCGATCCGGCTCCTACGGAGTGTCGTACACAGGAACAGAGCCCGCCATGAGGCTGATGAGCGTGCCTGGACAGCCCGCCTTCGAACGCAGGCGCTGGGCGCGTGTCCGAACAATCCAGTCTTACGTAGAATAATGACCGGGACTCGCCGGCAGGCCGGGCTATGGGTTCACGCAGGCGAGCGGTGAGGTGACCAGATCGTGGCTCTTGGAAAGATCGTGGTAGTGGAGGATGAGGAACCGATTCGGGAAGGAATCGCGGCGGCTCTGCGCGCTGCGGGTTACGAGCCGATCGAGGCCGGCGACGGGGAGGCGGGGCTGGCCGCGGGCCGGCGGCCGGGCGTTGATCTTGTTCTGCTCGATCTGCTCCTGCCGAAGATGGACGGCATGGACGTGCTCAGGAATCTCCGGCAGACCCATCCCACGCTGCCGATCATCGTGCTGACCGCACGCGGGGCCGAAGACGAGCGTGTGGCGGGCTTAAAGGCCGGCGCGGATGATTACGTGGTCAAACCTTTTTCCGCGCGGGAGCTGATCGCCAGGGTGGGAGCGGTTCTGCGGCGCAGCCCGGAGCGGCCTGAGATCGTCACTCTGCTGTTGATCGCGGATGCGACGGTGGATCTGGCCCGCCGGGAGGTTCGAGCGGAGCCGGCTCAGATTCAGGCGCTATCCGAGACCGAGTGCGCCATCCTCACGCATCTGGCCGCCAATCACGGCCGGGCGATATCGCGAGACGAGCTGTTGACCCGTGTCTGGGGGCTCAGCGGGGCGGGCATCGAGACGCGTACAATAGACATGCACGTAGCGCGTTTGAGGTCGAAGCTCTCCGCCGTGAGCGGATGCGCGGGCGAATCGATCATCGCCACCGTCCGCGGCAAGGGTTATATGCTTGGACCAGACGTGCGGCTGCCCGAGGGGCCCGGCGGCGGCGGGCCGAAGGGAGGCCGTAAATGACGTTGCGCAGGGCCAGCCGCCGTCATGCCGCGATGGTCGTGCTAGCGGTCTGCGTGCTGGTGCTGAGCGGGCTGACCTGGGCGACGTGGTCGGCGATCGAGCTTGACCGCATCCGCGCCCAGGATGCGCGGGTCCAATCGGTGGACGAGTCGCGGGCACTGGCATTGTCCCGGCTGGATGCGCTGATGGCGCCGGTGCTGTACCGCGAGTCAGCTCGTCCTTACAACCATTTCCGCCGGTATTACAAGCCTACCAGCCCGTTGCAGGCGGACGACAGATCCGCGGTGGAAGAGCAGATCGTTCTGGAGTCGCCACTGAAGACACTCAAGCCGCCCCGATGGGTCCTGCTCTACTTCCAGGCGACGGAAGCGGAGGGCGAGCCGCTCTGGAGCTCACCGCAGCTCGAGGACTCCGAGGAAGCCGCGGTGTCGGCGGCACTGCTGCCCGCTGAGGACCGTGATCGCGTCGCCTCGCCGGCGAATTGGCTGGAGGCCATACGGCACACGTATACGCCGTCTTTTCTGCAGAACGAGCTGGAAAGGGCCGTGTATGCCCGCAACGAGAGCCGCAAGATGCTCTCCCAGGTCGCGAGTGCCGAATCGGGCATGGGTCCGGAGGCGCCGCGTCACACCGACGAGTCCTCCACGAGTGCGCTCCCCTTCGGGCCAATGAGCCGCAGCGCCGCGGAATTCGTGCGGCGGGGCGCCAGGCTCCTCCAGATGGAAATGGAAAACAACCTCGAGGTGTGCGTGCCGGAGACGGTGGCGCTGGAAAACCTCGAGGCCGGCGCGGCGCTGAAGCCGCGAGACGGTCGAGGTCCGAACTGCGTGCCGGTATGGCTCACGGACATGACGCCGCTATGGGTTGACCTGACCAAAGACGGGCAACAGCAGCTTGCCTTCGTTCGATCGGTCCTGGTCGAAGGCAATATCTCCTGCACGCTGCAAGGGGTGCTGCTGGACTGGGGGCATCTGCGCGAGGTGCTGGAGGCGGAAGTGCGGGACCTTTTTCCGAGTGCCAAGCTTGTCGCTGTTCGGACGGACGAACCGGTAAAGCAGGGTCTGGCCCACAGCATGATGCAGACGATTCCGGCAAGACTGGAGCCGGGGGAGCCTGCCCTTGCTCCGAAGATGGGCATGTCCGCCGGGCTGAAGGTCGGGATGGCGGTGGGCTGGGTGGCGACGGTTCTGGCGTTGGGGGCGATCGCCTATGGGGCGATCAAGTACGTCACGCTGACGGAACGGCGGATGCGGTTTGTGGCTGCGGTGACGCACGAGCTGCGGACCCCACTGACGTCCTTCCAGCTCTATGCTGATTTGCTTGCCGACATGCCCGCGGAGGATTCGCAGCAGCGGCGGCATCACGCCGAGATGCTGCGCAGGGAAGCCAAGCGACTGGCCCGGCTGGTCGAGAACGTACTGGCTTATTCGCGCATTGAGGATTCCAAACCATCGCTGCGCCGGCTGGAGATCAGGCCATCCGAGCTGCTGGAGAAGGTGCGGGCGGCAATGGACGAGCAATGCAGCGCGTCGCGAAAAGACCTGGTGGTGGAGAATCGCTGCGCCGACGGCCTGGTCCTGGAAACCGACCCAGAGCTGGTCGTTCAGATCATGACCAACCTGGTGGAGAACGCGTGCAAGTACAGCGCCGGCGCGAGCGACCCGCGGATCTGGCTGAGCGCGGCGCCGGCGGGGGACGGAGTTGTCGCGTTGGAGGTGGACGACGCGGGGCCGGGCGTCGCTCCCCAGGACCGCCGGAGCATTTTCGAGCCGTTTCGGCGAGGCGATGACACCGGCGCAGGTCGCACCGGGGCGATGGGCCTGGGGCTGGGTCTGGCATTGTCGCGCTATTGGGCGGCGTGCCTGGGCGGACAGCTCATCCTGCGACGAAGCCCGCGCGGCAGCGGTCGCCACTCCTGCTTTTCGCTAAGCCTGCCGATCTTCTCGCAAGCATGAGCGCAGATTTCGCTCACCGCCTGGCGCATGGTCGCCGCGATTCAACCGATTCCGCCGGTGCAGTCGATAGTAAGTCAGCAGGGCGCACGGTCTTGCCGTTTCATCGTCAAGTCGCGTCCCGAGGAGAGTATCGCCGCGCGGCAGTCGGGGCCGTGTCCGTGGTCCCCGTTGTTCGAACGAATATGAGCGTCGTCACACGCGATCCCAATCAGGACGCCGACTTGAATGCTTCCGCGGCCTCTGCCACGCGGGAGCCGGTTGGCAGAGTGCCCTTCGGTTCCTCGCTGGCCGCGATCGGCCCGGCCGCTTCGACCGAAGGCGTCCACGCTGACTGGCAGCGCCTCGGGCGCCAGTTCATCGAGTACCTGCAGGTCGAATGCGGGCTGGCCGGCAATACGACCGAGGCCTATTGGCGCGACCTGCGAGAGTTCATCACTTTTCTGGATGATCGCGACGTCTGCACCTCGGCCCAACTGAACACGCAGTTGATCCGGGCGCATCTGGTGCGGTTGTCCGAGCGGGGGCTGGCGCTGTCCTCAATCGCGCGCCATCTCGTCTCGATCAAGATGTTCCTGCGATACCTGTTCATGACGCGGGTTCTCACGGATGACGTGGGAGGGCTGCTGGAATCGCCCAAGAAATGGCAGCGGCTGCCGAACACGCTGCGCCCCCGGCAGGTGGAAGCGCTCATCGCGGCGCCGCAGCCGGGCGAGCCTTTTTATGCCCGGGACCGGGCGATTCTGGAGACGCTTTACGCCACCGGCATGAGGGTTTCGGAACTCGCCAACCTGCGCATCGGGGACGTCAACCTCGACGTGGGGTACCTGCGGTGCTTCGGCAAGGCCGCGAAGGAGCGGATCATCCCCCTGGGCTCGCACGCCGTGCAGGCTTTGCGCGAATACCTGCGGGCATTGCGAAAAGTGCTCGCGGAGACGGTGCGACCGGCAGACGCTCTGTTCCTCTCCCGGACCGGTCGGGGGCTTGATCGGACGAACATCTGGCGTCTGGTCAATCGTTACGCGGCCGCGGCCGGCCTTCAAGGCTCGATCGGCCCGCACACGTTACGGCATTGTTTCGCCACGCACCTGCTGGAGGGCGGCGCTGATCTTCGCGTGGTCCAGGAGCTGCTCGGCCATGCCGACGTCGCCACCACCCAGATCTACACGCATGTCGACGGCACGCGATTGAAGGCCATTCACCAGCGCTGCCATCCGCGCCAGTAGGCGGGGAGTTCAACACCGAGGCACGGAGAGACGGCGGAAAGGCGGAGCCGCCCGCAGGTTTCGGTGTCTCAGTGTGTTCGCTCTTCGGTGAGTCCTTTGCCGCGAGCAGTCACCACGCTATGTTGCGACCCCCGTCCACCGCCAGGATCGCCCCGGTGATGTAATCGCAGCCGGCGACAAGGAAGTGGACGGCGGCGGCGACGTCTTCAGCGGAGCCGGCCCGCAATCCGGGGATGTGTCGGGTGATGGCCTTGATTTTCTCCTGGTCGTAGTCCTCGGGGAACATCGCGGCCCCCGGTGCGACGCCATTGACACGGACATCCGGGGCCATCGCCTTGGCCAAGGCCTGCGTCAGGGTCGAGAGGCCGGCCTTCGAGGCGCAATAGGCGAGGTATTCCGGCCAGGGGCGGTCGACGCAAATATCGAGGAGGTTCACGATCCGCCCTCGGCGGCGGGCCTTCAAGTGGGGGTAAGCGGCGTGGGCCAGAATCATGGGGCCGGTCAGGTTCACC
Organism: Phycisphaerae bacterium; assembly: GCA_035542775.1. Classification (GTDB taxonomy): domain Bacteria; phylum Planctomycetota; class Phycisphaerae; order UBA1845; family UTPLA1; genus DATKKX01. The sequence goes on along the minus strand of DATKKX010000419.1, from coordinate 12,036 downwards.
GCCAGCGTGTGGTTCCACTCGGACAATGAGAAGTCGGCCAGGTTCATGGGCACGAAGGCGGAGGCGTTGTTGATCAGGATGTCCAAGCGCCCCAGGGCCGTGACAGTCTGATCCGGCAGGGCCGCGGTGGCCCCAGCGTCGGTGAGCGGGGCGGCCAGAGTGACGGCGCGCCGGCCAAGTTGACGAACGGCTTCGGCAGTCTGCTCGGCGTCCGTCGCGGAAGCGTTGTAGTGGATGGCTATGTCGCAGCCGGACCCGGCCAGCTCCAGGGCGATCGCCCGGCCGATCCGCCTGGCGGAGCCGGTAATCAGGGCCACGTCACCTTGGATCTCCACGGCTGACTCCTCTTCTGCACGTTTCTCCAGCGGCCGGCTAATACTTCGTCTGCCGGTCGCTGTCAAGCGGAGCGATCGAGGCGTCCGCCGTTGTTGTCGAGTTCTCTCAGGTGGCGGGAATGTCTCTCCGCCGAAATCGCCACAATCCCGCCAACCAGGCGACGCCGGATATTCCCAGGATGACACCGAGGTCCCGGGCCGGCCAGACCCCTGTCCGGACGATGGGGAGCGGGCGGTAGTAGTTGAGCAGTCCCAGGCAGCTCACCTTCTCCACAGCGGGCCAGAGTTGACTCAGGAAATTCAGAAAGAACGAGGCCAGCAACCACGCCAATATCGCCGCCACCGCCAGCGATCGTCGCGAGACCATGCTCGAGACGCATATCGTGGCCCCGCCGACCGCGAGGTGGAGCGCGAACAGGTTGACGGTCAACATCGACAACCGGCCGAAATCGAGCGGTTCCTTGAAAGGGAAAAGCCACACGCCGATCCTCATGCCGACGATGGTTGCCAGACAGAGCGGCAGCCCGCTCAGAATCCAGACGACCGACGTGCTCGCATAGAGGGAAGCGCGGGAGATCGGCAACGCCAGCAGGAGGTCCGCGGTACCGCCTTCGACTTCGCCGGCGATCAGTCGCGAACAAGTCGCCAGCAGGAACGCCCAGAGCAGGGTGTAGAGCACGGGATGGGCAAAGCCGACCGTCATCAGGCCGGTGATGGTGACGTGGCCGATGAGTTCCGCTCCGAGCATGGCTTTGATGAAGCGTTGAAAGATCGGTTTCTGGAGCCACATATTGGCGGCCCCTTCGGAGAGCTCACCCATGGCGCGGGTCAACAGCAATTCAAAGAGAATGACGGCGAGGGTGAGGGTGATCAGCAACGGGAAGGCTTCCCGAGCCGTCTTGCGGATGATGGGCCCGTTCATTGTTCCACCTTCGCGGATTCGGGCGAGTAGTAAGCCAGAAACAGATCCTCGAGATCCGGCGGACCGATGGTGAGCTCGCGCACCGTGTTCCGGGCGAGCCAGGCCAGCAGGGTCTGCATGGGGCCGGTCCAGTTGGCCACCCAGCGACCGCCGCTTGGCGGCAGGATCTGAAGTCCTTGCGGCAAGGGCTGAAGCGGACCGGTATCAGCGGCGAAGACAACCTCGATGCGCCGCACAGCCCGGATTCTCAGGGACTCGATCCGTTGCTGCTCGATGAGGCAGCCGTCGCGCAGGATCCCGACCCAATCGCAAAGCCGCTCCACCTCGCTGAGGGTGTGGCTGGAGAAAAGCACGGTCCGTCCCTCGCCGGCGGCCCGACGAATCTCCACCCAGAGCGTCTCGCGCACCAACGGATCGAGCGAGACGGTGGGCTCGTCGAGGATGAGCAGGGTGGGGCGGTGCATCAGCGCCTGGATCAGGCCCAGCTTCTGCTTCATTCCCCGCGAGTAGTCGCGGACGCGCTTGTTGAGATCCAGATCAAATGCAGCGGCCAGCCGTTTGATCTCGCCGTTCGACCCGGCTCCTCGCACGGCGTCCAGAAACCGGAGAGTCTGTCGGCCCGTCAGGTGAGGATAAAAGCGCACATCGCCGGGGAGGTAGCCCACATGAGCGCGCAGTCGCGTGCCTTCGCGCCAGGAATCCTGCCCCAGAACGACCGCCTGTCCTTGGGACGGTTTCAGCAGGCCGACGAGGATGCGGATGGTGGTGGTTTTGCCCGCCCCATTGGGGCCGAGGAAGCCGAATAGCGATCCGGTGGGGATACGCAGGCCGATGCCATGCAGGACCTCGCGCGGGCCGTACGATTTGTGGAGCTGATGCGTAACGACAGCATCCATGCCGGAATTAGAAGCTACGAGTCCGGATCGGACAAGCCGGCGGGCGAGTCCGGTATGATTTGCGCGGGCCAGACGTCCTGAAAGGGCCATCGTCCTCTAAGATCGGTCCGGTCCCGTCGTGCGGGCGGCAGCGGAGTCATGCTGGTCGCCGGTCAGCGCCGCTGATGGTCATATCGTATGATTTTCCTGTGACATTGCTCAGCTCGGTCAATGTGGGGCGAACAGACGGCCTGCGCTCTCCGTGGACACACGAGGGGCACAGCCTCCACATCCTCATCGAAGTCTGCCGGGCCATCGGCACAATTCGCGATCAACGGCAACTCATGATCGCCATCATGGAGCAGGTCACAGGGGCGTTCAACGCGGAGCGATCCACACTTTATCTTCACGATCCGAGGCGACGAGAGCTGTGGACACTTGTAGCCCAGGGATTGGACGACCGCTGCGAGCTGCGGGTACCGGACGATCAGGGTCTTTGCGGCCGCGCCTTTCAGTCGCACAACTCGCTCTGCGTCCCGGACGTGCTGGGCGATCCGTCGTTTGCCCGCCGTGTGGCCGAGCGCGTCGGATATCAGCCGCGATCCATGCTGGTGGCACCGCTGATGTCGCGGTCCGGCCACTGCGAGGGCGTGCTGCAGGCCATGGACCGGCGAGTGGGCCACTTCGACGAGAGTGATCTCGTGCTGCTGGAGGCAATCGGCGTTCAGGTCAGCATTTGCCTGGAGAATGCGCGCCTGTACGAAGCCCAGAAGCGGCAATTCGAAAGCTTCGTCCACGCCCTCAGCACGGCGCTGGACGCCCGTGATCCGCTGACCGCGATTCATTCGGTCAACGTGGCCAACTATGCCATGGGTATCGGCGAGGTGCTCGGTCTGGACCGTGCGGACCTGAACCGGCTGCGGATCGCCGGTTTGGTGCATGACATCGGCAAGATCGGTGTGCCCGAAGTGCTGCTGGTCAAGCCGGGCCGGCTGACATCGGAAGAATACGCCGAAATGAAGCAACACGCGGAGCACTCCCGCCGGATTCTCTCGCAGATCGAATTCACCGATGACCTGAAGGGAGTGGATGCCATCGCAGCGGCGCATCACGAGCGGCCCGATGGGTCCGGATACCCGGACGGCCTCCTCGGTGAGGAGGTTCCCTTGTTGGCGCGGATCCTGGCCGTGGCCGACGTGTTCGACGCGCTCACCCAGACGCGCCACTATCGCAAGAGCATGGGCGCGGTGGAGGCGTTTGATATTCTCAACGACATGGTTCCCGGCGCCCTGGACGAGCGGTGCGTCGATGCCTTGAGAACGTTCGTGCGCGGCGGGTTCCGGACGTCCGGATGGCCGACCGCATCACATCAAGAACCGGCGGATGCAGATTGCCGGGGCTAGCCGATGGCTGCTGTGCTCGTACGGCCACCCGGCGGGCATTATGCGGAGGTGGTGGGAACCAGAAGTCTTTGGCCGGCGACGCAGACACGATTTCTGCCGACCCTTTTTGCGGCGAAGAGCGCTTCGTCGGCCGCCCTGAGCAAATCCTCAGGCTGCTGCATGCTTTCGGTCCGGTCGGCCACGCCCAAGCTGATGGTCACGGACAGCCCCATTCCCTTGCAGCGGATGGTGTTGGATTCGATCGCGCACCGCAGGCGTTCGGCGGCCTGCTGCGCCGCCTCGGCCGGTGACTTCGGGCAGAGAACAAGGAACTCTTCTCCGCCGATACGGCTCACCAGTTCACCGGCGCGAAGCGGTTGCCGCAATACCCTGGCCGTTTCCCTGAGCACCACGTCGCCAACGGCATGCCCATGGGTGTCGTTCAGATTCTTGAAATGGTCGATGTCCGCGATGATGCAGGAGAGGGGATCGGCGTGACGAACAGCCAGTGCCCAATGCTCCTCCAACCGGGCCAGACCCTCCCGCCGGTTGCTCAGGCCGGTGAGCTCGTCGGTGGTGGCGATTTCCCTGAGCTTCTCGTTGGTGGCGATGAGCTCGGCGTTGTACTGCGAGATTTCCAGACTTCGTCTTCTGAGTTCGGCTTCCAGCCGAGCGATCCGTTCACCGGCGCGGACGTGAGCGATCAGTTCGTCCCGCGTCCAGGGTTTGGCCAGGTGGTCATCGGCCCCTGCCTGGAGGGCCTCAACCACGCGTTCTCTGTCGGTGTGGGCGGTGAGGATGATGACATAGACGAAGCCGAGTTCACCGTGCAGCCGGAGCATGCGGCAGAATTCCAGACCATCCATCTGCGGCATCATCCAGTCGGTGATGATCATCTGCGGCGCTTCCTCCAGATCGATCTTGAAGGCCTCCGTGCCGCTGGTCGCGGTGATCACCTTGTAGCCTTCGGCGGTGAGCTGTGCCTTGATCATGCTCAGGATGGCCGGATCGTCATCCACGGCCAGGATCCGCAGTGGCTCGCGCCTGGCGATGGGAACGGCACTCGGAGGGCCCGGTTGCGGGTGATGCCGGGCGCCGCTGTGAGGGTCGGTCGAGGCAGTCGCGTCAGTTTCCTCCAATGGGGCCGCTGCCCGCGTCGTGATGGAGAGTATTGCTCCGGTCTTGTGCCACTCGGCGACGAGGGACTCGAACAGCTGTTGAAAGGCTTCCAGGCTGATCCCATGAGCCGCGGCCTCCTGGATCGGCAGCGTCAGCGATGCCGGTCGAGTCTGCGGGTGAATCAGCGATGAAGCAATGGTTCCGGCCCAGCGCAACAAGCGGGCCAGCTGATTGGATCGCGGGCCGGAATCGACGGCAGTCAGGTCCGGCGAATCCTGACGGCGCACTGCGTCGCAGAAGACCTCCGGCAGGCCCCAATCGGCCAGCATTTCAGCGGCCAGGTCGTTGTGATCGAGGCTGAACAACTCGCGCTCGCGATCGGCCAATCGGAGCAGGTCGTGATCGTCCAAGGACTGCATCACCTGCGAGTATTCCTCGGGGTAGGCGGTGGCCAGTCCCAGCCGGCCGACTTTGGCCAGAAGACCGACGGTGAATGCTTCGCCGGCGGGGAGATTCTTGAGGTGATTCGCCAGGGCGTTGGCGGCGACGGCGCGGGCCAGGGATTCTGACCAGAAGGTGCCGTAGTCGAATCCCTTGCAGGGGCCGCTACGGTGATTGGAAACGAGGGAAAGGGCCAAGGCGAGGTTCTTCACGGTCCGAACGCCGAGCATCTTGGTGGCGATGGAGATCGAGGCGATCTTGCGCGAGATCCCGGTAAAGGGGGAGTTGACCAACTTCAGTATCCGGCCGGTCATGGCCGGATCAGACTCAACGACGGTCACGAGCTTTTCGACGGCGACGTTCTCGTCCGCGGCCAGACGCAGGATTTCCAGGGCCACGCCGCTCGGCGAGGGGAGACCGTTCCTATCCTTGATCTCCTGATATGCCGGGCTGGTCATAGGATGATTCCTCGTTTCCCCGCGGCTGACACTGTCGCGATATCTCGCCGCCTTGTCGCCGATGACGAACGGCGCTGCTGTCCCAACAGATGTCGGAGATCAGAGCCTCGCCCAAGCCCCCCGACTCGCCAAGTCTGCTATTGCCGCCTCCGTCCAATAAGTGAGGCGAAGCTCATATCGTTTCTTCGACCGGAGCGGGTCGGTTCTTGGGTTATCATCGTGGGGAAATGCGACCGGCAAGGCACACGGAGGGCCCGGGATTGTTCGAGGAGTGAGATGCCGCACTCCTGCCGTACGCTCGGGCGATAATCCCACTTGCGCCTGTGGGAGAGGGAGGGACGAATGAGCCGCCCCTCTTTTCGTGAACCTGGACGGTCTTCAGGGGTTCACGTGGCCCTTGCCATCGATAGCCACGGGCTGATCGGTTCATTCTCCATCGCGGGCACGGCGGCGAATGCGGTCTTAGTTTTCGGTCGGTATCAGCGCGGGCTGTCCCGATATTTCGAGATCGAGCAGCCAGCGTTTGCGCCACAGGCCGCCGCCGTAGCCGCCGAGCCCGCCGCCGGCATTTACCACGCGATGGCATGGGATGACGATGCCGATCGGGTTGCGGTGGTTGGCCTGACCGACGGCGCGTTGAGCATCGGGTCTGCCCACGCGCTTGGCCAACTCTGCGTAGGAAACCGTCTTGCCGTAGGGAATCCGTTGGAGAGCTTGCCAGCAGGCCATCTGAAAGTCGGTCCCGTGGGTTTCAAGCGGAACGGTGAACTCGCGGCGACGGCCGGCGAAATACTCAGCAAGCTCGATTCGCAGTCGGTCCAAATGCTCGTTCGTGCCGGGGACCACCGGCAGGCAGGATTGGCGGCGCATATCTTCGGCCAGGGCCTTCATGTCGCGCTCGTCGGCGAAGGAGAGGTGGCATACCGCGGTGGGCGTGGCCGCCGCGAGGATGGGGCCGATCGGGCTCTCGATCATCCCGGCGACGGCGCATTCGGCCTGGCGCCGCTTGCCCGGCGGGCCGCCGAATGTGCGCTCGAAGGCATCGCGGAAACCGCTGCTGGATTCAAAGCCGTGGTCGTACGCTGTCATGACGATGTCACTCCCGTTGTGAACCGCGTTCAGGGCCAGACCCATCCGCCGGGCGCGGTCGAAGGCCTGGAAGGTCATGCCGTAATTCTGTTTGAAATATCGCCGCACCCGGGCAGGGTCGACGCCGAGCTTGCGCAAGTCTTCATCGCGTAGACGCAGATGGGGTTCAGACTCCGCGATATGCAGGACCTTTTTCAGCCAGCCGGGCGGGCGACCGTCGGTCTCCAGCGGGCGGCATCGCTTGCATGGGCGGTAGCCGGCGTGCAAAGCGGCGGCCGGCGTCGGAAAGTACTCGACGTTTCGCGGCTGGGGCTTGCGGGCCGGACAGGAGGGGCGGCAGAAGACGCCCGTGGTGCGGACGGCGAGGAAGAAGACGCCATCGTAGGAAGCATCGCGAGTCAGCCATGCTCGTTGCATTTCTCGGGTGGTTGGTCTCGTGCTCATGCCCGCATACTAGTGCCCGTACAAAACGGGCTCTACCGAAAACTGAGCGCGGAAATCAAATGCCGCGGCGTCGCGGACGGGAGGCGCAGGCGCCGTGCCGACGACTCCATCCGGCTCCGTAAGCTGATGGCACAATGGGCTTTGCGAGCGATGGGCCGCGGCACGACTCTGCTTGGGAGCTTTGCTTGCGGAGCCTGTCCTACACGGCTTCGGCGAGGAAGAAGACATATCGCAGGCAGCCGCTGTCGAAACCGACCTTGATGTAGACCGCGGCGGGGAACTGCTCCTTAATCAATCGGATGCCCTCGCTGCCCAGAGTCATACCCTTCCAGATGAAGCCGGGCAGATCGCCGATGGAGAGCTCGGCAACCGCCTTCAGGGCGTTCTGGTAGCCGAGTTCCCAGTTGGGGGCCACGCGATCGTTCAAATCCTGGACGTCGAGAAGCTGGAAGCCGCTGTCATCGAGGAATTGTTCGTAACGGGCTCTGGTCTCAAGGTAGGGTACGCCCCAGTATTTCATGAATGGAGCGAGGACGAGTGCCTGCTGCGCGGCGTTGGTGTCTTCGTGCCGGCACCACTCCACGAGGAGGAATCTGGCGCCGGGCCTCATGACTTTGCGGATCTTGCGCACAGCCAGGTGCTTGTCGGGCAGATAGCAGGCGGCGTCAAGAAAACAGACGGCGTCGAAGGTCATGCCCAGGTCATCCACGTTCATGATGTCATGCTGCTTGAAGCGGAGGTTCGGCCGCTGGTGGCGGCGGGCATGCGAGAGCTGCGATTCGGAGATGTCGATGCCCAGCACGTCCCCGGGAGTATTCTGGGCCATCAAATTGGAGAAGCCGCCGCGGCCGCAGGCCAACTCGAGAATGGACTTGGCGTCGGCCACGCACAGATCATGCATATACGAATCGTGCGTCTTTGCCAGCGCATCCTCCCAGGTTTGCCCAGGGTGGTCGAATATGGCAAAGTGGAAGAAATCTCCCCAGTAGCGGGCATACAGATCGCTCACCGCCGCGAACATTTTCTGCATGCTCACATCGTACGACTGGGGAGTCATAGGGCCCCCACTGGACTGACAGATGAGACGGATTTCTGAGGACCCGGCTGGTCCGTTCCGAACCCGAACTCAGGGGGATTATATGTCTTTTCTGGGATCGCGGCGGCTATAGAATGAATTTGCTCAGGTCCTCGTCCTTAACGATGTCCGCCAGTTTCGAGCGGACGTAGGCACCGTCGACCTGCACTTGCCGGCCGGAGAGTTCCGGGGCCTCGAACGACAGGCTTTCCATGACCTTTTCCATGATGGTCTGCAGACGCCGGGCGCCGATGTTCTCGGCGGTGCGATTGACCTTGCTGGCGATGGCCGCGATTTCCTCGATGGCATCCGTGCTGAAGTCAACCTGCACACCCTCGGTCGCCATCAAGGCGATGTGTTGCTTGATGAGGGCGCTCTCCGGCTCGGTGAGGATGCGGACGAAGTCGTCCTTGGACAGATCGTTCAGCTCCACGCGGATGGGGAGGCGGCCCTGTAATTCCGGCATCAAATCACTCGGCTTGGCGGAGTGAAACGCCCCCGCCGCGATGAACAGGATGTGGTCGGTCCGCACCACGCCGTGTCGCGTGTTGATGGTGGTGCCCTCGACGATCGGCAACAGATCGCGCTGCACCCCCTGGCGGCTGACGTCCGGGCCGTGGGTCGAGGCGGCCCCGCAAAGCTTGTCCAGCTCGTCGAGGAAGATGATGCCGCTGTTCTGCGTGCGATGGACGGCCATCTCGACGGTCTTGTCGCGGTCGATCAGCTTGTCGCATTCCTGGTTGAAGATCACCCGCCGGGCCTCACGGATGGTCACCTTGCGATCCTTGGGCTGGGTGGGCATCAGCCGGTCCATCAGGTCCTGAATCTCCGGCCCCATCTGGTCCGGCCCCAGGGTTGTGGCGAACATGCCCATGGGCACGGCCTTCTGCTCGACGCGCAGCTCGACGGTGCGATCCTCCAGCTCGCCGTTGCGAAGCTGCTTGCGGAGCTTCTCGCGGGTCCGCTGGCGTCGGGCCTCAACGTCGCTTTCCGATTCGTCGGCGCGGGCTGCCTTCGAGCCTTTTGGGAGCAATTCCTCCAGAATGCGTTCCTCGACCTGCTCCTCGGCCCGCAGGCGGACGACCTCGGTCTGCTCCTTGTGGACCATGGCGATGGCCAGCTCCAGCAGATCGCGGATCATCGAGTCCACATCTCGTCCGACGTAGCCGACCTCGGTGAACTTGGTTGCCTCAACCTTCAGGAAGGGCGCGTTCACCAGATGGGCCAGCCGGCGGGCGATCTCGGTCTTGCCCACGCCGGTGGGCCCGATCATCAGGATGTTCTTGGGCCCGATCTCCTCTCGCATGGCCTCGGGTAACTGCAAGCGCCGCCAGCGATTGCGAATCGCCACAGCGACGGCCCGCTTGGCGTCCGCCTGGCCGATGATGTGTTTGTCCAAAGCCGCGACAGTCTCTCGGGGGGTCAATTCAGCCATACCGTGTTGTTCCAAATCCAGGCTCTCTCCGGACGCCGATCAAGGCCAACCATTGTAGCGGGAACGGGGGCGGGAGGCTCGCCACGCCGGAAGGTATTCAACCCGGCTTCGCCAGCCGATATAGTCCCGTTCATGCCGCCCCGCGTTGGACTCTTTATCCCCTGCTACGTCGACCAGTGCTATCCGCAGGTCGGGCGGGCCACGGTTCGGATTCTGGACCGGCTGGGCGTGCCCTGTGAGTATTCGCCCGGCCAGACGTGCTGCGGGCAGCCGGCGTACAACAGCGGGTACTGGTCGCACGCCACGGCGGTGGCCGAGCACTTTGTCCGCGTTTTCGACAAATACGAAGTCATCGTGGCCCCGGGCGGCTCTTGCGTGGGCATGGTGCGGAATCACTTCCGCGAGCTGCTTGGCCGCGATGAGCCGGTGACGCACCGCGTGCACGAGCTGTGCGAGTTCCTGACGGACCATCTGCACGCCGAGGATCTGGGGGCATCGCTGCCGGGGCGGGCGGCGTTGCACATGCCGTGCCACATGCTCCGCGGGCTGGACGGGGATGGGCCGGTGCGAAGGCTCCTGGCCCACGTGCGGGGACTGGAGATCGTGGCGTTGCCGTCGGATGCGTTGTGCTGCGGGTTCGGCGGGACGTTCAGCCTGAAGTTTCCGGAGTTGTCGGCGGCGATGGCGAGACGGAAGCTCATGCAGGCGGAACAGGAGAGAGTGGATTACGTGCTGTCGCCGGAGGCGAGCTGTTTGATGCAGTTGGGCGGCGTGATCAGTCGTGAAGGATACAAGGCTAGGCCGCTGCATATTGCCGAGGTGCTGGCTGGGATAGCTGAATAGCGTCGGCCCTGAGCCTGCCCTGAGCTTGCCCGCCGCGGCGGGTGGCCGACCCTGCGCCAAGCCCGCATGCCGGTGCTGAACGCGGACCAACTAAAAGCCTCTCCGGATGACTGTGGCATCCGCCTTCCGCGGATCTCGCCGGTGTTTCTGCCGCTGCAACGGCGTAGCCATAGGAGCTAACCGGATAAGGTCTCAGCCAGCACCGTGGACGCGTGGCACGTAGAGCCGTGAGACACGCGGAGCGACACGCGCCCTGCGGCTCGCGCTTCTGTCAAAAAGGGCGGGGCCGGCCCCGACGGGCCCCGCCCCCAACCAATCAAGAGGCCGCACGCGCCTACTGCCCGCCCGTGCGGCGTACGGGCATCGTCCAACTCCGCGCCGGCAGCCCCAGTTGTTGCATCTTCTTCGCCATCAATCCGAATCGCTCGCTACCCGACAGCTCCGAGCCCGCCAGCCACTGCTGCCTGGCCAGCCAGTCGAAGTACTCCGCCCACGCCTCCATCACCTCCGCCGGATCCTCGAACTCCCCACCTAACCAGCCCCTCTGCCCGCCCTCGCATTCATCCGGAATGCCGTTCTCATTCTCATCCAGGCTGACATTGGCGGCGATGTCGCACGCGTCGGGCACCCCGTTCCCGTTGCAGTCCTGACACCAGAGCTCGTTCGGGTCGTTGGGGTCGCCGCAATTGGCGATATCGCACTCGTCGGGGATACCGTTGTCGTTGCAGTCCAGGCTGCCCCGCGGCGGCGCAAACAGCAGATCGCACTCGTCCGGCACCAGATTGCCGTTGCAGTCCTCGCTGGTCTGGTTCGCGATATCGCACGCGTCGGGGATGCCGTTATCGTTGCAGTCCCTCTCGCACTCATCCGGCACGCCGTTGGCGTTGCAGTCGTCTACCAGGTTCTGGGCGATCTCCCATGAATCCGGGATGCCGTTCTTGTTGCAGTCCACCTCGCAGCCGTCGGGAATGTCGTTGCTGTTGATGTCGCGGCACCAGACCTGGTTGGGATCGTTGGGATCGCAGTTGGCGATGTCCCACGCGTCCGGGATGCCGTTCTTATTGCAGTCCGGCTCGCAACCGTCCGGAACACCGTTACTGTTCACGTCCCGACACCAGACCTGGTTGGGGTCATTAGGGTCGCACGCGCCGATATCGCACTCGTCAGGGATGAAATTGTGGTCGCAGTCCTGACTGCTGGCGTTGGCGATATCGTTCACATCCGGGATGCCGTTGCGGTTGCAGTCTTGCAACCAGTCAACCTCCCGCGAACCGGCGGTTAGCAGCGCCCCGACAAAGGGCGGTATGTCATCCACGTCCACGTCTCCGTCCGAGTCGAGGTCAGCCGCGGAGATGGCGATCAACGGCCGGCACTTCTGGTCGTCGGCAAGCAGGAGCTCGATGAACCACTGGATATCGAGGCCGTTGACGTGGCAGTCACCGTTTACGTCGCCCGGCTGGTAGCACGGCCAGCTTGACACAGTGGACTCCCAGTAGTTCGGTGGAAGCAGCGTGGAGTAGGTTCCCTCAGGGAATGGATCGTCGCTCTGTGTCCAGGTCGCCACGACTTGGAGTTGCTCTCCGAAGACCACGGTATGCTGTCCGCTTCGGCCCAGCCA
>DATKKX010000418.1:0-3697 GCA_035542775.1 Phycisphaerae bacterium | reverse complement strand
TCCGGCTGCGCGCTCCGGAGAGCATCAAGCGGCCGGCCAGCGGCTTTCCACCAGTCAGGCGGCGACGACCTCTCAGTCAATTCAGGGCGCCGCGGCACTGCCAGTCTACACTGTGCAGGAGCTGGACGACTTCCTCAGCCTGATTACCGGCAACAACACGCCCGAAGCCCGACGCCTCGGAGCGAAGAAGCTGCTCGACGCCGCCACCCCGGAGGCCGCTGAGCGTCTGGCCATTGCCTTGCGGACCTCTTCTCCCGACTTCGCCGCTCAGATCGCCATTTGTCAGGCCATCGCGACGGCGGATAAGCCGCTGCCGTCGCTGATCGATCCTCTTCTCAGCCTGCTCGGCTCGCAACAAGCCGACACGACCGAGGCCGTGGTCAACGCCCTCCGTCACTTCGACTGCAACGCCGTGGTCGAGCGTCTGCGGCCTTTCGCGGCCGATCCGTCGCTGACTCTGGAGACTCGCCTCGCCGCTATCGGGACCCTTGGCGCCATGGGCGACAACTTTCAGGTCGTCGCCGCACTGGTCTCTCTGACCCAGGACAAAAACGCCCAGGTCCGGTCCGCCGTTTTGGTCGCTCTGGCCCAGGTTGTCGGGGTCGAGCACCTGGATGCCGACGCTGCCCAGGCCTGGTGGCGGCGGCACGAGTCGATGTCACAGGCCGATTGGACTGCTGAGGTAAACGAACGCCGCATCGCTCAAAACAACCGGCTTCGGAATGAAAGGAACCTCCTCAGCACTCGTCTCATCGCCGCTTATCGCGAGGTTTTCCTCCACAGTCCGGAGGATGATCGTTCTCGCCGGCTCCTTGCCTTCCTGAGCGATGAGCTGCCTGAGATCCGCGACCTCGGCCTCGACCTGGTCAACGCCGCAATCACCGATCGCAAGGATGTTACCGCGGAGATCAAAGTCCGCCTCACCGAGATGATCTCGGATCCTAATCCGGCGATCCGGCTGAAAGTCGCCCAGATCATCGGCGATCTCCGCCTCACCGGAGCCGTCAGCAAGTTGATCGAAGCCCTTGGCACCGAAGTGGACCACCGCGTGCGCAGCGCCTTGGTCAACGCCATCGGCCGCCTGGACGGCAGCCAGGCGGTTCCCGCGCTGGTGGATCGCCTCAATGACGACGTGCCGTCCGTGGTCGCCCAAACCGCCATGGCCCTGGCCAACATTGCGCGGACCACAGTGCCCGACGATCCCCTGACCCTCCAAGCAGTCTCCTCCGCTCTGCTCGAACGCTTCGCGCTCGTTCCGCCGCAGGATGACGAGCTCCGCGAGAAGCTCCTCGATGCCATGACCCGGATCGGCGCGGAATCCTTCCGTCAAGTGTTCAAGGCCGAGATGGCTGCGGATCGCAGCGTCCGGATCCGCCGGGCCGCCCTGGCCGGCCTCGCCACCTATGCCGACCTGGCTGCCGCGGACGAGGTCCTCCCCCTGCTTGCCGCCCCTGAGCCGGAGATGCGACTCGCCGCCGTCACAGCGCTGGGGAAGTGCGGGCGCCGCGAAAGCGATCTTGCCGCGCTCAACGGCCGTTTTGACAGCAAGAGCGAGTCCGATCCTGCCGTCCGCCAGCGCGCCTGGGAGTCTTTCATGGCCATTGCCCAGCGCCTCCCGCCGCAAGACCTCCTCCGCGTTGCCGAACAATTCGCCCGGCCCGATGACAAAGCCGCACAGCGACAGCGCCTCGAATTGCTCACCTCCCTGCGAAGCGCGGGCCAGCGATTCGAGCAACTCAAATCCAAACGCTCCGACAAGCGGGTGGATGCCCTCGAGGCGATGGCCGACGCTCACGCCCGACTGGGGGAATACGCCGCGGCCTCCGCTTGCCTCGTTCAGGCGATGGAACTCATTCAGGACTCCTCCAATCCGCGATACGCCATGCTGGGCACTCGCTCCGTGGCTGTCCTGCTCGCCGGACACGAGGATGAAGAGGCGGTGCAGCGTCTGAAGGAGCTGGCCATCGGCGATGGCCACACCAACCCCCTCCCCGACGCCACTCTTCTGGTGGAGACGGCGGTCAACGAAGCCACCGCCCGCAGTGAAGCCATCTCCGACGCCGCGACTTTTAATGACGCAACGCGTTTGCTCGATCTGCTGGTCCCCATAGCGGGGCGCGTTACGCCGAGCTTCGGCAAGAAACTGGAGGCTCTGCGCGAAGCCGCGCAGGCGAAGCGGAACGCATCGATCGACAGCCTGTTGGCCTTGATCGCCGTTGATCCCCAGGCTGAAACCAAGTTGCTCGGCTTCGGCGCCGAGATTGTGCTGAAAAGGCTGTGCGCAAGGTTGACGGAGCCACCCACCACCACAGCCCCCACCTCACTCTCCGAGGAAAAGCTGGTTCAATTCGCGAAGCGCCTCGCGCCCGACTGGCCGGGGTACCCTGCTGATGCCTCGCCTCACCAGCGAGCCGCCGCCTTGGAGGCTCTTAAGAGCATGTCACTCGCTGCGCCGTTGCCTCGATCTCCTACTTCCGCTCCGGCAACGCCGTCTTCCGCGTCATGAGATCGCGCGCAGCGCCACCGCCCTCACGATTCTTTCCCGTTCTCAATCCGCTTTGGCGCTGTATAACATGCATCATGGAGCGTTCGGAGCATACGCGTCTCTTTGGCCGGTCGAGGAGAGTCAACCTTTCCGCTCGCCTCGCCTGGGCCGGCGTCGCCGTTGCCTGCGCCGGCGTGCTCGGCGTCGCCCGTTCGCTCACGCCCAGCCCCACCGGCCTGGGGACGCATCAGCAGCTCTTCGGTTTAGCGCCCTGCAGCTTCGTCATTATCACGGGACTTCCTTGCCCCACTTGCGGGATGACGACCGCGTTCGCCCACATGACACACGGCCATCCGCTGGCCGCCTTCAAAGTCCAGCCCGCCGGCGCTGTCTTCTGTCTCGGCACCGTGGGAATGTGCCTTTTCAGCCTTTACGTGGCCATATCGGGCAATTTGATCGTGGTCAATTGGGATCGCATCGGCCCGATCCGGGTCATGCTTGCCCTGGGTGTGTTGATTCTGGGGGGCTGGGCCTTCAAGATTGCGCATGGCCTGTTGACCGGCGAGCTGCCGATCCGCTAGCAACGGTCTTTCGTGCTACAATCGGCGCCCGCCGCTCGGAAGCCCGGGCGCGGCTTACCCATGGGTGGTGCAGAGCAGCTCCCAGAGCGACGGCGATGCACGATCTTCGCCTGGCAGGTCGGACAGACGTGAAAGGACTGACAATGCCACCAACCCGCCAATCGGCACTCGGCACTCGGCGATTTCGACCGGCCATCCTGCTGACGCTCGGTTTTCTGGCGTTCTCCGCCGGCTGTCAGGTCGGCTATTTCCTCACCACCAGCGATGAAAAAGAGGTCAAAGCCGACTACGGCCGGATTGGTGACCGCAAGGTCGCCGTTCTGGTATGGGCCGATCAGGCCACCCTGGACGAGGACCCCAATGTCCGCAAGCGGATTTGCAGGTCCATCACCTATTACCTGAAGAAGAATCTACCCGGTGGCGAGACGATTCCCGCGGAGAAGGTCGAGGCGCTGCAGGAGCGCGGAAGCAGAGAGTGGGAGGATATGTCCACCCGGGAGTTGTGCGACCGTCTTAACTGCGACATGGTCCTGAGGATCGACCTCCTGGAGTATACCACGCGGGCCGGCAACACCCCGGAGCTTCGCAAGGGGCGCATCCGCGCCACCGTGAACCTGTACGACGGAAAGCC
>DATKKX010000417.1:0-10593 GCA_035542775.1 Phycisphaerae bacterium | reverse complement strand
CCTCGGCCAAAACGATGGGTTTGGGAGATGGTCAGTACGCCGATCAGGTGGCGACTACCGCCATGCGTCAGACGCTGGACACCGTACCGATGCACGGGACGATCGTGATCGGCGAAGGCGAACGGGACCAAGCTCCGATGTTGTTTATCGGCGAGCGGGTGGGTACCACCCTGCCGGCACCCGCGACGGTGCCCGCCATCGATATCGCGGTCGATCCTCTGGAGGGCACCAACCTCTGCGCCACCGGTGGCCCCGGCGCCATGACGGTCCTCGCTGCTGCAGAAACCGGCGGATTGCTGCACGCCCCGGATTGCTATATGGAAAAACTCATCGTGGGTCCCAGCTGTAAGGGAGTCATTGATCTGGAGGCCCCGGTGGCTGCCAATTTAGCCGCCATTGCCCACCAGTTGGAACGTGATATTGATGATCTGGTGGTGGTCGTGCTGGATCGACCGCGCCATCACGCCTTAATCACGGCGATCCGCCAAGCGGGAGCACGGATTCGGCTGATCAGCGATGGTGATCTCTCCGCTGGCATTGCCGCCGCAGTCATCGGGACCGGCGTGCATGCGGTGATGGGCGTGGGTGGCGCCCCGGAGGGCGTGCTCACCGCGGCCGCCCTTCGCTGTCTCAACGGCTTTATGCTGGGCCGGTTAGTGATCGATCAACCTCACCTGCATGAACGCCTCGCGGCCATGGGGATTACCGACCCGCGGAAAATCTATACGGCTGAGGACCTGGCGCCGGGCTCACAACTGGTCTTTGCGGCGACCGGGGTGACCGAGGGGCCCCTGCTGCGCGGCGTCCGCTTCTTTGGCGAAGGGATCCGCACCTCGTCCCTGATTCTGACCCGGCACACCGGCAAGGTGCGCTTTATCGACAGCATCCACCTGGAGAACCCGACCCAAGCCAAGGTGCGGTTCTGGTAAGTCCTGCCGAGGGCGCGGTCACCCGTGCCCGGTCCGGAGGAGGCGGAGCCGGACATCAGCTCGGTCCAGGATCCAACCTTCCGCTCAGCGCCAGACCCGCGGGGTGCCGCTCGTCGGAGCGGGCGCTACGGGCTGGACTCGATCCGACGCTGGAGCGGCCGCGAGCATCTCCTCGGCCGCGAGGACGTCAACCGCCACTCGAGGTCCCGGCCGCGCTCACGGTGGCCCGCCAGCCCCCGCCGCCCCACCGAGAGCGTTGACCGGTTTGAAGCGGCCCTGCCGGTGAGGTAGGGTCAGAGCCAGCCGAGCAAAGCGCGGGGGATCATGATCCAGAGAGACGGCGGGCCGCCTGCTTTATCGAGGGGTCCGTTAGGCTCAGAAACCGCCTCGAAGCGGGCCGCCCGCTTGATCAGCCACGGCCGCCTTCAGGGATCGCTGGCTTCCGCGTTCCGGCGGACGGCAGGTGGTAACTCCGGCGGGACCGCCATCTCGGCTCAGGCTTCGGCTCGGAGTCACCTCACCAAGACGACGGTCTCCACAGGGTTGACCAGATGCTGGGTAAAGCCGGCTTCCGGTACGTGCTGCCGGGTTTCCTCATCGCCATCACCCGTCAAGGCGATCAGCCGTATCAAACCGCCTTATGAGGATGCATGCATCAACTCGGACACCCCGTCGGGTATTAACGCCCGCCTCGACTCCAGCCGCCACGTAAACTCCCCAACGACGCTTAAGGCGAGGTGGCTGTAGAACGGTCCGGTTGGCAGGGGCGTGTGCCAGTAGGCGGCGATGACGTGACCAGGTCTTGTTGATGGGTGGAACCGCCGACACCTTTTACCCGTGATAAGAGGGGTGTTTAGGGGTTAGGTGGCCGGTTGGGCGCACCTCATCGGCAGCGCCATGGCGGAGGCCGGCGCGCGGACCAGCCTGGTCGTGGCGGTGGTCAGCAGAGGCCGACGAGAGTCAACCGAGGATTGAGTGGCCCCGATTGCTACCGTGGAGTAGGGCATGATGCCAACCTGTCGAGCCACCTGTACAACCTCCGATTTCTACAGGTTGTCAGTAATTCTGTGCCTTGGCCGTGGTGCGCGGTGAAGCTGAATTCGTGCTGGATGCCACACCCCTCGTCATCGTCGTAGCCCTGGTCCAGAGACACGCCTGGTGGCCGCTTCACAGTAGGCTCCGGTCGCTTTTGAGTATATCCGCTCCACCGGCATCGCTAACAACGGCGCGCCGAATGTCTTGTATGGCCCCGGCAACAAGGCGTGGTCGGTCACGGTAACACCGACCTATCAGCGCAATATCTTCTTCACGCGGGGCGAGCTCTCGTATGTAAGAGCGCTCGATACCACGCCCGGAGCCGTCTTCGGGAAGAGTGGCAATGATAAGTCGCAAGCGCGGGCGGTGCTTGAGATGGGTGTGCTGTTTTGAATTTCCGCTCGTCGCCTTCTGGCGGAGGCCCGGCTCAACGGATGAGGGCAGGTGCCGTTTTACGGCCACAGCGCCGACAGCCATCCGACCGGCAAGGTCAATCCGCTGGCGCTCGGCCGCTTGCAACGACCTGGTTTTCTCACTGAAGGGTGGCGCCGCCAGGCCTGGGATGTCTTTGCCGTCCCTGAGGCGCCCACGATGGAGGTCGTCTTTACGATCGGTGATAACGCCGCGCATGAAGCCTGTCTGGTGTGGCCGGATCAGCCGAGGTCGGCTCACTGTCATCCTGGCAGCGATCCGCCGCACGCCAACCCGCCGCCGGTTCACGGCGGCCGTCCCTGGGGTAGTAGCACTTTCAAGGCAGGTTTGAAAGTCAGTCCCTGAACCAGAATGGAGAACAGCACGACAAGATAGGTGATGGGTAGGATCACCCCTTTTTCCGGACCCGGCGGCAGTGACAAGGCCATCGCGATGGAAAGCCCACCACGCAACCCGCCCCAGGTGAGAAGCTGGATCGTTCCCGCCTCGACGGGCTGGTGTAGCCTCAGCAAGCTGACGACGGCGCCCACGCTGATCACCCGGCCCAGCAGCATGGCGGCAATCGCGAACAGGCCCAGAATCAGATGCTGGCTGGTGAAAGCAATGACGACCACCTCAAACCCGATCAGCATAAACAGCACCGCGTTGAGAAGTTCATCCACCAGTTCCCAAAATTCGTCCAAGCGGCGGCGGGAACGCGCCGACATGCCAAAGTGGCGCCCCCGATTGCCGATCAGGAGCCCGGCAGCGACCATGCAAAGGGGAGCCGATACTCCCAGCCCTTCGGCCAGCACATAGCCGCCCGCGGCGAGCGCCAGTGTCAGTAGGATCTCGACCCGGTATTCGTCGATCGGGCGCAGCAAGCGATAGGTGACCCAGCCGAGCAGCAGGCCCAACATCGCGCCGCCTAGCGTCTCACGGAGCAGCAGCAGCGAAACGTCCGCCACGGTCGGCGGCTGTGCGCGGGTCGCCACGCCGAGAATCGTCACAAACGCCACCACGCCGATGCCGTCGTTGAACAGGCTCTCGCTACCGATTTTCACGTAGAGGGTTCTCGACAGTCCCGCTTCCTTTAAAATCGCCAGAATGGCGATCGGATCGGTCGGTGAAATCAGCGCCCCGAACAGCAGGGCGTAGAGATAGGGCAGGTCCAATCCGGCCAATGCCGCTGCATACCAGACAAGGGATCCCGTCACGAAAGTGGCGATGATCACGCCCACTGTCGCCAGAATGGAAACCGACCCGACGACCGTTTTCAGCTCCTCGAACTCGATCGCCAGCGCGCCGGCGAACAGCAGGAAAGACAGCATGCCGTGGAGCAGGACGTTGGAAAAATCGATCTGATAAAGGAACGCACTCGCAGGACGAAAATTCACGACTCCCAGCGCTTCCAAGAACAGTACCGAGGCCGACATCCCTAAGGCAAAGGCCATTTGCCCGATCGAGGCGGGAAATTTCACGTAGCGATGGTTCAGATAACTGCACAAAGCAGCCAAACTCAGGACTGTAGCAATGATCTGGAATGAAGTCATGATACCGCCCCTGTCGTTGCTGAATGAGAAGCCAGCCAGCCCCGTCGGCGGTGAAGAGTCCCTGATCGTAACGCTCGCGGTCTGATCGCAGCCGTCTATAAAGGGGTTAACAGAGTCTGAACCTTCATAACAGGCTCATGCGTTTACGTGGTACCGGACGGGCAACCCTCACCGTTGGGAAACGCGGCAGGTGAAAGGGAGGGCGGTCCGAAACCCCGCTGAATTTTAAGGAAGAACAGCGGCAATCACCACTGCCAGCGGAGGGACTCAAGGGATGCCGAGGCGACCGGGGACCCGTTGGAGCGCCGGGAGATGGACACTACGGGGCGGGTGGTCAACTCCCCTCGGGTGGCCGATGTCTCCTAACAGTCTACCCCACAAACCGGTAACCCACCCCAGTCTCAGTAAGAAGATACCGGGGGCGGGTGGGATCGTCTTCCAGTTTTTGTCGGAGATGCCCCATATAGACCCGCAGATAATGATAGCTCTCCACATAGCTCGGCCCCCAGACCTCCCGCAGTAACTGGCGATGGATCAGCACCTTGCCGGCATTCTGGAGCAGCAGGGCTAGCAGTCGGTACTCGAACGGCGTCAGATGCACCGGCTGTCCGGCCTTTTCGACCACCCGTCTGACCAGATCGACCCTGACCTCGCCGAAGTTAACGAGGGTCTGACTAGTATCGCCGGTCTGGCTCCGGCGCCGCAAGACGGCGCGGACTCGCGCCAGCAATTCACCGACACCGAACGGTTTGGTCAAATAATCATCAGCGCCGGTATCGAGCGCCTGGATTTTATCCGTCTCCTGCGAGCGCGCCGACAGCACGAGGATCGGCAGCGAACTCCAGCCGCGCAGATCGCGGATAAACTCGATCCCATCCCCGTCCGGCAGGCCCAGATCCAGCATCAGCAGATCCGGTTGGCGGGTGCCGGCTTCGATCAGACCCCGTTGATAACCCGCCGCCTCGACCACCTGGCAACCGTCCGTCTCCAGGGCCAGGCGTACAAAGCGGCGAATTTCCTTTTCATCTTCGACCACCAGAATGGTGGGAACGGTTGAACTCATGAGGTTACTCCACGGCATGCGCCACGATGATTTCCGGCTCCACTGACGGCGGGGTGCCCAGCGGCAGGGTGAATGCAAACCGCGCGCCGCCGGTGGGCCGGTTCTCCGCCCAGATGCGGCCCTGATGCGCTTCGACAATCGCTTTGCCGATGGCCAGTCCCAAGCCGATCCCCGCTTTGGCTGATTCCTGAGTACCTCGGATAAATTTCTCGAAGATCGCCTGCTCCATGCCTGGCGGCAGGCCGGGTCCGTTATCGCTGATGGCAATCTCGACCTCCTTGCCCCTGACCACCGCTTCCACAGTAATCTCACTGCCCGCCGGGGTATACTTGGCGGCGTTTTCGAGCAAATTGACCAGCACGCGCTCGATCAGCACGGCATCGAATTCCAGCAACTGCAACTCGACCGGCAGGCGAACGTCGACCGGATGGTCGGCCAGGAGCGTTTCCCGGGCTTTGAGGGCGCTGCCGACCACTTCTTCCAGCGACTGCCATTGCCGATTCAGCCGCATGCCGCCTGCTTGCAACCGCGCCATGTCGAGCACCTTGTTCACCAGTTCGCTCGTGCGTAAGGCCTGTTCCCGAATGGCTTGCATTAATTCAACTTGTCCGGCGGCGAGCGGTGGCTGGCTGAGGGCGAGCGAATCGGCCAGACCGACTAACGCCGTCAGCGGCGTGCGCAGATCGTGCGACAGGGCGGACAGCAGGGAATTGCGCAGGCGCTCCGATTCCATCCGGAGCAGCGCCTCGCGGGCGATGGTCACAAAATGAACTCGTTCCAGGGCAATGGCGATCAAGGCGGTAAAAATCTCCAGTTGCCGGCGCTGTTCCGGAATCATCAGCACGCGGGGATTAGTCGGCTCGACCACCAGCACGCCCCGGGTACGCAACGGCGCTTTCAAGGGTAGATACAGCGCCGGACTGCCAGGTAAAGTATCGGTGCCGATCCCCGCCGGTTCACTACGATCGTACACCCATTGGGCAATACCCAGGTCCAAGGCCGGTTTCTCCCCGGTGGTGTAAGTGTAGGGCAGCAATTTTTCCTCTGTCTCGTCCGGCAAGACCATCTCCGCTCGCGCTCGAAAGCTGGCTTCGATATACTGGTCGCTGATCTCGACGATCTGCTCGTTGGTGAGCGCTCCTGACAGTTCCCGCGCCATTTGGTACAGATCGCGCGAGCGTTCCTCGCGATGGCCCGCCACCCGGGCCTGGTAACGCAATCCCGCCGTGAGTTGGCCGGTGATCAGACCGACGCTCAGCATCACGGCAAAGGTCAGCAGATACTGCACATCATGGACGCCAAATGAAAACTGGGGGGGTACAAAGAAGAAATCGAACGCCGCCACGTTGACCACGGCGGCGAGGGTAGCCGGCCCCCGGCCAAAGCGGACCGCTACGATCACCACCGCGAGCAGAAAGAGCATGACGATATTGGCCAGATCGAGATAGGGCTGGAGCGGCAGCACGAGCACCGTGGTGACCGCGCAGACGACCAGCGCCCATAAATACCGGGTCCAGCGTAATGGCCGCCCTCCCGAGGGCTCTTCAGACACCACGGTGGAGGTGGTTTTGACCCGGCTCGCCGCAGCGTCACGTGCGACCTCAACGAGATCGATATCCGCGGCGACCTCGCCGATGCGCCCGGTAAGAGAATGCCGGAACGGCCGCCAGGTCCGATGAGAAGTCCGCCCGATGACCAGCTTGGCCAGATTATGCTTCCGGGCATAGCTCACAATGGCCGTCGCGATATCCTCGGCGGGCAGGGTGGCGGTCACCGCCCCCAGATCCTGGGCGAGCTTCAGCGTTTTCAAGATGGCCCGGCGTTGCGCTTCCGGCAGCCGTTGCAGCCTGGGGGTCTCGACATAGATGGTATGCCAGGGCACCTCGAGTTGGGCCGCCAGCCGGCTGGCGCTGCGCACGACTTTTTCCGCCCCCGGTTGCGGGCCGACGCACGCCAGGATCGCATCGCGGGTCTGCCAGACCGGCGCGGCGAGCAGGTCGCGCCGATACGCCAGCATTTGGCCATCCACCCGGTCGGCAGTGCGCCGCAGCGCCATTTCCCGCAAGGCAATCAGATTGCCCTTGCGGAAGAAGTTCTGAATGGCCCGCTTGGCCTGCTCCGGCAGGTAGACCTTACCCTCTTTGAGCCGTTGTAATAACTCATCGGGAGGGAGATCGACCAAGACGACTTCGTCGGCTTCCTCGAAGACCCGATCGGGGACGGTTTCCCATACCCGGATTTCCGTGATGCCGCCGACCACGTCGTTCAGGCTTTCCAGATGCTGGACGTTGACGGTGGTATACACATCGATGCCGGCGGCCAGCAGCTCTTCGATATCCTGCCAACGCTTCGGATGGCGCGACCCCGGCACATTGCTGTGCGCCAGTTCGTCCACCAGGATCAGGGCGGGCTTGCGCTTCAGCGCGGCATCGAGATCGAACTCCTTCAGCGTCCGGTCGCGATAGGGAATTTCCCGGCGAGGTAGAACTTCCAGTCCTTCGAGCAAGATTTCGGTCTCGGCACGTCCATGGGTTTCGACGATCCCGACTACTACATCCAATCCCTGGGCGCGGAGTTGCCGGGCCGCCTGCAACATCGCATAGGTCTTGCCTACCCCCGCCGAGGCACCGAAAAAAATCCGCAATTTGCCGCGCTGGGCCTTGGTAGCTTCCGCCTGGTAGCGCTTCAGCAGTTCATCCGGGTCGGGTCGCTGGTCGGTGTCGCTGGTCATTGGCGTTACCGTAACGCATCGAGCGCCAAATTAAGCTTAAGCACATTTACTCGGGGTTCGCCCAGAAAGCCCAACCAGGGCCTTTCCGTCTGGGTGTCGATGAGCTGCTTGACCCGGCCGGCGTTGAGGCCTCGGGCACGGGCCACCCGGTCGACCTGATAGTAGGCCGCCGCCGGCGTGATATGCGGGTCGAGGCCGCTGCCCGACGCGGTGACCAGGTCAACCGGGATGGGCGTGTTGGGCGTTGCGCCGGACGCCTGGAGCGCCGCGATGCGCGCCTTGACCGCTTCCAGCAGGGCCGGATTCAGGGGGCCGAAATTCGAACCCGCGGAGGCGGCCCCATTATAGGGATTCGGCGTCGTTGCCGAGAGTCGCCCCCAGAAATACTGGGGCGCGCTGAAATTCTGGCCGATGAGTTCAGAGCCGACCAGCTTGCCATCTTTGGTAATCAGACTGCCCGCCGCCTGGTCAGGAAATAACAGGCGGCCAAGACCGGTCGTTACCGCCGGGTAGAGCAGGCCGGTAATGACGGTTAGCAGAATGAACAAGGTTAATCCAGGACGCAGTAAAGACCACATAACGTTTCTCCTGTTAAATCCAGCCCAGTCCTTCAAGAACCAGGTCGATCAGTTTAATGCCGACAAAGGGCACGACCAGCCCGCCCAGGCCGTAGATCAGCAGGTTACGCCGCAACAGGCCGGCGGCACCCAGCGGGCGGTATTTCACGCCTTTCAGAGCCAGCGGAATCAGCAAGACGATGATCAAGGCATTGAAAATCACCGCCGAGAGAATGGCCGAGTTGGGACTGGCCAAATGCATCACATTCAGCGCAGCCAGGGCCGGATAGGTGGTCGCAAAGGCCGCCGGAATAATGGCGAAGTATTTGGCGACATCGTTGGCCACGCTGAAGGTGGTCAGGGCGCCACGGGTGATCAGCATCTGCTTGCCGATTTCGACGATCTCAATCAGTTTGGTCGGATTGGAATCAAGATCCACCATATTGCCGGCTTCCTTGGCCGCCTGGGTTCCCGTGTTCATGGCCACCGCGACGTCCGCCTGGGCCAGCGCCGGGGCGTCGTTGGTGCCGTCGCCGGTCATGGCGACCAGCCGACCTTCGCCCTGCTGCTGACGGATCAGGGCCAGCTTCATTTCCGGGGTGGCTTCAGACAGGAAGTCATCGACCCCCGCTTCGGCGGCAATGGCCGCCGCAGTCAGCCGGTTATCGCCGGTGATCATCACAGTTTTGATGCCCATCCGCCGCAATTCGGCGAAGCGTTCTTTGATCCCGCCCTTGACGATATCCTTCAGTTCGATCACCCCGAGTGCACGGGGACCGTCGGCAACCACCAGCGGGGTGCTGCCGCGCCGGGCGACGTCCTCGACCAGGCGGTTGATTTCCGGGGGAAACGGTTGACCGAAGGACTCGACGTGCTTGCGGATGGCATCCACCGCGCCCTTGCGGATCTGGCGTTGGCCCAGATTGACGCCACTCATCCGGCTCTGGGCGGAGAACGGCACGAAGGTCGCGTCCAGGGTATGCAGCTCGCGGCCGCGCAGATTGAAGCGTTCCTTGGCGAGCACCATGATGCTGCGCCCTTCCGGCGTTTCGTCCGCCAGCGAGGCCAGTTGCGCCGCCTCCGCCAGGTCGCGTTCGCCGACACCGCTGGTCGGTAGAAAGGCCGCGGCCTGGCGGTTGCCCAGGGTAATCGTGCCGGTCTTGTCCAACAGCAGTACATCGACATCGCCGGAAGCTTCGACCGCCCGCCCGGAGGTGGCAATGACGTTCGCCTGCAGCATTCGGCTCATGCCGGCAACGCCGATGGCGGACAGCAGTCCGCCGATAGTGGTAGGAATCAGGCAGACCAGCAGCGCCGCCAGTACCGTCATCGTAATCGGGCTGCCCGCCTTCATGATATCCACACTGAACAGGGAATAGGGTAGCAGCGTGGCGGTCGCCAGCAGAAAGACAATCGTCAAGGCCACCAGCAGAATGGTCAGGGCGATTTCATTGGGCGTCTTCTTGCGCTTGGCGCTTTCGACCATGGCGATCATCCGGTCGAGGAAAGTCTCGCCTGGGTTGGTCGTGATCCGCACCACGATCCAGTCCGACAGCACCCGCGTGCCGCCGGTCACGGCGGAGAAATCGCCGCCCGCTTCCCGGATCACCGGGGCCGATTCGCCGGTAATGGCGCTCTCGTCCACCGAGGCCACGCCTTCGATGACTTCGCCATCACCTGGAATCGTGTCACCGGCCTCGATCAGCACGACATCCCCGGCACGGAGGTCGGTGGCCGGCACGGGCATATAGGCCGCCTCATGGTGGGGAGCGACGAGTTGCTTGGCTTTGAGCGCCTCCCGGTTCTGGCGCAGCGACGCGGCCTGCGCCTTGCTGCGGCCTTCGGCCAGGGCCTCGGCGAAATTGGCGAACAGCACCGTAAACCAGAGCCAGAGCGCGACGGCCAGGATAAAGCCGGGGGAGGCCTCGCCCTGGCCCAACAGCGCCTGAATATATAAGCCCGTGGTCAGCAGACTGCCGATATATACCACGAACATCACCGGATTGCGCCATTGCACCCGCGGGTCGAGCTTTTTGAAAGCATCCACCAAGGCGGTCCGCGTCAACGCGGGATCGAAGAGAGAAAGCCGTTTGCGTGTCATCTTGAAACTCCTTAGCTATCAGTGGGCCGGCCACAGCATGAAGTGCTCGACCACCGGTCCCAGCGCCAGACCGGGAATATAGGTCAGCGCGCCGACGATCAACACGGTGCCGATCAACAGGGCGACGAACAAGGGGCCGTGAGTCGGCATGGTGCCGGCGGTCATGGCCAGCCGTTTTTTCATGGCTAGGGAGCCGGCAATGGCCAGCACCGG
>DATKKX010000416.1:0-3886 GCA_035542775.1 Phycisphaerae bacterium | reverse complement strand
GGCCGGAGCGGATCAAACTGAGCGTCGTCCTGGCCACCGCCCTCCTGAGCCAGGTCTTCAGCATCCTCGGCCCGAAGATCCTGGGCCTGGCGACGACCAAGCTGTTCACCGGGCTGATGGGCAAATTCCCGGCGCAGCCGGCGGCATCGGCTGGCATTGACTTCACCTACATCGGCGAGGTCTTGCTGCTGGCGTTCGGGTTGTACGTCGTCAGCGCCGCCTTTACCTATGTGCAGCAGTATGTCATGTCGGGGGTGGCGCAGCGGACGATGTACCGCCTGCGGGCCGAGGTCGAGGCCAAGCTCAACCGCCTGCCGCTGAAATTCTTCGACTCGCGGACGCACGGCGAAATCCTGAGCCGGGCAGTCAACGACATGGACAACCTGAGCTCGACGCTGCAGCAGAGCCTCACCCAGATCATCACCTCGGTGGTGACGTTGATCGGCGTACTGGTGATGATGCTGGTGATCAACCCGCTGTTGACGGTGATCGTGGTCCTGACGGTGCCGCTGAGTCTGTTCGTCGTGACCAACATCGCCCGGCAATCGCAAACCTACTTTCGCAACCAGCAGCGGTCGCTGGGCCAGCTGAACGGCCACGTCGAGGAGATGTACACCGGGCACAAGATCGTCAAGGCCTTCGGGCGCGAGCCTCAGGCCCGGGAGACATTCCGCCGGCGCAACGCGGAGCTCTACGACGCGGGGTGGCGGGCGCAGTTTGTGTCCGGCATCATCATGCCGCTGATGCGGCTCGTCGGCACGATCGGGTATGTGCTCGTCGCCATCGTCGGCGGGGTGATGATCACCCTGAAGACCATCGCCATCGGCGACGTGCAGGCGTTCATCCAGTACGCGCAGCAGTTCACCCAGCCGATCTCGCAGCTGGCGAACTTCGCCAATATCATCCAGTCGTCGGTGGCCTCGGCGGAGCGGGTGTTCGAGTTGCTCGACGAACCGGAGCAGCAGCCCGAAGCGGCGACTCCGGCCGTGATCGCCGAGTCGCACGGCGCGGTCCAGTTCGAGCATGTGCAATTCGGCTACGCGCCGGATGCAATCCTGATGAAGGACCTGAACATCGACATCCAGCCGGGGCAGATGATCGCCATCGTCGGCCCGACGGGCGCGGGCAAAACGACGCTGGTCAATCTGTTGATGCGCTTCTACGAGGTCAGCGGCGGCCACATCCGGGTGGACGGGGTGGATATCACCGAGCTGCGCCGCGGGGATCTGCGCTGCCTGTTAGGCATGGTGCTCCAGGACACCTGGCTGTTCAACGGCACCATCAAGGCTAACATCGCCTACGGCCAGGAACACGCCACCGACGAGCAGATCGTCCGCGCGGCCAAGGCCGCCGATGCCGACCACTTCATCCGCACCCTGCCGCAGGGCTACGACACCGTGCTCAATGAGGAGGCCAGCAACATCTCGCAGGGGCAGAAGCAGTTGCTGACGATTGCCCGCGCCTTCCTGGTGGACCCGCAGATTCTGATCCTGGACGAGGCGACGAGCAGCGTCGATACCCGGACGGAGATGCAGATCCAGCGGGCGATGGCCGACCTGATGAAGGGCCGGACGAGCTTCGTCATCGCCCACCGGCTATCGACCATTCGCGAGGCCGACTTGATCCTGGTGATGAACCACGGAGCAATCATCGAGACCGGAACACACGAGGAGTTGCTGGCGGCGAACGGCTTCTACGCCGACCTGTACCTGAGCCAGTTCCGACATCAGGAACTGCTGGCGGACGCCGGACCCGAACCGGCGCGCAATGGTCGCGCCCGGCCGCCGGTGCCAGTGCCCATGGCGGCGTAAAGGAGAAGCTCGAATGAAACTCATCGTCTTTGGCTCTACCGGCGGCATCGGCCGCCAGGTCGTCGCGCAGGCGTTGGAGGCCGGTCATCGCGTCAGCGCGGTGGCGCGCCGCCCGGAAGCAATGGCAATCCAGCATGAGCGGCTTAAGGTGGTTCGCGGCGATTCACTTGAACTCGCTAGCTTTCAACAGGCGCTGACCGGGCAGGATGCGGTGGTGTCGGCGCTGGGGATAGTGACGAAGGAAGCCACCGTGTTCTATTCGTCGAGTATGCGCAACATCGTGGCAGCCATGCAGGCGGCCGGAGTGCGCCGGCTGCTGTGCGTCTCCGCCGGCGCCGCGGACCCGGGCGGATGGCAGCGCTGGATTATCAAGCCCATCCTCTGGCGGCTGTATGGGGGGATGTATACCGACCTGCTGCGGATGGAAGCCGGCGTCAAGGCCAGCGGCCTGGATTGGACCATCGTGCGCCCGCCGCGCTTGCTGGACAAGCCGCGCACAGGGCGCTACCACGTGGCGGTCAACGGGCATTTGATGTTCGGCAACAACATTGCGCGGGGCGACGTGGCCGATTTCATGCTCACCCACCTGACCGATTCCGCGATGTACGGCGCCACGGTGGAGCTGGCCAATTGACGGATCCAGGCTGCTCCAGAGGTATAGGTAAAAATGGACTGGTTAACCGCAGGTAGAATCATTCTCTATTTTATCGGCATACTCATTGTAGGTGCGGCGAGTAGCCGCTTGCTGGGTGTGCAACTTTCCTGGCGGTTGCGACTGCTCGCTTCAATTACAGGCTGTATTTTAGGCGGCACCCTAACAGGGTTCCTGTGGTACAACGATCGAAACATAAGCCTCCCACTCGTGGCGACCGTCTCCAACCTTTTCTTCACGATGGTTATGGCTGTATTGGTGGAGCTGCCTGCCCAGCCTGGCCGCCTCGTGAACGTCGAGACCAGTCTGCTTCGCTTGCCGCATCCCGTACGCGCCGTGCAGCAGAGCATCGCGATCGCCAACCGCTACGCCCAGATCACCTGGATCGCCTCGCGACACGGGCTTGGCATCTACCTGGGAGGCGGCAAACAGGCTTCCGAGTCAGGTATGGGCGTCAGTTCCAGCAAGATCGGTGTCAGCCTGCGCGAAGCCCTGCAGGAGGCCGGAGGCATCTTCGTCAAGCTGGGGCAGATGCTCTCCACCCGCTCCGACCTGCTGCCACCCAACATCATCGCCCAGCTCTCCGAACTGCAGGACTGCGCCCAACCAGCCCCTTCCAAGGAAATCGAGGCGCTGCTTGCCGAAGAGCTGGGCGCCTCGCCAACCACCGTCTTCGCCAGATTCGAAGCCGAGCCGCTGGCGGCCGCTTCGATCGCCCAGGTACACCGGGCCTGGCTGCAATCAGGCCAGCCGGTGGCCGTGAAGGCACAGCGACCCCACATTCGGTCAAGCGTGGAACGCGACCTTCGTATTATCAACAATCTCGCGCATACCGCCGAGAACTTTTCCGAGTGGGGAAAAGCGTTTCACGCGGTCGACCTAGCGTAAGTTTTGTGCAACCAGATGGCAAATCGTTCATCCGGATGCGATTTTGAGCGGGCGATTGAAGCCCAAGTCCAGTTGAAAAGCGGGCACGCCCTTCAAGAACAGGGTCACGGCCGGGAAGGGACTGTCCGGGGCGAACTGGAGGGCGGTCCCGGCCCGGGTTCGGTCCACCAAAGCCGTGCAGTTCGCGGCGACCTGCACCAAGTGTTTCGGGCTGTTCAAGGTGCGGTGCCATTTCGGTGTCAGATGATCCGTACACTCTTTCAGCCACGGGGTGGCCCAGCGCACGACATTGGCGGCCAGGCCGGTGAACAGCACCTGGAGTTGAATGCCCGGCAGTCTCCGGGTCATGAGATGCTGGACAAAGAACGTGCCTTTAATTTCCTTGTTCCCAGCTTCGATCGTCTGGCGGCCGTTGTAATGGTGAAACCACTCCCGCAAGGCCCGGGAGCGCCCATCGTCGCGATAGCGCACCAAGGTGGCATAGCGAAATTCGCGGCCCACCTTGAAGCGTTCGAGGGCGGCGAGCAACGGATAA
>DATKKX010000415.1:0-7512 GCA_035542775.1 Phycisphaerae bacterium | reverse complement strand
GCCGAGCAGAACAGACCTCCTTCAAGCCGCACGTGTACGGTTGAGGCAGAGGCACAGCGCGGAATACGGCCTGCGACTGATTTTTCCTACGATAGAACACGCCAAGGCGGTCATCGACTTCGCGCAATCCATTCGGGAAATCGAAGGGACGGTGCTTTGTCAGTGTCAAGGAGGCATCAGCCGGTCGCCAGCTGCGGCGCTGCTGTGCCTGGCGACGTGGACCGATCCGGGTTGGGAGCAATACTGTGTTGAGCAGGTGCTTGCAGTCCGCCCGTGCGCCATTCCTCACCCGGATCTTGTGGCCTTCGGTGATGAGCTACTTCACCGGCAAGGCAAACTCGTCGACGCCCTCCAGCGTGCACAGACCTACTGACTGCAGCGGCGGCGCTTGGTATGCTGGTGCCCTCACTTACCAGGATGGAGGCTGCGGAACATGACTGCTCGTGTTGTATTCCTTATCGTGCTCGGTCTGGTCGTGCCCTCGGTGCGGGGCCAGGAAAAAGCCAGGCCGCTTGTGCTGGCGGGGGCGAAGGTTCTTGACGCGGCAGGCGAGAGCCTCCTCGAAGGCCAGGATATTCTGGTCATAGACGGACGAATTGCTCGGATCGCGCCGGCGAGGGATCTGAAGCCGCCCGAGGACGCCGTCCGCCTGGATCTGTCCGGGCTCACGCTGCTTCCCGGCTTGATGGACATTCACTCCCACCTCCTGCTCCATCCTTATGATGAAGCAACCTGGGACGATCAGGTCCTCAAGGAATCCCTGGAACTTCGCACTGTCCGTGCAGTGACCGCTGCGAGGGCAACCGTGGAGGCCGGCTTTACGACGCTTCGCGACCTGGGGACTGAGGGCGCCGGATATGCTGACGTGGCCCTGCGAGACGCCATCGCCCGCGGAATGGTGCCGGGGCCGCGGGTCTTCGCGTCAACCCGCGCGATCGTCGCGACGAGCTGTTATGGTCCGGCAGGTTTCGACCCGCGCTGGGATGTTCCCAAGGGCGCACAAGAGGCGACCGGCGTCGATGGGGTCCGCCGGGCGGTCCGCGAGCAGATCGCGGCCGGGGCCGACTGGGTGAAGTTCTACGCCGACTATCGGCGGCGGGCGGGGGATCCTGCCACGCCCACGTTCTCGCAGGAGGAACTCAACGCCTTGGTGGCCGAGGCTCACAGCGCCGGCAAGCCTGTAGCTGCCCATGCCACGACCGACGAGGGCATTCGACGTGCGGTTCTGGCCGGCGTCAACAGCATTGAACACGGCACAAGTGCTTCGGACGAGGCATTGGCGTTGATGCATGAGCGAGGCGTCGCTCTGTGCCCGACACTGGCTGCTTCGGAAGCGATGGCTCGCTACGCCGGCTGGAAACCCGGTGAAGCTCTGCCGCAACGGCTTCAGGAGGCCAGGGATATGTTTGCCCGGGCTTTGCGGTCGGGCGTTACCATCGCTTGCGGGAGTGACGTAGGAGTCTTCGCCCATGGCGACAACGCCCGCGAGATTGAGTTGATGGTGGCGTACGGCATGTCCCCGGCCGAGGCCCTTCGCGCCGCGACCAGCACGGCGGCTCAAGTCCTGGGCCGCGAGAATACGCTGGGACGCATTGCTCCGGGATATATCGCCGATCTGATCGCAGTACGAGGCGACCCGCTCAAGGATCCCACGGCGCTGCGCAAACCTCTCGTTGTGCTGAAGGAGGGGCAGATCGTGCTCGATCGGCTGGGTGCAAACGGCCAGGCCGCGCGGACTCAGCAGGGGGGCGGCTAAGACGCGAGCAGGCCTGTCGACGGTTCATAAGCCTGAAGCAGTGCAGGCGTGACTGCGGCATCGCCGTTTCCGCAGGTGACGTGGCGGTGCAGCAGGATCAACGTGCCGGAGCCGTTCTGAGAGGTGGGCAGCATCGTGGCGTTGATTTCGGCGGAGAATTGGCGGAGCAGGGCCCATGCCTCAGCCCATTGCTTCGTTTCGAGGAACGAATCGGAAAACTCGAAGGCAATCAGCTTCGGAAAGCTGTCGTCGCAGATAATGAGCAGGCGACGGATCATATCGGCGAGGTCGCTCACGTTCAGCGGGCGGCACTTTGGGGTGACGTAGATGACGCCGGTGACGGAGACCCAGAAGAACCATCGGTCGATCGTCCGCCGGACTTCCCCGAGCACCGCGTCCCAGTCGTTCTGTGTAAGCCAAGGTTGCACTGCACACCTCTGCCGGGATTGATCGGTGCGCTGCCCGCATCCCCCGACGCCGATCGACTGAGCCCGTGACAAGAAATCCCCAGAAACCGCGTTGCTCGCTATCCCCGGGCGCCACGGTGCACCACGGCGTCCCGTACCGTCGGTGCCGCCGTGACAGGCCTCCTTACCATCGCAGGGCGAAACCGGCGGTCATCCATTTGCTGGATTCGACCGCGTGTACCACCGCCAGTTGCCCGTGGACCAGTTCGCCTGAACGCACCATCTGATCGAGGTGCACCAGCGTGGCCGCTCCACCCACGTAGCCGACTCGCGCGCAGCGGAACTGAATCTGGTCCCGCGCGATGTGCAGCTTTTCCAGGAACGAGGGGATGTTGTCCTCGTAAAGCTTGTAGGTGGGAATGGACACGACGTAGTGATCCACCGTGCTGCTGTCCAGCTTCATCCGCTGGGTGAACCGCTCCAGGCCCTCCAGGAGCAGGCGGGGGGCGAAATCGTTGACCGCGGTGAAGTCCTGCCACAGGTGGTGCTTGCCGTCCGCGTAGAGCTGCGGAATCTGCCGGTCGGTCCTCATCAGGTCCGCGGCCGCGCCGCCAGCCTTCATTCCGGGGGGACGGCCGCCGCCGACTGATTCGACGAAGGTATCGAGGATCACGTGGCCTTCCGCCTCATGGTCGGCCGCCTTGAGCACCAGGGCGCCGGCGCCGTCGGCGAGGATCCATCGCAGGGCGGCGTTGACCTTGTCCATCTTCTCCTGGTTGAAGTAGCAGCTCCGCAGGTAGACCGACGAGAGCTGGCTGTAGCACACCAGGGCGGTCTTGTAGCGACCGCAGCGGATGGAATCGAAGGCGACCTGGACGCCTTTGCCGACGCCGGAGCAGTTGGAATGAATCTCCATCTCGGCACAGGTGTTGATGCCCAGCCGTTCCTGCAAGAGCGCGCTGGTCGGTGGCGTGCTCTGGTCGTAGGACGGGCAGGAGATGACCACCAGATCGAGTTCCGCCGGCTCCATGCCGGCCATGTCCAGGGCGTTGCGGGCGGCGACCTCGGCGAGCCCGCTGAAGTCGTGGGTCATGTTGCCCGTCTCCGGGTCGATGGCCAGGTGACGAGCCTGTATGCCGCTTCGCTCCAGCATCTTCATGCTGAACGTCTTGACGAAGCTCTGCACCTTGGGTGGGGCGTGATCCAGCGGGCCGAGGATCTCCTCCAGCCGGTCATTGGGAATGGGGTTTCCCGGAAGGATGCATCCAGTTCCAGCGATTTGGACAGATGGCGTTGGCATAGAGTCAGACCTACCTTGGGCGCGATCAGGAGCCCGCACCGAGAGCCGATCTCGAAGCGTTGACGCGGGCAGCTTGTTCAAGCGAGGGAGTGCCGTGCCCTTATACCGGGACCCCTTCGGGGCCGTTGCGAGGACCGCCCCGGAGTAGAAGCGACGGATTGGAGGAGAGTCCGCAACCGGGCGCGGGCGGTTCCGACAGGAGGCCCATCACGCCCGGCGGAATTTGAGACCTTAATGGTAATTAATCCTGGCAAGATCCGAATGTGGGGATCAGGCGAGACTGGACATCGACAGCGGTTTGCGGCGCATGGCTTCCATGAATGCCCAGACCACCAGCAGCACCGGGAGCAGACGGGTGAAGAGGGCGGTGTCGCCGTACCAATGGGAGGCGCCGGGGGCCATGGGGAACAGGTTGAGAAGATCGGTGACGAAGCCTGCCGCCACGACCGTCGTCAGGCCGAACCGTACGAACGCCCAGATCGCCACCACCACGCCGCCGCCGCCGATGAGTACCCAGGCAGAAAAAGGGTGCGATCCAGTCGGCACGAACATGGGGGCGATCAGCAGCGTGGACAGCAGGATGGCAGCCCAAGTGCGGCGGGTCAGGATGCGAAAGAGCACCATGATCAGGAGGAAGAACAGGCCCTGATATACGGCCCCGCGTAGCAAGTCCAGGCACTGGCCTAACGCCTGGCGGGGCCGGAGGAGATAGGACAGATCGCTGAGCAGACGGACATCGCCGCGGGTCGGCCATCCCAGCCAACCGGGGACGAAACGATCCAGGGCGACCATGAAGGACCAGAAGGCTCCAACGACCCCGCCCACGACGATGTTCCCGACGACGAGCGGGTCACGGAAACGCCCGTCAAGTATCCGGCTCCAGCCCAGGAGCGTCTGCGGCCAGAACCGTCGGACGTATGGCTCCAACGCCAGGTAGAAAACCCAGACGCCGGCGCCCTCCGCGAGCGCCCCGAGCAGGCCGTAGGCCGCCAACTCGACTTCGCCATACAGAGCTGACGAGTGCGAGGCCATCAGCAGCCAGATGATCAGCCGCAGCACCACGATAAACGCGGCCACGCGGAAGGCCCCTCGGCGATCACCTCTGCCTCGCCTGGTATTTCGCCATGCCAGCGGCGTTGCCACGAGGGCCACCAAGAACATGGAGACCTGCCGCAGCGCCCGCATGAACCAGCGGCGAAGCTCCATGTCGGCCCAGAAGGGGACATTGGGCGGACTTCCCTCGGCCAGCACGGCAAACTCCACCACGCGACCGGCGTCGGTCGCTGCTTCCACGCGGAGCGGAGCTTGCCGGGCATCCGGCCGGGTTTCCTGCCACGCGAGTCGCTTGCCGGCGAAACATCGCGGCAGCACAAGCGGCTCGGTCGGAGTGAACGAAGCCTCACTCAGACCCGCATGGCGAAACATCGCTGACCAGTCGGGGAGCGAAGGACGTTCGCTCTCCAGACGCGTCCCCGGCGAGACGCCCTCCAGCAGCCTCAACCGACCGGACGGATCGAGGATGGTCGTCACCATGCCCGGTCGGGTGGGCGGAGGGTCGTCGAGCGTCACGCGCGCATCGGAGAAGAGGACGTTGTAGGCCTCGGTGGGCTGGAGCGGGGAGTCGCTCTGCCGGTACCAGAAGGCCGGGCCGTCGCTTTGGCCTGCGGTGAGGCTGACGCGGAGCGGTTGCGACGGCGGCCGTTCGTAGAGCAGTTGGCGCTCCAGGCTGCCGACGAGTTGGTAGGCCTCGTTGGCAGATCGATCGGCGTAGCCGGCATCGACGATCACCTCCCGGGCCTTGTCGGCCAGCACCTGCGGCGGCTTCTGGAATGCGGAGAGGGTGATCGGGTGAAGCCTGCTTCCCATCGCGAAGTCGAGCAGGAAGAGGGCCACGAAGCCGACCAGTGCCGTGATCAGGGCCGGATTGCGGACCCGTTGGCCCTCGGCGGCCGCCGCGACCATTTCCGGCGACGGCGTCTCGCCCGCGGCGAGGGCGGCAGCCAGCAGGTCCCCGCCTGGCAGGCGGGCGGCGACCAGGAGAGCCGAGGCCGGCCGAGCCGCCGGGTCCTTGCGAAGGCAGGCCATGATGATCTGCTCGATCTTTGGATCGATGTCCGGCACGATGGTCGACGGCGGGGAGGGATCGGCGGTGCGGTGCAGCTCAATGTAATCGGTGATGCCTTCCGCCGTGAACGCGGGATTGCCGGTGAACACCTCGTACAGCACGAGCCCGAGCGAGTAGATGTCGCTGCTCTCGGAGACGCTGGCACCGTCCAGTTGCTCGGGGGCCATGTAGCGCGGCGTGCCTGAGCGGATCTCCCGGCGGGCGATCTGCCCGACGACGCCGGCGAGGCCAAAGTCGGTGATGCGGACCTGCCCGCGGCCGTCGATCATGACGTTGGCGGGCTTGAGGTCGCGATGCAGGACGCCGCGTACATGGGCCGCCGCCAGGGCTGCGCAGAGCTGCCGGGCGATCTCGATGCCCTTGTCACCAGGGAGCCGGCCGATCCGGCGGAGCAGGCTGGCCAAGTCCTCGCCGTCCACGTACTCCATGGAGATGAACGGCACGCCGGCGGCGTCGCCGATGTCATACACACGGCAGACGTTGGGGTGGGTGACGTTCCGGGCCAGGCGGACTTCCTGGTGAAATCGCTTCAACCAAGCGGGATCGGTGGCCTTGTCCACCGGCAGGAACTTCAAGGCGATGGTCTGATGGAGCGTCAAATCGTCCGCCCGATAGACGGCGCCCATGCCGCCTTTGCCGATCAGGGCGACGATCCGATACCGCCCGGCGATGATCTCGCCGGGCTGATAGGAGGGTGTTGCTTCATCTTCGACGATACCGGCGAGAGCCGCGACGGAGCCGGCCGTGGCGGTGCCTGTCGTGTGGTAGACTAGGAGTCTCTCTACCTCCCGGCGGAGATCCTGATCTTGTCCGCAGGCCTGTTCGAGGAATGCCGACCGCTCCTCCGGCGGGCGATCGCACGCGGCGAGGAAGAGCTCCCTGATCTGGGCGTGTCGCTGTGGCGTCACTGCATGGTGTCCGAGCTTAGTTCCGCCCGCATCCAGGCCTTGGCGTGCTTCCAGTCGCCCTCGACAGTGCGCTTCGAGACCGCCAGCACGGAGGCCACTTCCTCGACGGTCAGTCCGGCGAAGAGCCGGAGCTCCACGATCCGCGCCTGGCGTTTGTCCAGGGCCGAGAGGCGCTCGAGGGCGTCGTTGAAGTCGATCAGGTCCACTTCCGCGACCGCCAGCTCGGAGACCGTCTGGTCGAAGGCGACGCGGCGAAAATCGCCGCCGCGCTTGGTCCGCCGTCGTGCCCGGGCATGGTCGGTCAGCACACGGCGCATGGCCTCGGCGCAGAGGGCGTAGAGGTGGGTCTTGTCCTTGGGCGTGACGCGGGTCTTCTCGAAGAGGCGAAGATAGGCCTCGTGGACCAGGGCGGTGGGATCGAGCGTGTGCCCGCGGCGCTCTCGCCGGAGGTACTTGGCGGCGAGGCTGCGGAGCTCGTCGTAGACTAGCGGCAGGAGCTTGGCGGCGATCACGGATTGGTCGGCGGTGTGGTACTCTGTAAGGACCTGCTCGATCTGCGATTGGTTCTTGAGACTCATGCTTGCGGCATCCTGCCTTCCGCGCCACCGGCTAGTGGTGCAATTATGGGAGGGCACTGGTGTTATGGCAACATCGCCTTCCGGGTCGATCCTGCCGAGGCCGGGGCCCGACCGGCGGGGGATGGGCAGGCGGGACCGGGTGCCTGCGACCGGCGGGAGCAAAAACGCGTGCAATTCGTGGCGATTCGTGGCAACCTTTGCAAGCGGCTCCTGGGTGAGAGTTATCAGTTCTTGGTTGTCAGTCATAAGCGGTCAGCGGTCGGTCGCGGCCGCCCTGGGGTCCCACACGGCTTTTCGGGGCGGTACGCGGCGGTAGCAGGGCGTTTGCCCCGGTCGCAGGTGCAATCCGCCGCAATCGGCCGCGAAGAGAGCCGTCGGCTATCGGCTGGCGGGCATCACTGGGCGTCTCCGCCGTTCCCGGTCATCGGTACTTCAACT
>DATKKX010000414.1:0-7874 GCA_035542775.1 Phycisphaerae bacterium | reverse complement strand
GTGGCGTGTGACTTCTTCGCCAAGCGGGTTATCACGCCGCTCGGCGTGCATCTGGCGTTTGGGCTGTTCTTCATCCATCTCGGTTCACGAAAGGTCTTCCTGTGCCCCGCGACGTACCACCCGGACGAAGCGTGGATCAGGCAGCAGGCCCGGAACGCGCAGATGTGGCTGGAGGATCAGGGCATTCAGGCTCGCTTCTTGCTGCATGATCACGACGCCAAGTTCACGGCGGGATTTGACGAGCTTTTCCGGAGCGTGGGCACACGTATCATCAAGACGCCCATCCGGGCACCCAACGCCAACGCTTATGCTTCATGGTGCACCTCATTGGCTGCTTGAGAGCAGAACTCGGGACATCGTCGTCTTTCTGATAGCTTCTTGCCCTGTTGTTTTCGCGGGCCGTACTTGCCGACGGGCTTGTACAGGTACTCGTCTCGGTCATTGTACGGCACGGCCGGCAGCAAGCCATGGCGCCTCCAGACGCCTACGTACTGGGCGGTGACACCCAGTTGCGTGCCGATTTCCGCCGCGGTCAACAGGCCTCTGGCTCGCAGGCGATCGTAGCGAGATCTTAGTCGGTACTTGAACCGAATCCGTTTGACCAGATCGCCCGTGAATTCCTGCTTGGTCCCACTGCGGTAGCCGCAACGGTTCAACTCGGCGGCGATGGCGGTTTCGGTGTGATCGCCCAGGAGTTGGTCGATCCGGCGCACCACCTCCGGATTGGTGGCGCGTAGCTGGGGGGCATTCAGGGGCAAAGGCACCAAGAGCGTTCGGGGGGCGCCGCCCTTCAGTCGGATCTGGACCTTGATCTGATCTGGCTTCGTCAACGTCACGTCCTCGATCAGCAGGCGTACCATCCGTTTGCGGTCTTGGTCGCTGGTATGGGGATCACGCCAGAGCCGCGGCAGGTCGCGGGCCAGCGCCAACACTTGCTGCCGGCTGGTTTCATCCAAGCTCATCTGATCCTTTTGCCGTTGCTGCTCGTATTGTTCTTCCGCGATGGTCAGGGCCCGGAGCTTATCATTCCAGTCGGCCTCCAGAGCAGTAGCGACCAGACGGTTGTTGGGATCCACCTGCATGAAGCGACTACGGGCTATGTCCACCTCATACTGGGCGCGCTCCACTTGCTGCCGTCGCAGGCGCGCTACCTCCTCCAGCCGGATCTGCAGTTCAGCTTGCACGGCAATGGCAAGCTCCAACGTAACCGGCTGCACCAACTCCAGCAACAATTCGCCCACGGCCTCGTCGACACCGGCGCCGGGAACCTGCTGACAGACCGCCTGCCCACGTTCGGTACTCCCTTTTTGGCAGATGTAGTCCGGCACCAGGGTGGCTTGGCGCCAGTGATACTTCACCGTCATGCGCTGGCCGCAGACCCCGCAGACCACCAGTCCTTGTAGCAGGGCCGGGCCTTGTCCGGGCGGACTGTGACGGCGATCCTGCCCATGAGCGCGACCACAGGCGTGCAGCGTCTGCAAGTGATCCTGGTATTGCTGCCAACTGATATATCCCGGATGGGCATCGGGGATCAGGGTGTGCCACTTCTCCTGCGGCTGGGGCTTGTAGCCGCCCCGTCCGGTGGACCGCTGGCAGGCCTTGGTACGACCAAAGACGTAGGCGCCGGCGTAACGAGGGTTGCGCAGAACCTGGAGGCTCCGCGAGTGCCCCAGCGGTCCCCAAACCAACTGACCCTTGTGGATGCCGCCACGAAGGCGACGCGGGAAGTTCAACCCGTTCCTGGCGAAGTACTTCACGACGGCCCGGGCGGTGCCCTGCCGCTCATAGACCTGGAAGAAGGTCCGCAAGGCCTGCTGGACCTGTTGGTCGGGATCCAGGACCAGCCGGCCCTGTGGATCGTAGATCAGGCCGACCGGCAAGGCGAAGCGCAACTCGCCGCGCTGCGCCTTGTTGCGAATGCCACCCTGGAGCCGAGCGCGGAGCACGTGCAGTTCCGCCTCGCTCATCGTGCCCTTCAGTCCCAGCAGCAACCGGTCGTTGAAGCTGGCTGGATCGTACAGGCCATCCTCGTCAAGGATCAGCGTGTCGGTCAGGCCGCAGATCTCCAGTAACCGGTGCCAGTCGGAGCAATTGCGGGCCAGCCGTGATACTTCCAGTCCCAGCACAATGCCGGCGTGTCCCAGGCCCACCTCCGCCACCAGGTGCTGAAACCCCTCGCGGTCGGCGGCCGAGGCGCCGGAGTGGCCCTGGTCGCCGTCGATCACGTGCACGTGTTCAACCGGCCAGCCCAGGGCTACCGCGCGCTGCTTGAGGTCGTACTGCCGCTGCGTGCTCTCGGTGTTGTGGAAGACCTGCTGCAGCGTGGATTGGCGCACATACAAATAGGCGTCCCGTTGCAGGTGCTCCGCCCGCACCTTCTGACGCGGATCGTTGGTGTTGATCATGCCCATCGCTCCTGTCTTGCGGTGAAGACCATGTTGGCCAGAACGGTCACCAGTTGGCTGGACAGCGAGACTGGTGGCGCGGCTGGAGGAGCGCGGGACAGCGTGAGCTGCGGAGCGGGGAGCTCGGGACCGGCTGGTCTTGGACACGCCTGCATCCAGGCGGCCAGGCCCTGCCGCATGAACAGATTCAACCCCCAGGCCACGGTGGCCGAGCCCATCCAGTGCATGGCCGAGTGACGGAGGGCTTCGTACTGCGCCGTCCAATCGCTACCCGCGGTCACCCCGGCTAGGACGATGCGCGGCGTTGCCCCTTTTTTGTCCTGCGGGCCAAGGCCCGCTCGATAGTGCGGGGATGAACCGTGAGCCGCAAATGCCTGCGAATCAATCGCGCCAACTCGGGAGCGTGCAGGTGGCTGTCGGCGGTGCGCTGCTGGTCGATGAACTCCAGGACCGGTGCCGTCAGCTTGCTGGCCTGCTTGGGTCCGCGCCGGCGGGGTAGCAGGCCCGGTAAGCCCTCCTGCTGAAAGGCGCCTCGGGCCTGGTAGAACGCCACCCGCGAGAAGCCGAAGGCGCGGGCCGTGGCGGCGGCGGATTGCCCATCCACCCGCACGCGGCGCAGCATCTCGTACTTGACCAGCACCAGATCGCGGGGATCGAAGAACTCGCTGTGCTGGAAGAGGGGATCGCGGACCTGTTCGGGTCTGGCGTGCAGGGCGCCCTGCTTCCGCAGGGCCCGGCTCTTGCTGTCGCGCGGCGGGTTCATGCGTACCTCCTGTCGGCAGGGAATGGTGTGTTAATATAATTATGCCGATAGAAGACCGCGTGTCAACCCCTTCGTGCTGCCAACTCGGCCTGTATTCTGAGGTAATTTGCAGATACTCCGACCACCGCCCAGCCGTACACCGTAAGCCAAGCGGCATAGTAGTATTTACACTTGCGGCGGAATTCCCTTTGCGCCCGTGGACCGGAGGTTCAGCACGCATGGGGCACCTCCTGATCCAGAACCGCCAGCAGGCGGACCAGCTCCAGCAAGTCCTCCAGGCGGAACGGCGACCGCCCGGCGGATAGGGCTACCACCGGGTCGGGCGGCACGAGGTCCGTCCAGCGATCCGGAATTGAGATCAACTGCTCACTGTGGTCGCGGTAATAGAGCCGCCGGTCCCCCCAGTTATCGCGAATGGTGACTATCGCGAACTGCTGGCCATGGGCGGGGTGAAAGGGATGCGTGATCCGAAAGGCTGGCCCCGCATCGGTCCCGCCGGGTGCATTCCGCGGCGTAGACAAATTCTTTCTGCGAGGCCTGGATAGGAGCCTTTAAGAGAGAGACCCTCAATTACTTCCTATGCTTCAGCTTGAGCCACCTCGACTACATCAACCAGTCTTAACGCGTTTTTATAATGAACATCGCCCGCACCAAGGCCTCGGCAACCGGACCATTCCCACTGCAGCCGCGGGACCGCCGCAGGAATCTGGAACCGACGCTGCTCCGGAGATCGGTCGCATTCGTTGCCAAGCATTTCTGGGAGGACTGCTTCGGCATTACTATCGCGCCGCGGCGTGAGATGTCACCAACTCACGCAGTGCATTCTTGCTTGCGACATCGTATAACGTCGTCGCCTGCTGGGGGCGCTGCGAGAGTCCGTCACCCGCCCAAGTACTCGCTCGCCACCATAACGAATCGCTCAAGACCGCATCCACGCACGGTTCGTCAGCCCCTCGACATTCTGGGCCAGAGCTCGTGGACCCGCGAGGGCACTCCCACGAACACCGCATTCGGGAGCGGAGCGGGTCGCGTGGTGAGCGAAGAAGTCCGGTCGCGTCGGTTTGATCGGTGTTGGCTGGGCTCACCGCCTGGCGCATCAGCAAAGCCCTCCACATCGGCCAAGCCGACACTCCGCCGGGCATGGTCCAGCCGAAACGCCGACGATAGACCGTTGCTGGAAATGCTGTATAATGGTGTCGAGGATAGCTTTCGTCAGCGGCACCGGACAGGCTGCGGAGCGGAGCAGACGCCATGGCGCACGTTCTGCTGATCGACGACGATACGGCCGTCATTCATGAACAGGTACGGCAGGCCTTTCGCGCGCCCACGTTTCGGGTTGGGACGGCCGAGACGGGCGCGGCGGGGCTCGCGCGCACCCGTTCCGATCCGCCGGATGTGATCCTGCTCGATGTCCACCTCCCGGATCAGTCGGGCCTCGAAACCTACCAGCAGATCCGCAGAATCGACGCCCGCA
The DNA here is from genome assembly GCA_035542775.1 of Phycisphaerae bacterium. Taxonomy (GTDB): domain Bacteria; phylum Planctomycetota; class Phycisphaerae; order UBA1845; family UTPLA1; genus DATKKX01. Next base: position 3,232 of record DATKKX010000414.1, on the reverse strand, counting down.
TTCCGGTGATCTTCGTCACGATGGCCAAGTGCGCCGACAATGCAATCGAGGCCATGAAGCTCGGCGCCTACGACTATTTGTTCAAGCCGCTGGATCTGCAGCAACTGCGGCGCGTCGTGGACGACGCCCTCGAAGTTGCCCGTCGCATGCGCCTGCCTGCCGTCGTCGCCGAGCAGGCGGCTGACGCGGACTGGGAGGGCGCGATTGTCGGGAGCTGCCCGGCCATGCGCGAGGTTTACAAGTTGATCGGCCGTGTTGCGGCGCAGGACGTGCCCGTCCTGATCACGGGGGAAAGCGGGACCGGCAAAGACCTAGTAGCGAGGGCCGTTTACCAGCACAGCAGACGGGCCCAGGCGCCTTTTCTGGCCCTCAACTGCGCCGCGATTCCGGAAGCCCTCCTCGAAAGTGAGCTTTTCGGGCACGAGAAAGGTGCCTTCACGGGCGCCGATAGGCGCCGCATCGGCAAATTCGAGCAGTGCAACGGCGGCACCATCTTTCTCGATGAAATCGGTGACATGTCGCCGGCCTTGCAGGCGAAGATACTCCGGTTGCTCCAGGACCAGACGTTCGAGCGCGTAGGTGGCAATGAGACGGTGCGGACGGATGTTCGTTTGATTGCCGCCACCCACCGCGACCTGAAGGCTTGGTCGGCGGATGGCAAGTTCAGACCTGATCTGTATTATCGTCTGAGCGTCTTCACGATTGAATTGCCGCCGCTGCGGCAGCGCGGCGACGATCTGGCTTTGCTGACGCGGCACTACCTGCGGCGGTTCAGCCGAGAGCTGGGTCGTGACGTCCGCGACCTCGCTCCCGAGGCGCTGGAGCGCCTGCAGGCGCATGCCTGGCCGGGAAATGTCCGGGAACTCCAGAGCGTCCTGAAGCAGGCCCTGATTGCGGCCAGCGGGAATGTGCTGTTGCCCGCGTTCTTGCCTGAGTTACGGAGCGAGTTGTTCGCGGACACGACGGGACGGTCCAAGGAGGTGGCTAGTCTGAGAGCTTTTATCTTGGAGCGGCTCGGCTCACAAAGCGAGGACCTCTATGCTGAGACGCACCGCGAAGTCGACCGGTTACTCTTGCCCCTGGTACTGGCGCATACCGACGGCAATCAACATCAGGCGGCACGGCTGCTGGGAATCGCGCGGCAGACGCTGCGCGTGAAGCTGCGTGAGTTAGATCTGCATATCACGCAGTCGGTGGAAGCCGGGGAAAAGGACTAGCTAGAGTTCAACCTGGAAACCGGCTCATCGGCTTTATCACGATTGGGATCGGAGGGCTTCGATCGACAACGCCATCGCTTGACGAATGAGGTCCTGCGATGTCGCCGTGAGCCGCTGCACGAGTGGGCGAGCCTCCTCGAGCTGGTTACAGTTCGCGTAGTCCTCAATCGTCGATGCGATATCCGCTGCCACGGTCGAAAACGTCGCCACCATGCCGCACAGCTTGTGCGCGGCCTCGCGGAGGCGCGTCGCGTCGCTGTCATCCAGGGCGGCTTGCACCGCTGCGAGTTGGGACGGAAGGTGCTCCTGCAAAGCCTTACACAAGTGCTGCAGGATAGCTTCGTCACTACCGCACGCCGCCAGCAACACGGGCTTGTCGATCAGGTCGGTCTCCTGTTGGGCCTCCTCGCGCGCGTTCCGCTCGCCCTCCGTCGTGCCAGCCTGCTGGTTAATTCTGGACAAGACCCGGTCGATGGCGGCCCACAGATAAGTGGCCTGGACCGGCTTGGCCAGAAAGTCGTCCATCCCTGCGGCCAGGCAACGCTCGCGATCCTCTTTTCGCGATCGCGCCGTCAGGGCGATGATGGGCACGTGGCCCCCCGCAATCCGTTCGCGCTCGCGAATTGCTTGGGCGACATGGAAGCCGTCCAGCTCCGGCATGTGAATGTCGAGGAGCAGCAGGTCGAACTGCTGATCGTTCATCAGCGTCAGCGCCTTTCGTCCGTTGCTGGCGATACGCACCTGGTGGCCACGCCGCCCGAGCAACTGCTCCATTAGCTTCGCGTTGAACTCGTTGTCCTCGGCCACCAGGACCCGCAGCGGAGCCGCGGCCGGGGCCGGCTCTCTCACCCCCGCGGGCGCGGCCGCTGGCAGGGCATCGCCGCGGCGGCTCATCACCCGGTAGATCGTCTCCAGCAGTTCGTCCGGCTGGACCGGCTTGAGCAGGTGGGCGTCGATCTGTTGCTCGCGGGACCGGGCCAAGTCGCCGAGGCGGTCCCCTGAGGTTAGCAGGATGATGCGCATGGCGGATAACTCGGGCCGCTGGCGGATCTTGGCGGCCAGGGTCAGGCCGTCCGTGTCGGGCATACGGGCATCGAGCAGCATCAGGGCGTACGGCCGGCCGCTGGCCGCGGCACGCCAGACGGCGTCCATGGCCGCCAGGCCATCGCCCACCACCTCCGGCTTCATCTGCCAGCCCCGCAACCAGTCCTCCAAGATGCGGCGGTTGGTGGCGTTGTCATCGACCGCCAGCACGGGCAGGTCGCGGAGCGAAACCGGCGGCGGGACGGCTATCGGTTCCGGGGCGCGTGGCTGCCGGCCGAACCGTGCCGTGAACGCGAAGGTGCTGCCCCGCCCCGGCTCGCTGCCTACGGTGATGGTTCCGCCCATGAGGGCCACCAGCCGGGAGGCGATGGTCAGGCCCAGGCCAGTGCCGCCGTACTTGCGCGTGGTCGAGGTGTCCTCCTGCTCGAAGGCGCGGAAGATCCGCTCCTGCTGGTCGGGCGGGATACCGATGCCGGTGTCCTGCACCGTGAACCGCAGGTCGACCTCCTCCGGCCCTGGAGCAGGAGGACTGGCGTCGCTGGCAGTTACCACGCGCACGACCACCTCTCCCGCATCGGTGAACTTGATGGCGTTGCCCACGAGATTGAGCAGCACCTGCCGCAGCCGGACCGCGTCGCCGACCAAGGCATCGGGCACGTCCGACTCCACGCAGCAGATCAACTCGATCCCCTTCTTGTGGGCGCGCACGGCCAGGGCCCGCACGGTGCTGCCGACGGCGGCACGCAGAGAGAATGCGGCCAACTCCAATTCCAGCTTGCCGGCCTCAATCTTTGAGAAGTCTAACAGGTCGTTGATAATGCCCAGCAGGCTGTCGGCCGCGGACTTGACCGTTTTCAGGCACTGCCGCTGATCGTCGGTCAACTCGGTGTCGAGGGTCATGTCGGTCATGCCGAGGATGGCGTTCATGGGCGTGCGGATTTCATGGCTGACGTTGGCCAGGAACTCGTCCT
>DATKKX010000413.1:0-29514 GCA_035542775.1 Phycisphaerae bacterium | reverse complement strand
TGCCCCAATCCCGCCCATAGACCGCAAACGAAAGCCTGCTCGTTCGGCGCCCACGCCAAGCCCGCGAACGCGGTCACCTCGGGAACGCCCGACTCGATCGGCATCCATGTCGTCGTATCAAGCACGCGAACACGCGAGCACGGCTTACGCGTACCCTTATCCCGGTTCTCGACAATCAAGCCCAGGTAACGCCCGTCGTAACTGAAGGATGGCTGCCCCCTGATGACCGGATACTGCACCCGTTCGGGCCGTGGCTCATCGGCGTCCCCATTGGCGACGGTGGCCATGGAAGCGAGAATAATGATCCACGCTGAGAGCCCGATCCTCCACGCGGTCATGGAATACTCCCTGTGCGGTCCATGCCCAGCCGGCCGCGAACCGTGCTGCCCGTAGTGTAATAGTCTATCCAAACCGCCCTGCGCAACGCGAATTCCGGCCGGAAATGCAAAAACACGAGGGGCGACGCCGGCTGCGGATAGCCGTCATCGGATTGAGCCATCTGCGTATTGTCATCCGCCAATGGCGGTCGTCAAACGCACCGCGCTTGCGAAGCCCCGCCTCAACAAGGCCCGGCCGCGACGCGCCCAGAGGATCCGCGTTCCCCGCTCCCCGTTCCGCGTTCACCCCACCCGGCCCTGCCGGCCCCAACCCCGCCGATCTGGAATTTTCTTCCGCATTCCCGCTTGACTTCCGTCGGATGTTAGGTTAATGTTAGAATAGCATCTGTAAGTGTCCGGCCAATCCGACTGCGCGCCGCGGATGGCTGATAGCTTCGGCCCGGCGCCCGGCAGAAATTGGTCGCCCGGTCTCGAAAGGAGGACCCAATTGCACCTCGTTGCGACGATTTGCAGTAAAAATTTTTCGCGGCATGTGCAACTGCCCGGGACATGCCCATCGCGGATGTTCGCCGATCGCACAGGCCGCCTCCATCGGCTTTCCTAGGCCGAAGGCCGATGGCTGAACGCTGACGGCTGACCGCCAACCGCTCAGCCCGCTGCGCCGGTGACCTTCCGACCAAAGATCGCACTCCCTGGCGGAAGGCGGCGGCCCTTTCCTGCCCGCTTGCGAACCTCGCCCTCAGGCACGACCATGTAAGGGCATGACCCGCGGATTCGCCCTCTTACTGGTCCTGACCGTCATACTCGCCAACGCGGGCGTCACCTGCCTCTACTCCGGCGCCGGGCCGACCAGTCAGACCTCCTTCAACCGCGGGCAGACCTGGAACCCCGCCATCGAAGCGGTGGCCAACCTGCTGACGCTGCCTCTGCCCACGGCCGGCAGCGCCGATGTCCGCGACGTCGTGCTGCCGATCGGCCTCGGCATCGTCCTGCTGCTCACGGCCGTCCGCCTCGCCCGCGCCGCACCGCTGACGCCGCTCGATCCCCCAAGCGGAACCACCCGCCGTGAGAGGCAGGCGGCCGGCAAAGGCAGGCCCGGCAATGGCAAGCCCGGCGATGCCGACAAGCCGCCGGCGCAACGTGCCGGGCTCGCCGGTCAGCCGTCACGCTCCTCCTCCGCGCAGAGCTGGCTCCTCTGGACCGCGCTCGGTGTCACCGTCCTGTCGCTGCTCTCCGCCGCGATCAACCGGTCCTTCGACCTCTCTTGGGGCTGGATCGTCCGCTTCGTCGCCGGCGCCGGCTGGGCGGTCATCATCGCCCGGACCTTCTCGCTGCGGATGGCCCGCCACGCTGCCCTCGGTCTCCTGGCGATCGGGCTGGTCTCCCTCCTCTTCAGCATCGCCTACAGCGCCGAACGCGACCTTGCTTACTACATCTGGCCCATCGGCCCCATCACCATCACCGGCGCCCTCGCCGCGGTCTGGGCGGCGCTGGCCGCCGGCTTGATCCTGTCGCCGGGCCGGTCGCCGCCGGCGCTGGCGACCAAGGCGTTCCTCGCCGTCGCGTGCCTCGTCTCGCTCTTCGTCGTCGAGCAGGCCGGCCGCCGTGCCCCGGCCATGGGCCTGGTCTTCGCCGCATTGGTCGCGGGAGCGATGCTCATCCGGCTGCGCTATCCCCGGCGAATCACAGACGCCATCATCGCCGCGGTGGTGGTCCTCGCCGTCGCCGGAGCCGCCGCTTACGTCGTCGGCCAGGTCAGGAGCCGCGACGTCCAGCGGGCCGGGCCCGTCGCCCTCCGCTTTGAGTACTGGAGGCTCTGCGCCGGCCTGGTAGGCAAGCACCCGCTCCTGGGCACCGGGCCTGACACGCTGATCGTGGAGTTGACCAACCTCGTCGCCCCGCTCCGCGCCTACGAGCCGCACGTCTACCACGGCAGCACCGACCCGTACGCCCACAACGAGTGGCTCCAGGCCGCCACCGAGCTGGGCCTGCCGGCGGGCATCCTCTATCTCGCCATCCCGGTCGGCATCATCGTCTGCGGTATCCGGCGGCTGTACCGCCGGCCCGACTCCAGCGGTGATCGGCCCGCCGACGCCGAAGGAGCGGCCGCCGAGCGCTCGACCCGGGCCATGCTTGTAGCCCTGATCGCCGGGCTGGTCGCCATCATGGTGCTGGACTCGGCAAGCATCACGCTCCGCGGCCCGATCATGCCGCTCTGGTACTGGACGCTCCTGGGCCTGCTGGCTGTGTTGTGTGATGGCCGGGGCAAGCCCGCCCCCTGCCGCCGCAACCGTGCCGCAGCGCTTCTGTCCATCGTCGCGGCAGCGGCCTGCTTCGCGATCAGCGCGACCGACGTCAGCCGCGCCGAGGCCGAAGGCCGCCGCACTCTCTGCCTCGACACCTGCCGCCTGGAGAGACTATGGGCCGAAAAGACCTTGCCGGCGGAGAGCAACAACGCCTTTCTGGCCCTGGATGCGATCCGCGCCCGGCCGGATCGAAGTCTCATGGAGGCCGCCAAGAGGCTCTGGCAGGCGTTGTACCGGCGAATTCCCGGCCAAACTACTACGCTTCCGGGCTATGCCATGATTCTGATCCAGTTGGGCGAGACGGTTGAAGCCCAGCGCATTCTCGAAGAGGCCCTCAGTCCGCGCCTCGATCCCTTCAACGGCCAGGCTAACTTCCTTTATGCCCGACTGCTCACGGACGATCCAGTGGGGCGACTGCGCTGCGCCCAGAGGTCGCTCCGCTCGGGAGCCCTGGATGACCGGGTCAAGATGATCCTCGCCGACACGTTGTCCCAGCCGGCGGCCATGGAAACACTGGAACAGGAGCTACTGGCAGCCCGGCAAATCGCATCCGCGAAGCCGGACCGCTCCGCCGCCGAACCGACCGTCGAGCTGCTGCGGATCAGCGCCTATGCCAAAGAGCAGGCGGGCTCGACGGCCCCGGCGATCGCCGATCAGCGTCTGGCCGCCGACTTCTATCGCCGCCTGGAACAGGAGCAGAATCCCTACCGCCGCCGCTCCGAGGCCGAGGTGGACGCCTTCTACACGCTGGCGCGGATGCTCTACACCTCCAATTCCGCCAACTACCGCGAGGCCTACGACGCCATCGGGATCGCCGAGAAATACGCCGTGCTCGGAACCAAGCACGAGGCCGTCGCCCATCCCAGGCCGCAGGAGGGCCTCATCGGCGGGGAAGTCATCCTCACGGAATTCCCGGAAAACCTACGTCCCCTGTGGCGGTTGTCCTCTTTGCTGCATGTGGAAGCGGGGGACGAGCGGCATCTGATGGAGCGGGTCCTCGCCGGCCTGCCGCCGGACCAGTTAACCGACGCCGACATCCGGCGCGAGCTGACCAGACTCTATCGACAGGCTTGCGCGGATCTGACCAAGCTGCCCGAGGCAAATCGTCCGGCTTATTACACGAACGTCTGCAACACGGCTCAGCAGTTCGAAACGGGCGGCCGCCCCAAACCGGGGGGATAATCGGCATCAGTCGCCGAAGGCGAGGTCCTTGCGGAACGCCCGGGCGAATTGGCCGTGGAGCCGCGCCAGGACGTAGGTGCCGTAATAGAAGAAGCCCATGACCACGCCCCAGGCCACCAGTGACAGAGCGACCTGGGCCAGGTCACCCTCGGCCGAGCCCTTCACCATCTTGTCGAAGCGGGGGAGGAACCAGTCGAAGATGATGGTCGCGAAGGCGGCGGTAAACATGATGCCATAGACCGCCAGCAGCAGAACCAGGAACACGTAATGCACGTGGGTGCGGGCGATAGACCTGATGACATTGACCGGATTGAGCCCCTGCAGCGCGGACGTCATGGCAATGCCCATGAGGCTCATAGGAATCCCGAAAGAGATCACGACCAGTCCGACGACAAGGCCCGTGCCGCCGGTGGCGACGATTTCGGTGAACCGCCCGCTGAGAAGCATCTTGACCACGTCGCCGTGCACCATGAGAGCGGTAAGCAGGTAGGTCATCAGGCCCAGGTAGATGAGGAAGACCAGGTAGGCAAAGAAGCTCTTGCCCCAGGAGCGCGGCCCCCATGCCAGGTCGGGCGGGCGATCGTTCTGGACGAACGTGGTCCGCACGACATCGAGGAACAGGTGCATGGCAATCGCCGAGAAGACAAAGACCTCGATAGCGAATACGGCCATCAGCAGCAACGTCACGCCGGAGAGGTCGCTTTTAGCGACGCCCTGGGTGGACCCGACGGCATATTGTGCCATCAATCTGATTCCACCGGTGATGGCGGCGGCGGGCAGCAGGCCGGCGGCGACGGCGACCACGGCGGCGGTGAAAACGGAGCCCAGGGCGGGAAGAGGATAGGTCAGGCAAGAGGTGAGCTCGGCGTAGAAAACGGCCGGCCCTTCCGTGGCGGCGCGCCTGGCCTTGATGGCGGCAAAGGCCGCGCCGGATTTGCTTCCCTTGATCAGGGCGGGGATGGGCTGCCAACAGTGGGAACAGAGCACCTCCGCGTAGGGATCCTTGCCCAGAACCTCCTTTTTGCAATTGGGGCAGACACGGACTGAGCCGCTGTCATCGGCGTCCGCGGGAGGATGCGAGCGTATCTTGTTCAGCTCGCGCTTGGAGAGTACTTCGCTGCTGGATTCGAGCTTGGCGAGATCTTCGCGGCTCAGGTCCGAGTCGTTCTCGGAACGGCCGACAGCGGCTTGGAGCTTGGGTACGGCAAAGGCTCGGTTGCAGGCCGGGCAGCGAACGGCCTTGCCGGCGAATTTGTCGGGGACAGTAACTTTCTGGCGGCATCTTGGGCAGCGCAGGGTCATCAGCGACTATCTCGCATGGTCCATTCTCGCCAAACGGACGCCTGCCTGTGAGCCGGAAAAGCCGCAATAGCACGCCCCGAAGGACGGAAGGACCGAGCGCCTTTCATGAACCAGTGACCGCAGAACGTTGTGGCGCCAAGTGACACGCCCATGCTACCACGGGCCGGACAGGCCCTTCGTGCCTGGGCCGCGATCTCCCAGGTATCCTACGCGCTCGCGCGGCCGGTAGCAAACACAGGAAGGCCTGTTCCGGGCATTTCGGCCTATACCGGGATAGGAATCTCCGGCCAGCATGCCTATGATCCGATCTGATGGTCACAAACTTCTGAATTCGAAAGGAGTCCGGAAATGACTGAGCGACGCGCGGCGGTAACGTTCAAAGGCCAACCCATGACGCTGATCGGCAACGAGGTCAAGGCGGGCGGCGAGGCCCGGCCATTCACGCTCACGGCCAACGACATGTCCGATCTGACCTACAAGACCTATCACGGCAAAGTCCTGGTCATCAGCGTGGTCCCGAGCCTGGACACGCCGGTCTGCGCCATGCAGACGAGGACGTTCAACCAGAAGGCCACCGGGCTGTCCAAGGACGTGGTGATACTGACCGTCAGCATGGATCTGCCGTTTGCCCAGAAGCGATTCTGCGGCGCGGAAGGGATCGAGCGGGTGATTACCGCCAGCGACTACAAACACCGCAGCTTCGGCGAAACCTACGGCGTGCTCATCAAGGAACTCGGCTTGCTCACGCGGGCGGTATTCGTCATGGACCGCAAGGGCAAGGTAGTCCATGCCGAGTATGTGCCGGAGATGACCAACGAACCGAACTACGACGCGGCCCTCAAGGCTGTGAACGCAACCTTGTGAGACTCCGAAGCGGTTTTCTTATCGCCTGAACGTCAAAGCGCGCGGTTTGCACCAACGTACCGGTTGTGCCGGGTATGTGCTGCGCACGCCTAATCCAGCCAATGCGACCGCTGCCGCAGGCGTTCGGGCAAATACGTGTCTGTGACGAAGGTGATGCCCTTGTTGAGCATTGCTTCGACTTCCATCTTGAAGCCGTGCTTCAGCATGGCGTTGATTTCTTTCTCCCAGTCCCGCTTGCCGGCGAACCAGGGATAACCCAGGATCTGCTTGGCCCGCTTGATGTCCTTGTCGTCGATGGCGATTTTGACATCGTCGGACAAGCCGTACTCCTCGTAGTCGCGGCTGCGGACGCCGATGAACTTCGCGTCCGGCACGGCCATCCGCTGCGACTCGAACGCGAGGTTGATGGACCCCTGCTTGATCACGCTGTAGATGTAGTACCCCCAGGGATCGTTATCCAGCAGGCAATAGACCGGCAGGCCCAGCTCCTTGTTCATGCGGTGCAGCAAACGCCGCACGCCGCGCGGGGGCTGCCCGCCGCCGTGGGTGAGAATGCACTTGTGCTTCTGCCAGAACTTGTCCTCGTTGAACCGCTGCCAGACGGTGTCTTTTTCGACGTGCAGGACGAAGCGGGCGTCACATTTCTTGAACTGCATCACGTCCGGCTCGACGATGCTGGGGATGCCCAGGCCGCCGGCGCCCATCCGCCGCAGGTCGATCTCGTCCCCTTTGCTGACGATAGTCAGATTGCCCGCGATGTTGCCGCGGGTGCTGGCATAGACGTGCAGTTCCTCGCGCAACGATTCGAGGGCAACCTCGATGTCCTCGATGATCGGATCGCTCTCTTCCTGATCGTTAAAGGTCTTTTCCTTGGTGCCGGCGATGGTGTGCTTGGTCAGGTAGTACAGTCCACGGATGCTGACCGTCTTGTCCTCGTCGATCAACCGCTTGCAGCCGCTGGCGATCAGCACCGTCTGCATGAAGCTCTTGGCCTGCCCGAGGTCGAAGAAGCTGCGGGTGGCTGTCTTGCCGCCCATCTCGATGATCCGCCGGGCCTTGTTGTACTGGGCGTTGGCCAGGGTTCGCAGGGGGATCTCCAGCGACGGGTCGCGTTTCTTGGCGGCGCTGGCGACGATCGATTGAGCGAAGTCGACGATCTTCTCGGCGGCGGGGGTTTTCCTTCGCCCGCCAGTACTTCCTGATCCACGTGGTGATTTGCCGGTCCTGCCCGCTGTTCGCTTTGACGCATTCCTTGCCATCACTGCCATCCCTCATCGAATGTGGTCGGCCGTCAGAACCCAAGCGTCGCTGTCTGCCGGATCATTCCGGAGATCCCCAATGTGACGCGGAGATTATCGGTCGAGCGCGCCGCCTGCCGACGTTCCCTGATCCTCGGAGGCAGACACCGCCACGCCCGATATTACTCGCGGCCGCTTCGTCACGCCAAGGGGAATACTTGATCTTAAGAGCCCTTGGTGCCATAGCACAACGCGACACATCACTGCCCCCAAGAAAACAAATCCCCGGCTCAGGCTGATCGAGAAATCCCGTCTTGCGGGCGCTACAGTAGCCTGACATTTTGAGCCGGATGTCGAAACAGGGGCCAATCAAATGTTCGGCAAACTCACAATAACAGCTTTCGTGGGTGTCATCGCCATAACGCCGTCCTTCGCCACCGGCCTGGGGCTGGAGAACACCTTGCTTCAAACGGCGGTTTCACTGCTTCTCACTACTCCCCGGGCCGACGACGACTGCAATTGCAACGGCATTCCCGATGACGAAGACATTGCGAACGGTACTAGCGAGGACAGCGACGGCGACGACATCCCCGACGAGTGCGAGACGGACTGCAATCAAAACGGCGTTCCCGATGTATGCGATATCGCGGCCGGCACCAGCCAAGACTGCAACGCCAACGGCATCCCCGATGAATGCGATATCGCGGCCGGCACCAGCAAAGATTGCAATGCCAACGGGATCCCCGATGAATGCGACATCGCGGCCGGCACCAGCAAAGATTGCAATGCCAACGGTATCCCCGATGAATGCGACATCGCGGCTGGCACCAGCAAGGACTGTAATGGGAACGGTATCCCTGATGCGTGCGACATCTCCGCCGGTACCAGCCAGGATTGCAACACCAACGGTATCCCAGATGAATGCGACATCGCCAGCGGGGCAAGCGCGGACGCCGACCAGAACGGCGTTCCCGACGAATGTGAGGCGCCGCCGGCCGGTCAACCCCCGCAGGGCCAGCCCGCGCCGCCAGGACCGACCTGCATACTCTTCCTGTTCCAGAGCCTTTTCGGCATCCCCCTGTGCGGCCCCTGCTGGCTGGAAGCAACTTTCGCGACGTTGGTTGGGCTGAGCGGAATGAAGGTGTACACGCGCCGGCGACACGGCCGCCGCGACAATCGCCCATAGGGCCGAAGCCAGGCAGAACCTCGGCGCCGCCGCCAACCTTGCTCCCGCGACAGCAGAGTGAGCGAGCCCTACTCCCGCGACGCCTTCGCCGGCACGGGCTCGCGTGTCCGCATGGCTAGACAGGCCAGCCCGAGTGCGGCGATCACCAGCGCGACCAAGGGAATGAGCCCCGTCGCGCCAGGGGGATAGAAAGGTTCGATCAACATCCTGGCGTGACGCGATCCCAGGGCCTGAAGCAGGTCGGGGATGGATGCCTTCACCATCCGCCGCAATTGATGAGTGATCGTGCAAATCTGCGCTCTGACCGGCGCATTGCCGACGATCATCTCCAGAATGACCAGATAGCCCAGCGAAATGATCAATGGGCGCTTGAAAAGCAGGCTGATGAGGGTGAAGACAGCCAGAAACGCAGCCACCGCCAATGGGATCACACGCAGGTAAGAAAACAAGTCGTGGCTGGGATTCCACGCGTTCTCCCTGGTCATCTCCGCGGCCTCGTTCAGGCGATCAATATCCAGCCCCGCGGTCGCGCACAGATGAAAGGCCGAAAACGCCAGCCCCAGCAGGACCGTCAGGACGCCCCACACGGCGGCAAACCGCACCAGCAGCACGGTCTCTCTTCGCATCCGCCTGGTAATCAAGTAAACCAGCGTTCCTCCCTCCGCCTCGGAGGCGATCAGCGTTGATCCGTGAAGCATGCAGGTCAGCGGCAGGACGACCATCAGCAGCATGAACAGCATGGGGATCTGGTACAGCTTCCACACGCCCTCGAGACGATCTGTGACATCGAAATGCCGAACCACCAGGGCCAATCCGGACGGCCCGATCAGCAACAGCACCACGAACCACAGCCGCCGCAGCCGCAGGCTCTGTCGAACAGTAAACCAAAAGAGGGCCGCCACTATTCGATCCTCACGTCTGCCGCCTGTTCGCCACCGTCCACGCTACATGCCGCTGGCCGTCAGGTATCCGAAGACCGCTTCCAGGCTGGCATCCGCCGCGGCGATTTCCTTGACGGTGAGACCCTGTGACAAAATCATCTCCGGCAGGTGATCGTACACCCGATCCGGTGACTGCGTCTCGACGATCATGGTATCCGCCGAGACGACCTGAATGCCGGCCACGATTTCCCAGTCAATGAGCGCCGCCGCCAATCGCCTGGGATCGTTCACCCGAACACGAATGGCATACGGCCGGTCGCGCATCTGCCGGCGAACGTCGAGCAGATCGCCCTCCGCCACGATGCGGCCATGGTGAATCATCAGGATCTGGCGGGTCATGGCCTCAACTTCGTGCAACACATGGCTGGAGATCAGAATGTCGATGCCCGCCTCCGCCAGATCGCGAAACAACGCCGTCAGGTCGTGCCGCGCGACCGGATCGGCGCCAGTGAACGGTTCGTCGAGAATCAGGAGCCGGGGGTCGTGCGTGAGGGCCTGGGCGATCTTGATCCGCTGCCGCATGCCTTTCGAGTACCCGCGAATGGCGCGATGCATGTCTTCCTTCATCCCGGTCAGCTCGATGGCCTCGGATGCCGCCTTGCGAGCTGCGGCGCCGCGCAGACCGGAGGCCCTGGCCAAAAAAAGAACGAACTGCCAGCCGGTCATCTCGGGCCAGAAGACGTCCCCCTCCGGGCAGTATCCGACCTTGGACAGGGCCGCGGGGTTGTTCCAGACGGGCTGCCCAAAAAGTCGAATCGACCCGGTGCTGGGCCGAAGCAGGCCCATCGCCAGGCCCATCAGCGTGCTCTTGCCCGCGCCGTTTGGGCCGATGAGCCCGGTGATGCCGGATTCGACAACGGCGGTGATCTTGTTGAGGCCGATCACCTCGCCGTACCACTTCGACAGCCTGTCCAGTTCGATAACGGCCATCACTCGCTCATGGAATCACACGTTTGCCGCCGATCTCGAAAACTTCAGCACACGCCGATAGCAGAACCAGACGGAGGCAACAGCAATGGCCAGCAACACGACGCCCGGATAGACCGGATCCGTCCCGCGGCCGAGTGCCTCTCTGAATGCCTCCCGAGGAAGTGGTGTCGTAGCCCATGCTTGGCTGATACCGAACCACCACTCCGTCAGTACGGCGATATCCCCGTACAACGAAATGCTCCCCAGCCATCGGCTGGTGGCTTCTCGCGGCAACTGCTCTAACAGAATCGCCTGGACCATCATCGGGAGCACGCCGACCGCCACCCAGCCCACGGTCACGTAACGTTTGTCCGAACTCATGCTCGACAGCGCCAGCATCAAGACCCCCATGAAGAGCGTCGCCGCGCCGCCGCACAGCAGCAGATCCAATCCCAACCGGATGGTCTGTGCGGTGGTTGCCAGCCCGCCGGTGACGATCACCCCGAAGATCAGCCCCAGCAGATTCGACAGCAGGATTGCCAGGCTCACGAAGAACGCAATCACCATCACCTTGCCCAGCAGGTAGCTGAAGGGAGTCACCGGTCTGGCGAAGTAGATTGGCAGAGCTCGTGCCTTCAGATCGTCGGCGATCAAGCCGGGACCGGCAAACGCGGCCACAAGGAAAGCCCAATACAACTCAGCTTTGAACAAGAACAAGAACGCCGACCGCCACAGCACCTCCCGGAACTCGGCGAGTCGACTCACGCCGCTGAGGTCCACGCCCAGGATAGTCTTGACGAATTCATAAAGGCCTGCGGCCTCAGGGGTGCCGGCCAGTATTTCCAACTGTGCCAGAACATAGAACAGGCCGCAGCTCAGCAGGGCGAAGCCCAGGCTCATCCACACCAGGCCGCGGGTTCTGTTGCCCTTGTTCGCCAGACGCACACCGGCCGCTGTGATCGCCGGCCATGCCCACCGACGTCGGATGGGCCGATCCGTCCACCGCTGATACCTGTGAGAATTGATCGCCACGGATTCGGTCATCGGTTCTGCTGCCTCTCGATCGCCGCCATGAACGCCTCTTCCAGCGAGCTGCGCTCCGGATGCAGGCCGCGGAGCCTGGTGTTGGTCTCCCGCGCCGCCCGCAAGATCGCCCCCTCCTCGCCGATGTCGGGCAGCTCAACCGCTGTCGTCCCATTGCCCCGGGTGCGGATCTTCACCTGCTGCTCCGACAGCCGCCGGCAAAACTCGGCTCCGTCGCCCTCGAAATCGACCGTGTACCGCGTGGGCCGCGGTCGACGCATCCCTTCAATGTCTCCGCTGGACAGTACCTCGCCTCCGCCCATTATGATGACTCGCTGGCAAACGCGCTCCACATCCGGAAGCAGATGACTGGACAACAGGACGCTGATGCCCGCTCGTCCCAAATCCGCAATCAGGGAGAGCATGCTTCGCCGTCCCTGCGGGTCCATGCCGTTGGTCGGCTCGTCGAGGAAGAGCACGTCCGGGTCATGCACCAAGGCCTGGGCCAGCTTGAGGCGCTGCTTCATGCCGGTGGAATACTGTTCGGCCGGGCGATATCGCGCCTCGTCGAGCTCCACGTAGTCCAGCACCTCATGGGTCCGCTGCATGGCATCGCTGTGCGACATGCCCGCCAGCTTGCCCACGTAGCACACATATCCGGTTCCGGTCATTCCCGGGATCAGGCAGTCGTTCTCCGGGACAAAACCCACCCGCTGCCGGATCATTCGCTGGCGGCGCGCCACGTCCAGCCCGCAGACCGACGCTCTGCCGGATGTAGCCGGCGTCTGGCCCAAGAGGATGCTGATCAGTGTGCTTTTTCCCGCCCCGTTGGGTCCAAGCAGCCCCACGATCCCGGCTTCCACCGACAAGCTCAGGGAGTTCAGCGCGGTGATGACGCCGTAGCGTTTCGACAGCTTTTCGCATGTGAACATCGCCGGCATGCAGTCTCTCTCGCGGCCGCGACCCGGCTGGCGCACGTGGGGAGCTCGGGGGTCAGGCAGGGCGTTACATCCCCCTGATCGGCCGCCGGTCATCAGTGTACCGAAACGGAGGCTCGGCACAATCCGTTCGCCGGTTCTCGTTCAGTGGCGGCGCCGGTCGCACCATGATACCTTGTCCCTATGTTGGTCCCCTCGGTCGAGAGTATTTTGCTCTCTGATGGATACCGTGCCGCCGTGCGCTGGTGGCGGCCGGGCAGGCCCCGCGGGGCCGTGCTTTATTTCCACGGAATTCAATCCCATGGGGGATGGTACGAACAGTCCGGCAGGCTCCTCGCCGAGGGGGACTTGGCTGTGCTCATGCCCGACCGGCGCGGCAGCGGCATGAACCAGCATCAACGAGGCCACGTCGCCTCCGTCGAGCAGTGCCTGAGTGACGCCCAGGAACTTCTCGAGACCCTGGTCACGGAAAGCGGCTTTTCGTCCGTCCACGTCGTGGGCGTAAGCTGGGGCGGTAAGCTTTCTGTCGCCCTGGCAGGCACCGCCCCGGCCCGCGTACGGACGCTGTCGCTGGTCGCACCCGGCCTCTTTCCGAGGATCGACCTGGCCACCACGGACAAGTTTCGCGTGGCCATGGCAATGATGAACGATCGCCACCATCTGTTCGACATCCCCTTGAACGATCCACACCTCTTCACCTCCAATCCCGCACGGCTGGCGTTTCTGGAAGGCGACACTTTGATGCTCCGTCAGGTCTCCGCCAGCTTCCTTCTCGCGTCGCGCCACCTCGATCGCCACGTCCGGCGGTTCCCGCGGTCAGGCTGGCGGGGCGGTGTGCACCTGCTCCTGGCAGGACGGGATAAGGTCATCGACAACGACCGCACCCGTCAGTGGTTCGAGTCGCTGCCTTCGCCGGACCGACAACTCAGCGAATACCCCCCTGCGGAGCACACCATCGAATTCGAGGAGGACGCATCGCGGTTCTACCAGGACCTGACAAGCTGGATCGCGGCCCGGTGTGGTGAGGCGCCGTAGGCGCTTTCACGCTGCGGACCGTCGGCTGGCGGGCGGGCCGTCGTATGCTCAATCGACACATGAGAGATGGGAATCCAAGGCTCACACATCGAGCCCGCCTGTTCTCACGGGAAACACGCCGAACGCCCTGCCATCAAGGATATGGCGTCTGCCCTGGTCAGGCACGGATCTCCGCAACGCCCTGTTTGCCAAGCACGCGGCTTTGCTGATAGAATGCTTCGCCCACGGGTCGATGGGTGGACCATCGCCTTGACGAACAGAAACGTGTACGATCCGGTCACCGGCGTGCCTCTGTACCGGAGAACAAATGTCGAAGCGTCGTTTTCTTGTTACCGCCGCCTTGCCTTATTCGAATGGACGTTTGCATGTCGGCCACATCGCCGGCGCTTACCTGCCTGCCGACACCTATGTGCGTTACCTCCGCTCCAAAGGGGATGACGTGCGCTTCGTCTGCGGCAGCGATGACAACGGCGTGGCCATCGAGATCTCCGCCAGGAAGGAAAACACCACACCCGCCGAGCTGTCCGCCCGATACAATGCGCTGCAAAAGGCGGATTTCACGGGTCTCGGAATTCATTTCGATGTCTACGGCGGCACGCATCAGCCTGATTTCGTGGAGCATCACAACCGACTTAGCCAGGAGTTCTTCAAGGCCATTCACGACAATGGCCATTTCATAAAGCGGACCACGGACCAGCTTTACGACACGCAGGTCGGGCAGTTCCTCCCGGACCGCTACGTCTCCGGCACATGCTATCACAAGCTGCCCGACGGCAAGCCCTGCGGCAACCCCCGGGCCATGGGCGATCAATGCGAGCAGTGCGGCAACGGCATCGATCCCTTGATGCTCGGCAACCCGCGGAGCGAAATCACCGGCACCACGCCCGAGCGCCGCAAAACCACGCACTGGTTCCTCCAGCTCGACAAGTTCCGCGGCATGCTCACCGACTGGTTCAGCCTAGTTTCTCTCGACTGGCGACCCATAGTGACCAATTTTGCCATGGGTTCCATCCGCAAGGGCCTGCCGGAGCGGGCCATGACCCGCGACCTCAAGTGGGGCGTGCCAGTCCCGCTAGACGATCCCGAGGCCGCCGGCAAGGTGCTTTACGTCTGGTTCGATGCGCCGATCGGCTACGTCAGCTTCACGGCGGCGCTCTGCCAACAACGCGACGGCGACTGGCAGAAGTATCGTGACTGGTGGCAGGATTCCGAGTGCAAGGTTGTTCACTTTATCGGCGAGGACAACATCGTTTTCCACGCCTTGATCTGGCCGGCCATGCTGCTGGGCACGCATTACACGTCGGCCGAACTCGAGGCCCGCGGCAGCGCCTATACCGGTCCAAAACAACGTGGCTACTACCAGTTGCCGTCGAACGTCGTGGCCAACGCCTTCCTGAACATCCAGTTCCCCGGCAAGGAGGAGGAGAAGATCAGCAAGTCACGCGGCACCGCCGTCTGGATTCAGGATTACCTGCGGAACTTCGATGCCGATCCGCTGCGGTACTATCTGACCATCAATGCTCCCGAGTCCCAGCGGACAAGCTGGAGCTTCGAGGAGTTCATCGCCCGGAACAATTCCGAGCTGATCGCCACGCTGGGCAACTTCGTCAATCGCTGGCAGAAGATCGTCACCCAGGACTTCGAGCGAAAGGTGCCCGATCCGGCCCGGGCTGAGCAGGCAGAGGCCGAGCTCCTGGCCAAAATCCGAGCACTCCCGCAGGAAGTTGGGCAGGACATTGAGGAGACACACTTGAAGTCCGGCCTGAACCGCATCATGGACGCCTTCCGCGAGTGCAACCGCTACATCGACGGCCGGGCTCCATGGTCGACCCGAAAGACCGATTGGGCCCTTTGTGCCGCAACGATTCACACGTGCATTCAGGCGGTACGGACACTCGGGGTTCTCATGGAACCGTACCTGCCTTTTGCCGCGGAAAAGATCCGCGCCATGTTGAACGTGCCCCCGGAGCAATGGACCTGGCCGCACGCGACCGAGCCGCTGCCCGTCGGCCACAGGCTCGGCCCAGCTCCGGACGTGCTCTTCCGCAAACTGGATATCAGCGAGTTTCCGCAGGTGCAGTAGCAGCCCGCGCCCCCCGCGCGGCCGCTGCACCCACTGTCCAACAACGGGCTCTACTGTGCTGCTCACCGCCATTGAAGGGTCGCGGCCAGAGGCCCCTCGTGGAACAGGCTCGTTGGAATGAGCACCCAGATCGACAAGGATTTCGTTTGCCCGACTTGCGGCTATTGCCTTCGGGGCCTCACGGAGTATCGATGCCCGGAGTGCGGCGAGCCTTTTGACCCTGTAGCGCTCCAGCGCGAAGCCGAGCGACCTGAAATCGAGAAGCGAATCTACGCCTCCGCCCCTTGGCCGCAGCGCGTGCTCTCTTGGGCTCGGCGATACTCAAGCTCCTTACCTGTCCTGTGGCTCTTGCTGATCGCGTTGATGGCGCTTGCGTTGGGGCCTTGCCTCAGCATGGGAAACGGTTGGCTCTGGTCATTGGACCGGCAGCCCACCTCTCATCGCGCCCGGTGATGGCAAGCCGTTGCACGAGCCAGACTCCCCTCGCGTTTTCTCGACCTGAGCCTGCCGTAAGATGAGCAGCCTCGGCCTGCGCCGGCCGGCCCGATGATCAGCGCTGGGGCACTTGAGGGGCGGAAGGGATACCGGCCTCGGCGGAAAGCACTTCCTCAATTACCCCAACCGCCTGCGAGACTTCAAAGGGACGCTGCAGGGCTGCGTCAAAGCCCTGCTGCTTGAGGTTCTCATTTTCACCCTCGCGGAGGGGCTGGGTTACGGCGATCAACTTGGCCCCGGCCAGGTCGGGGGCGTTGCGAATGCTGCGCACGGCCTCGCGGCCGGCGAGGCCGGGCAGGCCGACATCAAGCAACATGATCTGCGGCTTGAAGGCCTCCGCGGCGGTGCCGGCCTCAAAGGCGGTGTGCGCCGTGCGGACCTCATAGCCCGCGTCCCGCGCCAGCGCGGTCGAGAGCAGCTCGGCCACGTCGCGGTCGCCTTCCACCACGAGCACGCGGGTAATGCCCGAGTTCAAGCCATCCAGCGGCATCCCATGGGCCCGCATGAAGCGAATCAGTTGCTGCAGGGGAATGCGGCGGTCCTTGCTGCCGGGGATCCGGTAGCCGCGGAGCTTGCCGCTGTCGAACCATTTGGAGACCGTGCGTGGGGCCACATTGCAGACGCGGGCGACCTCGCCGGTTGTAAGCACATCCTTTTGCCGACGCATGACGACAACCCTTGGCGGCATTGCGCCACAGCGATGAGACTAATCTCATTCATCGGCCCGCTCAGTTCGGACGTTAGGTAAATCGGTTATAGCCGGTGCAGATGATACAGTCACCCACAAGGCGACCGATAATGGTGCCGCAGCGGCCGAATCACCCTGCCTCGACAAGCCCGGCGCTCAGCGAGGGGGAATTGGCGGGCTCGTCGCAGCCTGCGTCGCCGCGGGCTGGCTTGTCGAGGGTTGCGTGGCGGCGGGTTGGCTGCCAGTCGGCGGCTTCCGGGGTGGGCGGACCCAACCGCCGGCTTCACAGCGAGCCCGGATCTCCTTGCCCCGGGTTTCGTCTTTGACCGCTCGGAACGTGCCGAAGCACAGCAACGGGCCGGTCTGCTGCGGCAGGAAGGACAGCGACATCGCCGGATTCGACGCCGGGACCATCCACGTGCGGAAGCCGCCGCGAAGCGTACCGTCGTCGCGCATGTTCACTCCGACGATGCCGGCGCTCGAAATCAACCGCAGATCCTGCAGGGCGGAAACGAA
The DNA here is from genome assembly GCA_035542775.1 of Phycisphaerae bacterium. Classification (GTDB taxonomy): domain Bacteria; phylum Planctomycetota; class Phycisphaerae; order UBA1845; family UTPLA1; genus DATKKX01. Next base: position 12,470 of record DATKKX010000413.1, on the reverse strand, counting down.
GATGGAACGCGTCTCTCGTTGCTGGATCGCGTAATTCCTGCCGCTGCCGGCGGGCGGAGCGCCCAGCACAAACGACATGTCGAAGGTGACGCGGCCGAGCTTGCTGAAGAGCAGGTTATTTCGGACGCACGTCATGGCGACGTTCAGCTCGCCGGCGTCATCCAGCCACCAATAGCACTGCTGTGCATCCATCCGCCAGACGGTCGTGGCCGGCGGGTCGATTTCGGTGGGATGAAGCGATGCGAACTGAACGACACCAGAGCCCGCGCAACCGCCGGCTGTCGCCACGGTCAACACGCCGAGCAAGATCACCCGAACCGCCGGTTTCAAGCCGCCCGGCCCTGTCTTCGGGAGTGCCGTCGCAAGGTAGCGGCTGAGCGACCACACGTTCGTGATCATCAGTGCGTCTTCAATGGAAACTGGGCGCACAAATCCAGGACCTCGCCGCGGACCGAATCGATGGCCTGCTTGTCGCCGCGCGAGGAGATCACGCGGACGATGAACGCGGCAACCTTGCGCATCTCATCGGGGCCCATACCGCGCGTGGACAGGGCCGGCGTGCCGATCCGCAAGCCACTGGTCTGCATCGGCTTGCGCTCGTCAAACGGGATCATGTTTTTGTTGACCACGATGTTGGCCTGGCCCAGCCAGCCTTCGGCCATGGCGCCGCTGACATCCGGGTATTGCCGGCGAAGATCGACCAGCATCAGGTGGTTGTCAGTCCCGCCGGAAACCAGATCGAGCCCGCGGGTGAGCAGTGACTCCGCCAGGACCTGGGCGTTTTCCAGGATCCTCTGTTGGTAGGTCTTGAATTCCGGCTTGAGGGCCTCGCCCAGAGCCACCGCCTTTGCGGCAATGATGTGCATGAGCGGCCCGCCTTGCAGGCCCGGAAACACCGCCGAGTCGATCTTCTTGGCCCAGGCCTCCTTGCACATGATCAAGCCGCCGCGCGGCCCACGGAGCGTCTTGTGCGTCGTAGTACTCACGAAATCAGCCACCGGGACGGGACTGGGATGCAAGCCGACGGCCACCATGCCGGCGACGTGGGCGATGTCGGCCAGATGTACTGCCCCGACCTCTTTGGCGATGTCGGTGAAACCGGCCCAGTCCCAAATCCGCGGATAGGCTGACGCGCCGGTAATGATCAGCTTCGGTCGGCACTCCAGGGCCAGCCGGCGGACTTCATCGAGGTTGATCCGGCCGGTCTCGCGGTCCACACCGTAATGCGTGACCCGGAACCACTTGCCGCTGATGTTCACATTCTTGCCGTGCGACAAGTGCCCGCCATGATCCAGGTGTAGCGACAGAATCATGTCACCAGGCGTTCGCGTCGGCTCTCCGGGGGTCTTCTCGCGTTGCTCCGCCTCGTCGAATCGGGAGCCGGGATTCATCGCAGCGAGAAGGACCGCCTGGTTGGCTTGGCTGCCGGAGTGCGGCTGGACGTTGGCATGATCGCACTTGAAGAGCTCCTTGGCCCGCTGGATAGCGATGCTCTCCACCGCGTCCATGTTCTCACAGCCGCCGTAATATCGTTTGCCCGGATACCCCTCGGCGTATTTGTTCGTGAAAATCGAGCCGGCCGCCGCCATGACGGCGGCGCTGACGTGGTTCTCAGAGGCGATCAACTCCAGCGTATTCCGTTGTCGTTCATCCTCGGCCAGAAACGCCTTCCAGACTTCCGGATCCTGCTGCGCAATCGGGTTCTTCTCGGTATAGGCCATGTTGTTACCTCTAGGGCAGAAACAAAACGGGATGCATACATCCCCGTCAATCTACTTTACTCCAACCCGGCCTCCGATGCGAGGGGAGATCGGCAGCCGGGCAACCGGTCCCCGTACGAGTTTCTGGGCGTCAATTCCGCAGCGAGCTGGGGGAGTCCCGCCGCATCCCAGGCGCCCGGCCGATGTGACAGACCCGCAATGACGGGGAACCGGATAGATTCTAAGGGCCACGACCTTTGAGTGCAGCAGGATTGGAATGCAACTTCATATGAAAGCGGATGTTATGCCGATTTCCGGCCTGGCGAGAGCGTGAACTGACTCCTGCACCAGCCAGTACGGACAGCTGGTCCGGCCGGCCAGGAGGCAAGAATATTTTGCTTTTTGTTTGGGTTGACGTTCGGCCGATGTTAGCATAACCTTCCAATGTCACGATCGTGAAGCAGCGATTGAGGGCACCGTGACGCTGGAAGACGCAGCCGAGTTTGCCGCCTCGGCTTCGACGGCCTGATCCATCCGGCCTTCGAGACTCCGGTAGCGGCCGGGGGTAGTCTCTCGGCTCCCCCGGCCGCCCCCGAAGGAGTTGCCGGCGGCCGCATCTCTCTCATTGCCCGAAGAGAGCGGCGTGAAGGCGGCTGCAGAGAACACTGGTGCCTTCGCAGGGCGTATCGTGATGCAGCTTGACGATCTGCCGTTATGTAGTTTCGGCCCCGGCGGAGCGTTCCGACGAGATTGGACGCCGGGCACGAAGGCGAGCACTGAGCATGGCAGCCATCGGGGCAAGGCTGCGGCCCGCAGCTTGCCACAGGCGTCGGTTGTTATGCTCGGGTATGATGTGAATGATGCGATGCCTGTGCCGGACGCGGCCATGATGGGGTCCGAGGGCCACTCGCGGCAGGAGCGCCGCGCACATGCCTTCACCGTTGAGGCAGCAGCGCCGCAAGACCCCAAGGCGCGATCGAACTCGCCTTTCCCTCCGGTCATTTTGGGGCCGGAAGGACTGGCCGGACGGCCCTGGCCATCAACCCTGGAGCGAAATCATGTTACCCAAGCGCCACAAGAGGAAAGCAACACCCCCAACCAGGCCGGCACGCGGTCGAGGCCGAACCAAGCAGACGCGTCCGGCCACGCCACGTCAGGCGGAAATCCTCACGTTCGTCCGGGACTACATCCACAAGTATGGTTATTCCCCGACCTACGAAGAGATCGCCGGAGAATTCGACATTTCAAAAGTGACCGTTTTCGAGCACCTCACCACACTCGAAGAGCGCGGTCTCGTTTACCACGAGAAGCACAAGGCTCGCTCTTTGCAGTTGGCTGATCACTTGGTGCTGCCGGATCAACGGCCCAGTTGCCTACGCTTGATCGGGCGAATCGCGGCCGGCTCCCCCATCGAGGCCATCGAGGATCCCGAGGTGATCGATCTCGAGCAGCTATTCGGCGCCCGCCAAGGAACATATCTCCTCGAGGTAAAAGGCGACAGCATGACCGACGACCACATCGACGACGGCGATTACGTCGTGGTCGAGCCGCGTTCTACGCCGGTCAACGGGGAGACGGTTGTCGCCCTTCTCGACAACGGCGAGGCGACACTGAAGCGCTTCTACCGGGAGAGGGGGCGGATCCGCTTGCAGCCGGCCAACTCCAAGTATGCGCCCATTTACACGCACTCCGCGCGGATCCAAGGCGTGGTCGTCGGCCTGATCCGGCAGACGTAACGGTGCGGCGCCCGGGCGAGCCGCTGGAACACCTGACGCCAGGATCCACGGGCTCGCTCGGTTCGATTGTCATCATGCCGCGCAGATGGCTGACGGTGTATCGCTCTCTTTGACGCCGGGCCCTTCGGGCAAGGTGGAGCGCATCGTCAGGCCTCCGGCCATCCCTGCCGGCGCCAGGAGGCGACAACGCTTCTTGGTGGGAGGGTTGCTGTTATTGGCCACCCGCCGCGAGCGCAAAACCACCACGGCTGTCTGAGTCTACTCGCCAGAGCACCTCTCGCGGATCCTGGCCGAGCAGCAGGCGCCATTCGCCGCGCAACGCATCGTTGAGCAGGCGCTGCTTGTTCTGCATGTTCTCATAGGGCAGCAGATCATAGGCCATGTTGTAACGGATGCCAGAATGCGCCGACGTCGGCATCATGTCGCCCGGCTGCACGGCGATCGCGGACCCGCCGTTAATGATCACACCTTGCTGACATCGCGTGTGACCGGGCAGCGGTCGAACCGATATGCCGGGAACAATCTCCGCCTCGCCGTCGACCAGCGAGAGTACATCAGCCTCCTCCAGCGGCGCCAGATTCTCCGGACGATAGGTCGCGCTCATGACCGCATGTCCGCCGACAGCATCCTCCCATTCGCCTCGCTGAACGACGTAACGCGCCCGAGGAAACGTCGGCACGTAACCACCGCGCCCGTCCGGCATGGTACCGCCTCCGGCATGATCGAAGTGCAGGTGCGTGTTGACGACATAGTCGATGGATTCCCGCTCCACCCCCGCCGCCTGCAACGCATCCAGAATCCAGTGATTCGCGAACCGGAAGAAACCTCGCTCCTTCTCGCTGTATTTCGAGAGCGGCCCGGCCCCCGTCTCGACCAGCACGCGTTTGTGGCCGGCCTCCAGGAGCAGGCAGCTCATAGCCAGAGGTATACGGTTCCGCTCGTCTGACTCGGTCAGCTTTGACCACATCGGCTTGGGGATGATGCCGAACATGGCTCCGCCGTCGAGCCAGAGATGACCGCCATCGAGCAGCGTGACGGTCATTTCGCCCACCTGTACACGCGGCGGTTGGTCCGTCGGTCCCCGCCTTGCAGTTGTCTTGGCAACATCACTTTCCATAACAACTTTTTAGCCCGGTCCCGACCGCACCGCAACGGTGGCCGTCTTGCCCGTCGTGCAAGGATACGCTCCTCGATCGATCTCGCTATAATCCAACCCGATAACGCGGTCAGACTCGGTCGGCGACGACGGCGGAACTTTGTCGCTTGATAGCGTCAACGCCGTGTCGTGATGCCCGTACAACGCTTCGGTATTCCCCGGCGCCTTGGCACTTTTGGAGCCAGATATGCTTCTCGCGGAAAAACTTGCCCGTTGGACGTACCGGCTGAAGTACTCAGATCTGACCAGGCAAGCGGTCCACGAGGCCAAGCGACGGTTCATCGACTCGCTCGGCACGGCACTGGGCGCATACCACTCGAGACCGGCCACGATCGCCCGCCAGGTCGCTTCGGCCGTCCCGAGGCGTGACGGCGCCATCATCGTGGGCACAAAGCACCGCACGACGCCCGACCTGGCCACCTTCGCCAACGGAACACATGTGCGTTATCTCGATTACAACGACACCTACCTGTCGAAGGAGCCGGCCCACCCCTCGGACAATATCCCCGCCGCCCTGGCAGTCGCCCAGGCCGCAGGCCGCTCGGGCAAGGACCTCATCCTCGGGACGGTGATCGCCTATGAGATCCAATGCCGGCTGTGCGACGCCGCGTCGCTGCGCAGCCACGGCTGGGACCATGTGGTGTACGGAGCATTCAGCGCCGGCCTCGCCGCCGCGAAGCTGTGGGGCCTGACGCCGGAGCAGATGGTGCATACCCAGGGTCTCGCCGGCGTTTGCAACATCGCCACCCGGCAGACGCGCACCGGCCAACTCTCCATGTGGAAGGCCTGCGCATTCAGCAACGCCGCCCGCAACGCCGTCTTTGCCGCCAATCTCGCGAGGCAGGGCTTCACCGGCCCCCACGAGATCTTCGAAGGCCCCAAGGGAGTCTTCAGTATGCTGACCGGCGGACCGTTCGACCTGGAGCTCGGCTCGAAGTCAAACGGTTACATGATCAACCGGACCTACATCAAGTTCTGGCCCGCCGAGTACCACGCCCAGAGCGCCATCGATGCGGCTCTGCAGATCCGCGGCGAGTTTCTGGAAGGCGGCTACAGTTGGCGGGACATCAATCGCCTGGAGATCGAGTCATTCGAGGCCGCAGTTTCCATCATTGGCAGCGAACCGGAGAAGTGGCGGCCCACCAGCCGCGAGACCGCGGACCACAGCATGGGTTACATGACCGCTGCCGCTCTCATCGATGGGGACGTCACCCTGACCACCTTCGAGCCCAGGCGGTTCAAGGACCGCAAGTACCTCGACTTGCTCGACCGCACGACCATCGTTGAAGCCGCCGACCTCAACACCGGCTACCCCGAAGGCATCCCCAACCGGGTGAAGGTCCATATGAAGGATGGCCGGTTGTACGAGCGGACCGTGACTTATCCAGGCGGGCACGCCGGCAATCCGATGACCGACGAGCAGGTCGAACACAAGTTCCATATCCTGACCGACGACCTCATCACCGCGAAGACGCAGGATCGGTTGCTGAGCGAACTCTGGTCGCTGGAGAAGGCCAAGACCGTGAGGAACATCTGGCAAATCGATGTGGGCCGTCGGGGCTGATCTTGCTCTCCTGCCCTCCAAGGCGCCGGAGACATGTCCCCCTCAGGACGATTGCGCTCCCTGAATAAGTGTGGTCGCCAAGATCGATATCGGCGTGGCGTTGACGCCCGCTCTCCTCTTGCACGGCCGGCCTGAACCAGGCTCCCCGCGGCACCACGCCCCGCCGACCGGGCGGCATGGGCCTCCTGAACTGACGCCTCTTCTCTCCCACCAAATGAAGCTCGCCCGCCCCGAAGTATCGGAGCGGGCGAGCTGAACGAGTCACTGAAATCAACCGCGGGCGTTCCCGCGATCGAATTGCCTGGCCTTAGTTGCCGTACAGCCTGAAGGCCATGTCCTCACGCCCCGCGGGCAATGTCGTCCAGAACGGGGTGCCGAGGAGCGGGAACCCGCTCCACCCATGGAGCGAGCCTGTCTTCAGCGGCACAGTGGAGATGCCCCACTGCGGCGCGAAGTTCAGTTGCGCCTGGAAGACGATCCAACGCCTTGTGTTCGCCGGGACCGTGAAGGACGAAGGCAACGTCGCTTCGTAGGTCTTGGTGGACGTGTCGGTGTTGGTAGTTATCGAGACGCTTGCAATCGGAATGGTTATAGTGGTGAGCGCCGTGCTGTCCGGACCCGTCGGATTGGGCGTACCACTACCTGTTGGCCTGTCAGTGGCGTTCGCATAGACGAACACCTTGAAGGCGGTGATCTGGTTTGGTCCGGTGCCATTGTAGAGGTTGCCGACCCAGCGAGCCCTCGTAATGGTGCGCGCCTGAGTAAAGATGAAGTCATCGGCAACCTGGGCATTGAAGCCGGTCCCGCTGTAGGCGGTATCCCGCTGCGAGCAAGTGGCGCCACTCGGCAGAGTAGTGCTTGTGCAGGGGTAATTGTCCCAGAGCAGCGTACCGGCAAGGCAAGGATTCGGCGAGCAAGTCTTGTCCTTATACCACGTCCACTGGGTACCTCGTGCACAACAAGCACTCTCTGTCTCCGGACCCTGGCAAGTGGTCCCGCTGCAGCAGGCACCGATGGGCACAGGCACCCACTTCGTCTTGAGGGTGTACTTGCTGCCGCAGGGCTGATCCCAGAAGTAATCGAAGTTCGGCACCACCAGGATGTGGTACTCGCCGGCCGAAGGCAGAATCGTGTCGATCGAGACTCCGCTCGCGCACGGCGTGATTTGCCAGCCTTCGATGAAGTGAGGATCATTGGGATCACCCCAATTGGCGCACGGCTGGCTCGAGTTGTACGGGCCGAGGATGAAGTAGATGAGGTTGAAGTCCATCTGGACCCCGACCGTCAATATCGACGAGCCGGTCAGAGTGAGCTTGTACCAGTCACCGTCCCTCTCGACGAAGCCAGGCGTGGCTGACGGGTAAATACCCGTCGTGCCGCAGTAGGTCTGGCCGTTCGTGATCGTCTTGAAGAGCGGCGTGTCCACCCAGCAACCACCATCCGTGGTATCGACGAAGCCTGGCCCGCAATCGGGCTCACCTTCCTGTGCAGCGCCGACGGGGCAGACCACCGTGCAGGCGGGCTGGCAGGAGCCGCTATAGAGCGGGATGTTCAGACAGAAGGCCAGATCGGTACCGTCGACCCAGCGATAGTAGCCGTCCTCGTAGACGGCCGCCTTGCCGTCGCCGAAATCCGCACTGCTTATCACTTCCCACGCCCACCAGCAATCGCCGGCGCTTGTGGTGTTGACGATCTCCATCCAGGTGCAATCGCCGGCCTCGACGACCACCGGTGGAATCTGGACTTGGTACTTGTACTCAGCGGCGCCGTCGAAGGTCTGGCCTGTAGCCGTCTTCACGCCGTAGTAGGGCGCGACGCCCGGCGCCGGATAAGTGGCCATCGGGATACCAGCGAAGGAGGCCATCAGATCGCCCGGCCGGCCGCCGCCGTCCTTGAAGAACCGGATGGAGAAGTTGTCAGTCGGGGTACCAGTCGTGCAGGGACCCCACGTGCTGCCGGCGCGGAAGGCGTCAAAGCCCCACCAGCATACACGCGTGACCTGACCACCGGTGAGCGAGATGAAGTTGTCGGCGACCCTGATGCTCTGCTTCGGGTCACTGACGTAGAAGCCGCCCTGATCCGCCGGCTGGCAGTAGCCGTCAACACCGCAGTAGTCGGTGAGATCGCAGGGCCACGGGACCAGCAGAGCGTTCACAAACCCGCCGATGTCGTGCACATCGACGACGCTGTCGCCGTTCATGTTCGCGCGGCACCAGTTCCAAGCGGGATCATTGGGATCGCTCGGATTGGCCAGCGTGCAAGGATACGGCGAGGTGGCGGAGGTAATCAACACGGTGATGAACTTCTGAATGTCCATGCCATCCAGGACGCCATCGCCGTTCATGTCGCCCTTGCAGCAACTCTTCGAGCAGGCGGAGCAATCCTTCCAGCCATCCTGGATGTTCAGCGCCAGCGCCTTCTTGGGCTCATTCGGATAGTTCGGCGCCGGATCGATGCCCTGCGCGATCGGAAGGCCCGTGCCGGTGCGCGTGTCCTTCATGCCGACGGCAACGTAGTACGGAATGCCGTTCAGCAGGTCGTACAGGCCCGGATCGGTACCAACGGTCAGACAAATGCACGACGTAGTCGTGTACGCGCCGGCGCAGGACACGTGGCCCTCGGCTCCGGCGGTATCGACTGAGCAGTCGTCATTCTGCTTGATGAGGTAGCCGGCCATGCAGTCGCCGTGGAAGTCGAGTTCGCCACCACTTCCGCCCGGTCCGCTGTAGATCGACAGGATGGTGTCAAACGCCGAGCCGCAGGTGTCGATGGTGATCGCGTAGTGCGGATCGGTCCCCGGATAGCCGGGATCGCCCACCTGGAACTCACGAGTGGTGAACTTGAAGAAGGTCACCTTCCAAACGTCGCCCGACCAGGAGAGGCTCTTGATGGCGTCAAGATCGATCGGGTTGCCACAGTATTCGCCTACCTGGCAACCGCCGAAGGCACCGTGGCAGCAGCCTTGGGCCTTGGCTTCAAAGGTCGTCTGGGGGAACTCGGGGGCACCGGGATCGCCACCCTCAAAAAAGTCCGTCGTGGACCGGAAGTAACCGCCCATAGAGGAGCAAGGCGACGAGTCGTTCGTCAGCACGCAGCCGCCCGCGGGCAGACAGCAAACGCCTTCCTCCGTGCCGAATGGGGCCGGGAAGTACGGGATCAGGTCGACGTTCAGGAAACCTGGTCCACCGTGTCCGCCGGTCTGCTGCAGACTGCCGACACGGATCAGGATGCAGCCACCGGGGAGCGGCCCAGCGGCACCATCGCAGTCAACCACGACGTACGAATCCTGGATCTGCGCATGGGTCGCGTTGAGGCCCACGATGTCATCGTTGCAGCCGACTTCATAGCCGGGGGTGGTGATGACAGTGTTCGGATCCGCGCACGTGATCGCGCCCGCGACACCACAGGCCGCCGTCGAGCTGGGTCGCGCATAGGCAACAATCACCGAGTCGAACGCGCTGCCCAGCGTGCTGATAACCACGTAGGCTCTGCTAATGGCGGTTCCGTTGTAGGTGGTGGGAACCGTGTAGAAGTACCAGATATCATTGGCGATCTGCACATCGTCATTCGCGTCTGCCGGCGTATTGCCGCCCAGACACGAAACCGGGTCACCGAGCAGGACCGTCGCCGACGCATTGGTATTGTCGAACGACCTGGTGAGGCAGGTGCCGGTCAGCGAGATGGCGGCCGAGCACAGATCATTGGCAGGCGCTGCGGCGCAGTCAGCCACCGGAATAGAGGGGTGAACCGGGTCAAGCGTGCACCTTGCTCCGAGCGTCCAGCTCAGGTAGTTCGGAGTCGCCTGGCACTCTGCCTTGGTCTTGTCGTCCAGGCAGGCGCCGGTGGTCAGGCAGCACGCGCCCTTCCGGCAGAAAGGCGCCGTCGCGCAGGTCGTGCCCAGCATGAACTCAGGCCCGCCGGCCCGCGCCATGCAGTCGCTGTACGTGGTGTCCACGCACGAGGCGCAATCGCCGTAGCAGCACTTGCCCACGTCCGAGCCGGTCGCGTTGAAGGCGTAGCTGAAGCTGGCGCCAGGCGTGCTGGGCGGACTATACCCGCCGAACCAGTAGTTCAGGTTGCACACCGGGGGCGTCCCTTCGATCATGCCGAAGCTGTCCGCCGAGAAACCGACTTCGGCCAGGTCGGTGATGTGCGGTCCGACAGCCGATGTGGTCCCTACCAGTGTCCAGGTCTGCACGATCCAGAAGAACGTCGGAACGACGGCGTTGAACGGGTAAGTGAGAGTATCAACGCGTCCGCCACTACCGGGGGAGATAGTCCCGCTGCTGATCGTCGGGCCGATCTTGACGCTCCCTGCATCCAGGGGGCAACCGGTCCACAGCTCGATCGTATATGAATAGGTGCCCGGGCCAACGCCCTGGGACCGAATGGTGACGGAGCACAGTTCTCGCTGGGTTCCCGCCAGCCAGATGTCGTCCATCAGGATCTCACCATTCGATATGCCGAAGTAGAAGTTGGTGCCGTTCGGCTCCAGGTTGTCGTATACGGCCGGGCCGCATTGTCCGCCGCCTTGGGTGGCAGGGAAGCAAGGATTGTTCGGGTCGATAGAGCGTGGATCAATCTCAGTCGCGCCACTGCCGTCAGCGGACGACATAATCGCATACCGATGAGGCATGTTGGGCGACGACGGCTGAATTCGATCCAGCAGCGAAGTCTTCGGGGTCCCGCCCTGGGGCCCGGTGTCATGTCCGGCGCCCGTCGGCGTGTACCCGTCAGGTATGGACACGGTCCCCTTCAGATGTCCCGTGGCAGGAGCCATCATTCCGGCCTGGTCGGCCAGATTGACCGGTTTGGCATCACGGCTTGAGGACGCGCTCGTGTCTGCGGCCGCGCCAGGAGCGACTTGACCGCCGGTGCGAACGGAGGGCTGATCGGCAACCGCGCTGCCGAGCGCCCAGCAGATGCAGGCTGTCAAGCCTAGGATTGACAACAACACGATTCGTTTTCTCATGGACGTTGCTCCTTTCATTGAATTGAATGAGGCACTACTGTTCGTACTTGATAGGCTCCCCGGACCGCCCTACACCGCGACGCCGGAAGCAACACTACTACTCAACGCATTTTTGCAGGAGACTGAAACCCACTCCTCGGACCACCGCCCACCCGGAATGTGATGGGGCCCTGGCTCCCAATACCTCTTCCTCCCTCACAAACAATGCTAGCGCACGGATGTTATATCCTCCACCCGATAAGCCACTAGCGACATGGAGACAAACACCTCTTTTCCCCTGGCAGGTGTTCCGCTGGACGCCTTCCCCATAGCCAACGATAACGGCTTTCATGCTAGCAGAATCGGCATTCCTCAGTCAAGTCTGTGGCTGAAAAAAAGCCCCGAAAATTCGGTGATTACTGGCCTAACGTCGATATCTGCGGCACCCCATCCACGGTCACTTCGGCGCGCGCCAAGCGAAATATCAACCTGGCGAATCGACAGATTATTGAGCACTGCCTCGCCAGGTCTGAATGCGAACCCGTGCCCAGCAATGCCCCCTCCCACCTGGTAGCGATAACAAAACGCGCCGGCTTCCGCGTCCGGACAGCAACAACTCCCAAAAACTTGAGATATTTTGACGTTCCATCCCCCTCCTACCCGCGTTCGCAACGACCGATCCCTGGCTACTGCCGGGCTCGCCGGCAAGGCGTACGGGATTGGCGCACGGACAGGCACCGGTAATCCCGCTGCTCCGGATCGGTCCACCAACATGGGCCGTCGGCATCGCCGCTCACGACCACCTCTCCCGTCGTACCGAAATAAGACTCATCTCCGTCGCATAGACGAGGATTTCGGACCAACCTCGATTCCCGCCGCGGTCGCGTGCCTCTACCCGCGGACATCTCACTCTACGGACACGTCCCCGGGTGCAGCAGGCAGTTCACGAACGCGGAAACTGTCATGTTGGCGCAGGCGCAGCCCGACCCGCCGGAAATCGCGCAGGTCACGAATGACTGGATGTCGGCGCCATCCACGTTGCCATCCCCGTCCATGTCACCCAAATGTCCGGCCGTGCCCAGCGAGGCCCCCGGCCCGAAGGCCGTCTCCACCAGGTCGCTGTTCCGGCCCTTCACCGCGAACGTGTACGTCGTGCAGGCCTGCAAGGCCTGAACCGTCGTCACGCCCCACTGGGCCTCCGTCCGCCACACCGCCGTGGCGCTGGCCGCCCCGGAGGCGTTGACGTACTTGCCGTTCCAGTTCAGGTCCGTCGGGCTGCTCGCTGTACACATTACCGCGAACTGCGTTGCCGCCGGGTTGCCGTTAGCGTTCACGTCCAGGTTCAACGCCGTCCGGGTGGCCC
>DATKKX010000412.1:0-15590 GCA_035542775.1 Phycisphaerae bacterium | reverse complement strand
CGCAGCCAAAGCACCGCCGACGTCAGTTCCGCATCGTCCAGCGATCCCGCCGCCAGGATGATTCGTGGTCGGTCGCCAAGCTCCGGCAGCTCGCTCGCACCCAGGAATTGAAGCATCGCCGCTCTGGCATCATCATTGGAGCTCCCGAAAAACTCCGCCCGAGCTGACACCACATCCTCCATCGTCATCGTGGAGCAGAACGCCGCATAGCGGATCGCCTGCTGATCCGCCCACGAGCCCGACAGCTCCAGCTTCAGCTCGACCACGACCAGGACGCCGTTCTTATCGAGTGCCAGCACGTCCAGCCGCCGGCTGCTCCGCTCAAACCGGTCGAACTCCGACGTGATGACGAGCAGCTCCTCCCCAAGCACCTGCGGATTGTCCAAAACCCACTTCTCGAGATCGTCGCGCTCTTTGATCCCGATCGCGGCGAGGGACACCGCCTCGACCGCGGTTAGTCTCTTGCTCTCGGGCTCGACAACATAGATCTGGTCCATACAAAGGCGCCTTTCTCGCTGCCCCCCTCCCACTCGCTTCAGCCACAATCGCAGGAGGCCTTGTGCGCTCCGCAAACCCGGCACTGGAACACGTACGCACACGGGCTCAGTTCTCGCCGCGGTCGCACCGCTTCGCGGCCTCGGCCCCGCACTCAGGGCTGCGCCCGCCGCGCGCCCGTTTCACACCCATTCCACCGCTTCGCCGGCGAACGAGGCAGCATCCCAACACTGCAACCAACAACAGCACCTCGCTGCCCGCTCCGCACACGCCACACGCGGCGGGTGTGGTGCAGGGGCTGTTGGGCGGGACGGCGACCGTGATCGCGGCGTTGGCGCTGACCACGCTGCCTCCGCAGGCGTCGCTGACCACCAGGCTGTAATCCGGCCCTGCGTCGGCCTCTCCGGCCGGATTGATGGTCAGCGTGGGCGTATCGGCTCCGGCGATGTTGCCGCCGTTGGCAAGGTCGGCGCCGCCCCGGCGCCAACGATAATTCAAGCCACCGGTGCCGGCGGCCGCGGCGGGGAGCACGACACTGCCGCCGCTGCAAACCGACTGGCTGGTCGGCTGCTGCAGGATGGTCGGCGCGGCCGCATACGCGAATGCCCAGGTTTCGCCGCTGTCAACGCCGACGTTGTTTCCGCCGAACAGCACGGATTCGGCGCGGGCGCCATCGTAGGCCATGGCATGGGCACCGCGGGGCGAGGGCGACGCGGCCGGCGACCGCTGCGTCCAGTCGGTTCCGTTCCACTCCCAGGTGTCGCCCAGACGTGAGCCGTTGCAGTCGCCGCCGAACAGCACGGTCACGCCGCGGGCGATATCGTAGACCATGGTGTGCATATAGCGGACGGGCGGGCTGGTCGCCGGGTTGCGCTGGGCCCAGTCGAGCCCGTTCCACTCCCAGGTATCGCCGAGGCAGCCGCCGGCGCCGGCTCCGCCGAACAGCACCGTCACACCGCGGGCGATATCGTAGGCCATGGCAGCGTCGTGCCGGACCGGCGGGCTGTCGGCCGGGGTGCGAAGGGTCCAGGCAACGCCGTTCCACTCCCAAGTGTCGGCGAACTGCACGCCGCCGTTGCCGGCCCCGCCGAACAGCACCGTCACGCCACGGGCGATGTCGTACGCCATGGCGTGGGCGCCTCTCGCTGTGGGGCTGAGGATCGGGTTCCGCTGCGTCCAGTTGACACCGTTCCATTCCCAGGTGTCGGCAAGGAAGCCGGCGGCGATTCCCCCGAACAACACGGTCACTCCGCGAGCGCCGTCGTAGGCCATGGCATGGTCGGCCCGGGCCGCCGGGCTGGCGGCGGGGTTGGCGAGCGTCCAGCTGGCCCCGTTCCACTCCCAGGTGTCGTTGAGGCCGCCGCCGCCGATTCCCCCGAAGAGCACGGTTGCATGCCGGTTGCCGTCGTAAGCCATGGCGGCGTAGGAGCGAGCCGAAGGCGACGAGCTTCGCGGGGTCCAGTTGACGCACGCCTGGCCCCATGCCGGGGGCGCGCTGATGCCCAGCATCAACCATCCCACCGCCGCCAGGCAGGTCCGCTGCTGCGCTCGAGGTGTTGTCGTGACCATCGCTTTCTCCTCCGCGAAAAGTGTCGGCGGGCACGTTCCCAGATCGGCGACTGGCGGCCCGGAACGGGTGCCATTGTACCGCCGTGGCCCGGCCGTGTGAGGCGTCTAGACCCGGGGGATGTTCAAACCGCCGCAAACGGCCGCGAATCGTAGAGCAGTCAGCACTCGGAAGCTGTTGGCTGCGAGCCATACCAAGCCATTTTGGTTACCGCGTGCGGGCGTCAGAGTGGTGCCGACGCCCTCGTCGGCGGCGTGAGGCTTCCGGAGCGGCGCTGACTTTCTTTCGCTAAGCCGCCGGTGGGGGCACCGGCTCCACTGCAGGGTTCAAACCGCCGCAAACGGCCGCGAATCGTGGAGCCGTCAGCACTCGGAAACTCTCATCTGATAGCTGTTAGCTGTGAGCCATATCAAACCATTTGGGTCGCCGCGCGCAGGCGTCAAAGTGGTGCCGACGCCCTCGTCGGCAGCGTAGGGCTTCCGGAGGCGTGCTGACCTTCCTTTCGCCAAGCCGCCGGTGAGGGCACCGGCTCCACTGCAGGGTGTAAACCGCCGCAAACGGCCGCGAAGCAGAGGTGATCAGCGATCCGCAATCGCTTGCTGCACCTCGCCAGAAATCTTTTTTCGCCGCGTTTTAGCGCGTGTTAACGCATGTTACAGCAGGCGACTTCAGAGCGGTCAGCGGTCGGCTCCCAGCCTTCAGCCATACCGCCGACGGCGAGTCCATACGCCGTTGCGTCGCCGTCGGCCCGGGGAAAAACGCGCGCAATCCGTGGCAATCCGTCGCAACCCCAGCAGACAACGATTCGAAAGGGGAAACGCAGTCATTCTCCGTTCTCGCAGAGGCGTACCGGACGTATTCCTAACTATAGCCTAACATTCGCTCGAGGGCAAGTGGAAAGCGTCGAAATTCAGGGTGCCCAGAAATCAGAATGGGGCGGCCGGCCGGGCGGCGCAGGGGCGCTGGGGTTTATCCGTATGGGCATAGGGCAGTGGTGGGGGCTTGGTCGGGGAAATCGATGCCCCAGGTTCGGAGAACCTGGGCCACCCGGCCGTGCGAAAAGTCCACAGGAGGCAGACCGCACGAGCGACGACCCCGCGTGGGCAGTCCGGCCTGAAGGCGGGGGCAAAACCCGTTGAAAACGGGTTGGGGGTGACGCAGGGCGGATGGAGTGTGTGGGGGCGCTGAACTAGCCGTGAAACAACTAGCCTACAGCCCTGCGGGAAGGGCCGCTCAAGCGGCCTGGAAGGCGGGATGGACGCTTTGACGAGCGGCCGCACGAAGCGCGAGCCGCTACTTTGGTTGCGGCTCGGCCGCGCCAAGTTCTTCGTGGTGAGAAGTCCGGCTCAACCGCGGCTACTTCGACGTGAGGGGCTCCAACGCCGAGCGGCGGCGGAGACGCTGGACGATTCGCCAGGTCTGCGGGTGGACCAGGTCGTCCAGCAGCGTGTAGACCACCGGCACGACCACCAGCGTCAATAGCGTCGAGGTGGTCAGGCCGCCGATGACGGTCACGGCCATCGGGGACCGAGACTCGGAGCCGAAGAGGGCGATCGGGGACATGCCGAAGATCATCGCGAACGTGGTCATCAGGATGGGCCGCAGCCGAATGGGCCCGGCCTTGAGCAGGGCGGCGTTGCGCTCCAGGCCGTCGCGGCGGCGCAGGGTGTTGGTGAAGTCGACCAGCAGAATGCCGTTCTTGGTCACCAGGCCCATCAGCATGATGATGCCAATCATGGTGAAGATGCTCAGCGTCATGCCCGTCGCGATCAGCGCGGCCAGGGCGCCGACGATGGACAGCGGCACCGACAGCATGATGGTGAATGGGTGGATGAAGCTCTCGAACTGCGCCGCCAGCACCATGTAGATCAGGATGACCGCGAGGTACAGGGCGAAGAAGAGGTACCCGAAGGATTCCTGCATGACGTCGCCCAGGCCCACGAAGGCGAAGGTGTAGCCCGGCGGCAGGCCCATGTCGGTGATGACCTGCTTGAGCTCGTCCACCGCCTCGCCGAGCACCTTCCTGTCGCGGTCGAGGTTGGCCAGTACGGTGATCTGCCGCGTGCGGTTGTAGCGGTTGATCTGCACCGGCCCGGCCTCCTGCTTCACCCAGGCGACGTTGCGGAGGTTGACCAGCTTGCCGGTGTTGGAACGGACCGTCAGCCGCTCGATGTCCTCCGGCCGGTTGCGATACGGCTCCTCCAGGCGCACGCTGACGTCGTAGCGGTCGCCCTCGGCCTTGAACTTGCTGATGCGGTCGCCGCCGATCATCGCCCGCACGGTTGAGGCGATGGCCCGTGGATTCACGCCCAGGTCCGCCGCCCGATCGCGTTTGACATAGACGTTGACCTCGGGCTTGTTCTTGTCGTAGGTGGTATCGAGGTCGACGTAGCCGGGCGAGGTCCGCATCTTATCCAGGACGCGCGCGGCCATCGCGTCGAGCACGTCGAGGTCCGTGCCGCGCAGCTCGACCTGCATGTCGGTCTGACGCATGCCGCCGCCGGAGATCTCTGGTACGATCTCGATGCTGATCTTGGCGTTCTGAATGTCGGCGGTCTGCCGGCGGGCCCAGGCCATGGCGTCCTGTTGTGTGACGCGCCGCTCCTTCTTGTCGAGGAGCTTGACATACATCATGCCTTCGTTGGCCCGTTGCAGCTCGTCGGCGCCGATGGCGGTGAAGGTGTAGTCCAGCCACGACTGGCCGGCCAGGCGGGAGCGGATCTGCTCGAAGATGCCCGCGGTGGCCTGCACCGAAGAGCCCAGCGGGGCCTTCACGCGGATGTTGAACTGGCTCTGGTCCTCCAGCGGGATGAACTCGCTCCGCAGGTACCTGGCCAGGAAGCCCGTGCCGATGAATACGCCGATGGCCGCGGCCACGACGATCAGCCGATGCCGCAGTGCCCGGGCCAGGAGCCACTCGTAGGCCCGATCGATCGAGCTGAGGACCCGCTCGGAGGCCTGCCAGAGCCGGCCTTGCCTGGGCTTTCGCAGCAGGCGCGAGGAGAGCATGGGGTCCAGCGTGAAGGCCACCAGCAGCGAGATCAGCACCGCGAAGGTCACCGTCAGGCCGAACTGGTAGAAGAACCGCCCGACGATGCCGCTCATGAACGCGACCGGCACGAACACCGCCACCACGGAGGCCGTCGTCGCCAGGACCGCCAGGGCGATCTCGTTGGTGGCGAACGACGCCGCCTGGGGTGCGGGCTTGCCCTCCTCGACGTGGCGCATGGTGTTCTCCTGCACCACGATGGAGTCGTCGATGAGGAGGCCGATGGCCAGCGAGAGGGCCAGCAGCGTCATCATGTTCTGGGTGAAGCCCATCACGTTCATCAGCACGAAGGTGCCGATGATGCACGTCGGGATGACCAGCGAGCTGATGAACGTGCTCCGCAGGTTCCGCAGGAAGAGGAACACGATCATGACGGCCAGGCCGCCGCCGAAGACGAGGTGGAACTGGACCTCGTGGACCGATTCCTTGATGAAGCGAGAGAGGTCCTGGGCGATCTCCAGCTTGATGCCGCGGGGGGCCAGCTCCTGCTGGAGGCGGTGAACTTCGGCGGTGACGGCGTCGGCGACCTCGACAGTGTTGGTGCCCGACTGCCGCCGGACCTGGAGGGCGACGGCCCGCCGCTCGTTGAGCTGGGCCAGGGTCCGCTCTTCCTGGATGCCGTCTTCCACGCGGCCCAGATCGCGGACACGGATGGCCGCGCCTTCCCGGAAGGCCACGGTCATGGCCGCGAACTGCTCGGCGGATTCGAATTCCGCCTTGGTCTTGACCACGTACTCGAGCGGGCCGGTTTCCACGCGGCCGCCGGGGTACTCGACGTGCTCGGTGCGGAGGGCGTCGATCACGTCCTGGACGGCGAGCTGATGGCCCTCCAATTTGTCGCGGTCGAGCCACAGCCAGATCTCACGGTCGCGGCCGCCGACCAGCTTTACCTGGCCGACGTTGCGGATTCGTTGCAGGCGTTCCTTTACCGTCTTGTCGGCGAGGTGCGTGAGCCGGCCCATGGGCATGTCGCCGGAGACGACGACGCTCATGATCGGGGCGGCGTCGATATCGAACTTCTCGATGATGGGCTCCTCGATGTCGGTGGGCAGCTCGGACCGGACCGTGCCCAGCTTGGCCTGGACCTCCTGGTAGGCGACATCGACGTTCTTCTCCAGCTCGAACTCGATGACGACCTGGGAGAAGCCCTCGGCGCTGGTGGAACGGAGGTGCTTGATGGCGCTGATCGTCGAGACAGCCTGCTCGATGGGGTCGGTGACCGTGGTCTCGATGGTGATCGGGTCGGCGCCGCGGAGCTCCGTCAAAATGGTGATGACGGGGAACTCGACCCGCGGAAACAGGTCGATCCCGATCCGCCGGAAAGAGACCACGCCGAAGACGATGATCGCGCCGATCACCATCGTGGTCAGGACGGGCCGTCGAATCGCCGTATCAGAGAGAATCACTGCTCAATCCCGAGAACTCGCGCAGGGAGGGATTCGCCCGCCGCCGGATTCAATTCGTTGCCAGTTTCGTCACGATCGACCGTTGGCCTTCGCCACCACGCGATCGCCTTCTGCCAGGCCGCCGAGGACCTCGGCCCAGTCATCCGTGATCAGCCCGATGTCGACGGGGCGGGTCACGGGCCGGCCGTCCACGGCCACCACCGTCTGCCAGCCGGAGGCCGTCTGCGAGAGGGCCGTTCGCGGCACGACGAGGGCGTCTTTCACTTCCCGCGTCACGACCTTGACCTGGGCCAGCAGGCCCGGCTGGTACTTGCGGTCCTGGTTTTCGATGATTGCCCGGCAGCGAAACGATCGCGTCGCCGCATCAATGGCCGGGAACACGACCGCCACCATGCCGCTGCCTCCGCCGTTCTTCACGCCCTCGACCTCGAACTCCATCGGCGTGCCGGCGCCGACGACGTCCAGCAACTCCTGCGGCAGCGAGAACTCGAGATACAGCACGCCGACCTCCTGGATCTCCACCAGTTGCGTCGGCGGCATCAGCGCAGCGGTCTCACCGGGATCGACCAGTCGCGCGGTGATGGCCCCGTCGAACGGGGCTCGAATCCGCGTCTCGTCGAGTTGCTGCTGTGCGTAATCCAGCTTCCTTTTCGCCTCGGCCAGCTTGGCCGCCTTCTCCGCGTGGTTGGCGATGGCCCGGTCGCGGGCGGCGATGGCGTCATCGCGCTCCTTGGTGGAACCGGCGTCTCTGCCGAAGAGTTCGAGCCGGCGGTTCATTTCCCGCTCGCTGTCGGCGACGTCCACCGCGGCATTGGCCAGCGCGGCTTGGGCGGCGTCTACGGCGGCCTTGTTCTGCTCAACGTCGATCTGGAAGAAACTCGGATCGAGCCGCAGGAGGACCTGACCTTTGCTCACGATGTCGCCGACGTTGACCAGGACTTCCTGCACCCGGCCGGTCACCTGCGGGCCGATTCGCGTCGATTGCCGAGCCCGGAAGCTGCCCACGGCCGGTGCATACTGTCGCAGCGTCTCTCGCCGAACGTCCACCGTCGGCTGGACCGGCGCCTCCGTTGTACCCTGCGTCGCGGGGGAGGCCGGCTTCGTCGCCGCCGCGGGCGGTTCGGCGCTGCCCTTGGCCGGGTCGGGCTCGCGACAGCCGGACAGCACGGTGACGGCGCCGATCGCGGCGCTGCCGAGCACGAGGGTGCGCCAACAGGACTGCCCCCTGTTTCTCAACATACGGATATCACCCTTCCGACCTTTCGGCGGGCCCATTCCCGCCACCGTCGCCACTGGGGCGCGGCGGTTGGGAGGCGTTCGCGGAGGTCCGCCTATGCCGTTCCTTATCGCTCAGAAGCCCAGTCAGTATGACCTCCAGTATGTCGTCGGCCTGCTGGTCAAGCGGCCGCCGCCGGCCCGAGAAGTAGTTCGTGAACATCGTCCCATAGACCAGGTCGCCCACGACGTTGTTGATGGTGTCGAGCGGCAGGTCGCGCATCCGCCCTTCCGCGATCAGCGATCGCAATCGCGTCTGGAACTTGCCGATGTTGGCGTCCCTATGGGCGAAGTAGGTGGGCTTGGGCCGGTCCCTGAATTCCGCACGCTCCTGGATGAGCAGCTCCACGAACTCGGGATTCGCCTGGAAGAAGGAGAGATACGCTCGAACGGCCTGCTCCAACTGTTTGAGGAGGTCGTCGTCGGTCATACAGGCTTCGATGTGAGCCATCAGGCGGCGCATCCCCCGATCAACCGCGGCGAGGAAAAGCTCCTGTTTGGTGGGGAAGTAGCGGTAGATCGTACCCTTGCCTACGCCAAGCTGATTGGCCACGGTCTGCACGTCGGTGTTCCCGAAGCCCCACGCGGCGAACAACCGCGCGGCGACGTCGAGGATCTCCTCGGTACGTCTGGCACCGAGTTGCTCGTCTCTTGGCCGTCCCGGGCGTTTGTCCGATAGCTCCACTGTTTGACCGCCGACAATAATTGACGGACCAGTCCGTCAGCTAATACATATTAACCTTCGGCCATGCGGTGTCAAGGCGATAGCTGAAATCAGAATATTAGGATGTGAGAGTCTGATGTTCGTTTATTTGACCACAACCTTGACATGCTTCATTGCGATGGTGGCGCCTGCCACCCACAGTAGTGTCCGCACACTGGCGCGCTTTATTCATGGCTTATGCGCAGGCTAAGGTTGGCCATTCGAATGATTTGTGGGTTGTGTTACAGACGTACGTCGGGATGAGCTGGTATTGGGCGCAATAGTCATAGCAAGTGTTGTAGGCTGCACCGAAGGAGCGTGGCCGCCCTGTAGCTCGCGAGCCGGCGAAGCGACTGTTACAATCACGCCATGGCAAGCGCCGCCCGTCCACTGACGCTGTTGGGAATGTGCCGGCGGAACCTTTATCGCCAGCCGGTTCGCACCTCGCTGACCGCTCTGGGCGTTGCCGTCGGAGTGGTGGCCATTGTCGCATTCGGGGCCACGACGCGGGGCTTCTGGGCCTCCACCAACGCCGCGATTCACTTCGCGGAGAGCGACATGATGGTCTTTCAGGCCGGTGTCGCTGCGGACCTGTTCAGCTCGCTCGATGAAAAGGCGACCCGCGCGGCGCTGCTGGCCGATCCCGACGTTGCCGATGTGGCTTCCTATCTGTGGCAAGTAATGCCCGCCGAGGGGATGCCGTTCGCTTTCCTGATCGGGCTCAACCCGGAGCGGATGGGCGAACATCAGCACCGCCTGCTGCGCGGCCGTTACGTCAAGTCTGACGATGAGATCATCCTGGGCTCGATTGCGGCGAAGATATTGAACAAGGACGTCGGGGACAGGATGTGGATCGGCCGGGAGATCTATCGCATTGTCGGCGTCTTCGAAACGGAGGTGGTCTATTTCAACGGCGCCATCGTCATGTCGCTGAGCAAGCTGCAAGCTATCAGCCACAAGCCGGGCCAGGTCACCAGCTTTCAGGTTAGAGTACGGCCGGGCGTTGATGGCAGGGTCGTGGCCGATCGCCTGGAGCGGACCATCCCCGGCATCGTCGCCATCGTCAGCGCCGAGCAGTACAAGAAGGTGGACAAGGGCCTGGAGATCGCCAGCTTCATCAACCGGAGGGTTTCCTTCCTCGCCATAGTCGTCGGCGGCATCATCGTGACCAATACGATGTGGATGGCGGTGAACGAGCGGACCCGCGAAATCGGGGTCCTGCGAGCCATGGGCTGGTCCAAGCGCGGCATCGTGGCCATGATCATCGCCGAGTCCGCCGGCGTGGGCCTGATCGCCTGGGTGGTCGGCTGCCTCGGCGGCGTGGGTTTGGCGAAACTGTCCACCGAGCTGCCTATCGCCGCGCAGTTCGTCGATCCGGTCTACGACTGGCAGCCATTCTGCACCGCGCTGGCGGTCGCCGTGGTCCTCAGCATCCTCGGCGGAGCGCTGCCCGCCTGGCGGGCGGCGCGGATTTCGCCGGTGGAGGCGCTGCGGCATGAGTGAGGGCGTCGGCCGAGCGTTCCAGGCCGAAGGGAAAGGCGCGAAATTTCTTCAGTGGCGTGTGAACCTCTTGTCGCCTCGGCGCGCTGAACGTGTAATGCGATCAGACTGACCAGGACAAGGGATCCGGACCAACGAGGAGAATCCTCATGTATCCACGCGTTCTTCGAGGCTCTCAAGGACTGTTCTTCATCGTTGTGCCCGCCATCCTCGCCCTGGTCTTGCCGATCGGTTGCGCCGAGGCACGGTATCCGATGAGCCCGGTTCACGCAGGGCCTCCGTCGGAAGGCACCCGGCCACCTGCGAAGGTCGCCTCCGGCGCCGCTTCGGCCGATGTAAGCACCCCTTCCCTCGAGGCCGCTGCCAACGCGGCACCTCTGTTGAATGCTGCGCCGCCGCAGACTGGCGAGAAGCGGATCGTTGTCTACACGGCGGCATTGACGATCGTGGTGCCCGAGGTCGAGGCCGCTCTCAAGCAGGTTGAAGCTCTGGCCGCTGAGTACGGCGGGTGGGTCCAGGAAATCCGCGGCGATCGCATCAGCATCCGCGTGCCCGCCGCCGCCTACTCCGACGCCGAAGCCAGAGTGGAGAGCCTGGGCCGGGTGACGAGCCGCCAGCTCGAAGCCGCCGACGTGACCGAGGAGTATGTCGATCTGGAGGCCCGGTTGAAGAATGCGATGGCGGTCCGCGAGCGGCTCTCCGCTCTGCTGGCCAAGGCGGAGACGGTGCAGGCGGCCCTGGAAGTGGAGAAGGAGCTGAACCGGGTCGGCGAGGAGATCGAGCGACTTCAGGCCAAGATCGAGCTGCTCAAGAGCCGCGTCGCTTACAGCACGATTACAGTCAGCTTCGAGCGGATCTATCGTAGCGCACCGACCCCGCAGTTGATGAAGCTGCCGTTCCCGTGGCTTCATGAGCTGGACCCCAAACGCCTGACCCTCGACTATTGAGGAGAGTCCGCCATGCTTCGATTTCGATTGCTGTGCTCTTTGTTGCTGCCTGCCCTGCTGCTCGTGGCCTCGGGCTGTTCGGCGATTGACCCGCCGAACGGTTATGTGAAGGTCAAGGACCAGCAGAGCTATGACCTGAAGGCCGTGTCCGCCCGGGGCAACGTGATTGCACTCAAGTCACACCCGAACGAGGATCGCACCGCGACTCTGGAGTTCTGGTCGCAGGCGGTGGAGTACCAGAAGGTGGATCTCGACGGCATGAAGCTGGTCAAGCGGGAATCCATCAAGTCCAAGGGAGGGCTTGACGGGGTGCTCTTCAACTTCGAGGCTGGTGAAGGCCAGGCCAAGATCACATACCTCGTCGCGCTGTACGTGACGCCGATGAAGATCTACACCGTCGAAGCGACCGGTCCGACCAAAACAATCACAGAGGACCTGGACAAGCTCCGGGCGTCGATGGTGTCGCTGCGATAGTCTTTGTGGCAGGGTGTGCAGGCGGTGATCCGAAAGAGGAGGGCGCGTGAGGAGATGACGGAGCCTTCCGGAGTAACGAGTGCGGCCACAGCGTCCGGTGCAGCCGTGCGTGTTCGCGGTTTGGTCAAGCGTTATGAGCGCGATCGCATCGTGGCGCTGAACGGCGTGGATCTTGACGTCGCCGCGGGGGAGTTTGTCGCGGTGTGCGGGCCGTCGGGGTGCGGGAAGTCGACGCTGCTCAACATGCTCTCGGCCATCGACCGGCCGGATGCCGGCACTGTCGAGGTCTGCGGCCGCGACCTGGTCAGCCTCACGGCGGCGCAAGCCAACAGCTTTCGCGCCTCCGTCGTCGGCCTGGTTTTCCAACTGCACAACCTGCTGCCCAACCTGACGGCTCTGGAGAATGTTCAGGCGCCAATGCTGGCCGCGGATCTGTCACAGGCCGAGCGGCTGGAAAGGGCCCGGCGCCTGCTTGACCGTGTGGGGCTGAGTGACAGAGCAATGGCTTTGCCGCCCAAGCTCTCCGGCGGCGAGCGGCAGCGCGTGGCCATCGCTCGGGCCCTGGCCAACGAGCCTCAGATCCTGCTGGCCGATGAGCCGACCGGGGCGCTCGACTCCAAGACCGGCGAACGGCTGTTCGATCTGCTGGGGGAACTGCAACGCGATCTGCACATGACGCTGGTGGTGGTCACGCACGACCCCGAGGTGGCCGGCCGGGCCGGCCGCGTTGTCCACATGCTCGATGGCAGGATCGTGTAGGTGGGGTCGAGCTGTGAAACTGGATGGTTCCCGTCAGCGGCGTGCCAACACGAAGAAGTAGTTATACAGGCTGAGTGCCGGTCGGAACTCCTTGACGATCTCAAATCCCGCCTCGTGAATCATCCGGCGGATGCGCCGTTTGGGATACCCCCGCCGATCCAGCTCCCAGTAATGCTGTCCGTCGAAGCGGGGGCGGCTCAACTGCCGAACGCCCAAGGCCATGAACATCGGCTCCAGGACGGGCAGATTGATACCCAGGTGCACGCCGACCAGGGGACACGGCAATGTCACCACCACGTGCCGGCGCGTGACCCGCCGAAGCTCCGCCAGGCACACGCCGAAATCGTCGAACGGCAGATGCTCCAGCACCTCCGCGATCAGGATTGTGTCGAAGCTGGCCGAGGCGAACGGCATCGCACGCACATCGCCGGCGCACGTCGGCCCCAGGGCGGGATCGATGTCCAGCTCCGCCACTTGCAGGCCCCACCGTCGGAGGATCCAGCTCGTCAGCCCCATGCCTGTGCCCACTTCGAGCACATCGCGTCCGTCGCAGTCGCGGACCGTGGCGGCCTGGTACCAGTATGTGATCATTCGCGGCAGGTTCAGGTAGTCGCCGAGGTAGTGGTCCACCTTGACCTGGGGTCTGGCAGGCGCGGTCCGGGCGGCACCGCCCGTCCTCGCAGATGGCGAGGCTGTTCTGCCGCGTCTGTCTGCCACCGGTTCTGTCATCGCAGTCATGTGTCTTGTTGTGCCTGTCGCCGGTTGCCGCGGCGCTTGTGGTCGTTGGCCTCTGATATCCAACGATATCGGCTCCTGACCTGACCGACCGATAACCTGCCACGCCCGGGAACTGTCGAATCCGAACTAAAGCGCAAGTCTCAAGCACCGATGATCCCTTTGCGGAACCGGTCCAAGGAGAGCGGGCCAGGGGTGGAGCCCCCGCAAGAGAGTGGCCGGATGCGGGCTGATCCTCGGAGTCGGCGAGCAGCGATGTTCATGGAGCAGCGGGACTCATTCACGCCATCCCGCTGAGTCGGCAATGGATGCCACAAACGGCAAGGACAACCCGCTGGTCTTGGTCGCACTGTGCGGCGGGGGTTGGCACCCCGAAACGTACAAGGTTCTCGAGCGCTTCCCGCCGGACGAATTCCGCTTCGCATACGTCTACGGTCATCACTCCGGCGCACACGGCGCGTCGCGGCTGCCGATGCCTCATCCCGGCCCGCGCTATCCCATCCACTACCTTGGCCCGACGCGGAAGCGACCCATTCGCTTTTTCACCGACACGGCCCGCTTCATGTTGAGCTTTGTCGAGGCGTATCGCCTGGTTTCGCGGCTCCAGCCACACGCGATTCTGGCGCTGGGCACGTCAACGGCGATTCCGCTTTTCTTCGCGGCCAAGTGTCTGCGGATTCCCAGTATCTTCATCGAGTCGCTGACCCGCGTCGAGCGGATGTCGGTGACCGGCCGGATTCTCTACCGCCTTGGTCTCGCCGACCGGCTCTATGTGCAATGGCCGGGCCTTCAACGAAGCTTCAAGGGGACCACTTTTGCGGGGGCCGTGCTGTGATCTTCGTAACCGTCGGCACGCAGTACTTCGATGAGCTCATTGACGAGGTCGACCGCCTGGCCGGACTCGGGGCCTTTGGTCAACCGGTCCTCGCCCAGATCGGGCTGGCCAAGCGCAAGCCGAAGAATGTCGACTATGTCATCTTTGACAAGAACATGCTGCAAACGGCGCGAGGCGCCGACATGATCATCACGCATGCCGGCACGGGCTCTTTGTGCGAGTTCATCACTCTCGGCAGGCCGTTCATCGCCGTGGTCAACGACACCAAGGCCGGGAATCACCAGCTCGAGTTCCTGGAACATCTTTCCAGTCTGTATGATTTCTGCTGGATCTGCTCACCCCGAGACCTGGAACAGGCCCTGCCCCACGCCCGCCCGGCGACGCCGCTGAGCAAGACCGCCGAAGGCATGCTGGCCGCGGACATTCGGGCCTTTCTCAAGGCCCGCCTTGCTCCGCAGTTCTCCAGCCCATCCGTGACGACGTAAGCCTTCACAACGACCCGGCCGGAGGGCCGGATCATTCGAGATAATTTTTCGTGCCGCGTTCGAACGTCCGCCGCGGCAAATTGCGCTCCCCGAGCTGCTCAGCATCCAGCGCCAGGAGCGGGCTGATCTCGAATACGGCATCCGGTTCGCCGGCGGCATTTCGCGGCACCTTGAATCCGGCCACCTCCAACCACCGCGCCGCTCGACGGCTCGTGTCCCGTCGGGCCGTGTCGACCGAATCCACGCCGGTGGCGTTCTTCACCGGGCTGAACTCCTCCGCGCGAGATGTGCCCATCACAACTGGATGCTTCGCCAGGGGCAGGGCATCGAAGACGAATGACTCGAGCTTGATCGCGTTCGGCTCCGCCGGCTCGATCCGCCGGCCGCTGGTCAGGTCGACGTACGGCACCTTCTTCCTGGCCTTGTGCCAGGGCAGGGCGAACGACGCCGGATCGGCAGTTAATCGCTCGACGAAGGAGCGCGAAAGAAGATGGATGGCGATGTTGCCGGCGTCGAATTTGCGCGAGCCGTCCGGGTTCCTGGCGTGGGCCAGCTCATCCGGCAGATCGGAATACTCGATCACCATCTGCCTTCCGCCGGCCATCGCGAAGTTGCCCACCCGCTCCAGGTCGTCCGCTTTCGGCAATGCCTTGCTCGACATCTCCGTCTTGTGGGCGGCGTGCAGCCCGATGAACACAGGATCAAGACACATCACCAGGGGGTTGTCCACTTGAAAGTAGCTGATGTATTCGACACCCCGCTCGGCCATATCGGCGAGCATGCCGGTTCGGGCCAGCGCCAGCAGCGAGCCGCCGTGTCCGTCCGGAGCCAGCGTCAGACGATGCTTCTCATCGAGCAGGATCCTCCCATCCTGATCGAACGCCGGCATAACGCCCTGCTGGAAGAACGTCACCTGGCCGGCTTCCATCCCGAAGTGCGAATGTTCGCGGAAGAACTGGCGCGTTTCGGCGTCATTGGCCGGGCTGGTCATTATGTACCACTGCGTGCGGCAGCCGTACCGTCGATCGGTCGCCAGGATGCCCTCGGCGAAGATCTGAAACAGCGGTTTGTTTCGCACCGGAGAAATGGGAAACGCGCCCTTCGGCCCGTCAAAACCCAACCGCGTGCCCTGTCCGCCGGCGACGGTGAAGGCAGCGACCTTCCCGGCCTCCAGCAGCGACCGCCCTCTCGCCACAACCTCGGTTCCCACGGACTCCCTTGGGATGACCTGCACGGGTAGCAGTGCCGCATTCGGCAGTGCCGTGGTCTGCCCGGTCATGGCCAATCTGACCAATTCAGGAAGGGCCTTGACGTTGATACAGGAAAGATCATCCAGCAATTGTCGGCGCTGCGACGGCTT
>DATKKX010000411.1:0-6533 GCA_035542775.1 Phycisphaerae bacterium | reverse complement strand
ATCCCGTCGTCGAGGACGAAGACCTCGCCATGGCGGAAGGGATTGAGCGTGCCGGAATCGAGGTTGAGATACCCCTCCAGCTTGATCGGGGCGACGGTCAGGCCCTTGTCCTTGAGCGCCTTGGCCAGGCTGCTGGCGAAGATGCCCTTGCCCAGCCCGGACATGACCGTGCCGAAGACGGCCACGTACTTGGTCTTTCCGGCCTTGTAGCCGGCGGGCATGGGGGTGTAGAACTCGGTTTCCTCGGAGACGTTGGCAACGGCAGACAAGATATTCCGCGAGGTCATGATTGGCGTCCGGGAGTGTAACGGATTCGAGACGAAGGGCCGCAATAAATTCTCAAGCGATCGACGCGTTCTCTCTGGTGCGGCATGGGACGATTGTAGCGAGGGTGTCAAGGGCCGGGCAATAAGGGGTTTCCCCGACGATCCTGAAGGGCCTGCCTGGCCTGTTTCCGTGTCCAGCTGCAGCAGTCGAAGCGGCACTCGGTCAACAATTCCTCGGACACGGCGTTGCGCTTGATCAGGGCTTCGATGGCGCTCGCTCGGCATTCGGCGCACGGCGTGTTCTCGTAGGTCCACAGCAATGGGACTACGGCCTCGACGTCCTCAATGGCCCGGAAGAGTCCTAGTAGGTTGCGGCAGATGCCATGCGTTTCCTCGGCGGTCAACGCGGTGGTGCCGCGAGCTTGCGCTTCCTCGAGCCACTTCGAGACGAACTGCTCGTCGCCCGGGCGAAAGTTGCTCAGGAGCAAGCCGAACGCTGATTCGAGATGTCGCCGCGATGAAATGAGATGGAAGAACAACTGCCGTATTGCTGGATGTTGTACGCCGCTCAAGACGTGGAGGGCGAGACGGGATACGGACGGGGCCCCCGAAGATACCAGCTCGATCAGTCGATCTGGAGCGAGCGGATACGGTGTCTTCCTCGTACGCCGGAAGATGGAAAGGTATTTTGAGAGCCGATCAGGCCGCTGTTCCCGTTCGATCGCCCTCGCGGCCTGGACTAGGTCGTCGGGCGTCGCTGTGCGAGCCCAACGGATCCATTGGATGAACGGCACACCTGTCTCGCAGGCTTCGACTTCCCGGCGCAGCTCGTCGAACGATCGCCCTTGGCGGTCGCCGGATTCCACTTTCGCTCGGAATGTTCCTTCATCTCCGACCAGGGCCTCCAAGTAGGCTCGAATTGCTGGGTCGCTGGTGGCCGCCTGATTGAGCGCTTCCCTGGCCTCCTGTTCCTGTGAGCTCTCGCCAATAATCGCGGAAAGATGCACCGCACCATCGGAAAGTTTCTGCAGCACGTCACGACCTATTCTCCTTGCGACGTATAGGAGTCCCTCGACGTGATCCAGCTTGATGATCGTATCGGCCCCGATGAATTCGGCTTCCGCGTCGTTTCTGTCGAATTTCTCATAGATTATTCGTCTAGCCTGTTGGTCGCCTTGCGCGGCGTATCCGCCCGCCAGAGCGAACACTTGATACGTCGTGGCGGGCTCAGTGGATGTCGACAGAGCATTCAGGACAGCCTTGCGGAGGCTTGGATGGGGTCCCGTCAGCGCGATGGCCCATCTGAGGTACCTGTCGCGAGGTTCCTCGCACTGTAGGTCCCAGGCAGTGCAATGCGTGCAGGCATAGATCACCTCTTGGAGGTAGGGCTCCGAGCGATTTTGCTTTAGGTGTAAGATCGCTCGTCCTAGGCCCTTTTGTATTGCGTTTCTGAACTGTTCTTGCGTCAGGAATGCATTCATCGATTGTCACCACTTCCGGGGAATCGAATTCGTCAACTCGAGGGTGCGCAAAAAATCAGCCTGGACCGGCTGACAGCCGTTCAAGTGGAATCATGACGTGGAAATGATGACGGCGTACACACCGACGCGATTAAGCATCGCGTCAAAAAGCTCTCCTGGCGAGGATCACCGGGAAGCCAATAGTATGGATCGCCAACGAGCAGGAGGCAAGAGCTATGTTCCGGTCCTCGTTCGCTGGTTTGCGGCGTCAGGGCTTCTCCGCCCCGACGATCTGAACCAGGTCGCTCACCATCTGTCGGACCGTCACCGACTGCGAGGCCAGCTCTTCGGCAGCGGCGGCGGCTTCCTCTGAGGCCGCGGCGTTCTGCTGCGTGACGCGATCCAATTGGGTCGTCGTTCCATTCACCTGCTCGACCCCGTGGGCCTGATCCTGGCTCGCACTCGTGATTTTGGCGACCAGGTCGGAGACGCCCTTGACGTGCCCGACAATCGCGCTGAGGGCCTCGCCCACTTCCCCGGCCACCCGGGCACCTTCGCGCGTCCGCTCGACGGAGTTTTCGATCAGGGAAGTGGTCTCCCGGGCCGCGCTGGCGGCTCTTTGGGCCAGATTGCGAACCTCGTCGGCCACGACGGCAAAACCCTTGCCATGCTCGCCGGCCCGCGCCGCCTCGACGGCGGCGTTCAACGCCAGAAGGTTGGTTTGAAAGGCGATTTCCTCGATGGTCTTGATGATCTTGCTGATCTGGTCGGAGGACTGGTTGATGGCGGTCATGGCCTCGTTGAGCTGGACCATGATGTGATCGCCGCGCTCGGCCGCCTGGCGGGCCTCGGTGCTGAGGGAATTGGCCTGCTCGGCATCGTTGGCATTGGTGCGGGTCATCTCCGCGACGGTTGTCAGGGAGCTGGCCGCGTCCTGCAGAGTGGCGGCCTGTTCGGTGGCGCCCTGGGCGAGCATCTGGCTGGCAGAGGAGACCTGGCTGGCGGCGGCACTGACCTGCTCGGCGCCCTCGTTCAGGCCAAGCGCGATCCGCTTGACCGGGCCGATGACGCCGCGCACGACGATGCGATGAATGGCGAAGTAGAACACGGCGGCGGCGAGGAACATCAGGCCGGCGACGATGGCCGCGCCTTTGTACACGGAAGCGTGAATGGCCGCGTCAGCCTCGTTCAGGGACTGCACAACCTCGAACGCGCCGTGGACCTCGCCGGCTTTCCAATTCTCCATGGCCACGCCGGTGGGATCCTGGCCCTTGTCGTTGTTCCACAGTTGCCTGGAGGTGGCCGGATCGCCGTGGCACATCAGGCACTCCTGCGTCAGCCGGATGGGGCGGAAATAACGGATGGCGTTCTGGGAGGGGTCGAGCTCGTAGTACTCCTGAACGCCGCCTGACTCGAACATCTTGAGCACGCGAGCCTCAAGCTCGTCGGGCTGGTTCTTGGCGTTGCGGGCGTTGAGCTTCGGCACTCGAAACTCGTACTGGCCCTCGTCGGCCTTGGCCATGGCGGACCGCCATGCGACGACCACGGGGACGGCCTGGAGGACGCGGGGCAGGTCGTTCTTCGCGACCCAATCGCGAAGCTGCGCCGGTGTAAGGACTCCCGAGTCCCACATCCTGCCGACTTCCTCACGGGCCGATTCGGTGGTGAGGACAATGCTGCGGGCTTTTTCCACGAACTGTTGCCGGACGGACTGCCGGGCTTTTCCGGTGTAGACCGCGAAGAGAAGCGCGCAGATGACCGCCAGTTGCAGGACGCCGACAAGGACGAGCTTTGACCGAAACCCCATGGCATGCTCCTTTGGCACAGCGGGCGGTGCGTACCCGAAAAAACAAGGAGTGTCAGATACAATGGAGACCCATCACATCCGTTTCCGGGGCATCACCGGGCCCAATATCTCGGCGAGGATCGTCCAGGCAGGAGGTCGGGTTGAGACTCTTGTCCGAGGCACCATGCGGCGCCCGCGTTACCAGCATTGGCGGTGCCTGTAGATGTGCCGGGATTTTCGCAAGGCGGTGTGAGCGAAGGGCGGCTGAGGTTGGTTGACGGGGG
Source organism: Phycisphaerae bacterium (assembly GCA_035542775.1). Lineage (GTDB taxonomy): Bacteria > Planctomycetota > Phycisphaerae > UBA1845 > UTPLA1 > DATKKX01. The sequence goes on along the minus strand of DATKKX010000411.1, from coordinate 2,737 downwards.
GAGGTTGAGTGGTGGTCATCGCCCGGCACCGGCCCGGCACCGAGCCACAAATGCGGCGTAGTCTTCCGGCGTGTCGATGCCGATGGCGGCCTTGTCAACCGTACCGACGGCCATGGTGTAGCCGTTTTCGAGGACGCGGAGCTGTTCGAGCTTTTCGCGCTGCTCCAGCGGGGTGGGCGGCAGCTTGGCCAAATCGAGCAGGAATGGGCGGCGATAGGCATAGATGCCCAGGTGGAGCAGCCACTGGCCTGGCGTGGTGGGGCGGCCGGCAGTGTCGCGCGGGTAGGGGATGAGCGAGCGGGAAAAATAGAGTGCGCGCCCACGGGCGTCGAGAACAACCTTGACGGCGTTCGGATCGGTCGGATCGGCGCCAGGGGGAAAGGGGCAGGCGAGGGTTCCGATTCGCACGGTGGGGTCGTCCACCAGGAGGCCGACGAGCTTGTCGATGTTGCCCGGCTCGATCTCGGGCTCGTCGCCCTGGACGTTCACGATGATCTCGGCATCCAGGCCGCGGGCGACCTCGGCCACGCGATCGGTGCCGCTGGGATGATCGGCGCGGGTCATGGCGATGCGGCCGCCGAACGACTGAACGGCCTCGGCGATCCGCTCGTCGTCGGTGGCGACGATGACCTCGGCGATCGATCGGGCCCTGCCGACCTGCTCGCAGACGTGCTGGATGAGGTATTTGCCGGTGTCGCGCAGCAGCGGTTTGCCGGGGAAGCGGGTGGAGGCATAGCGTGCCGGGATAATGGCGATGGCATTCACGCCGGTGAAAATATCGCTGCGTGATGGTGCTGTCAAAGAATATGCGGCTTGCGGGGGCATGACCTGAAGGCGAGTGTCGGTTGCCTATAATTGAGGTAGCGCGTCAGGCTTGAGCCGCTTGCGGAGCTGACGGATCGCGCGACAGAGGAAAACCGCGCGAGACGTCAAAGTATGGGACCTATCTCGCCGATAGGGCCGATAGCAGTAACGTGCAGGGCAGGCGGCGCCGAGAAGACCATGAGAATACGCGAGCTTTTATCCAGCGGACATCCATGCTTTTCCTTCGAGTTCTTCCCGCCCAAGACCGAGGCCGGGGCCGATGAGCTGCGCAGCGCGATTGCGTCGTTGCACGACCTCCAGCCGACATTCGTTTCGGTCACCTACGGCGCCGGGGGCAGCACGCGCGATCGGACCGTCCAGCTTGTCACCGAGATCAAGCGGACGACGGGGTTCGAGGTGCTGGCCCACCTGACCTGCGTGGGCGCGACCTCGCATGAGATTGAGGGGGTGCTGCAACGGCTCCAACTCGCCGGGGTTGAGAACGTGCTGGCCCTGCGCGGCGATCCGCCCAGGGGCCAGGAGGAATTCGAGCCTGTGCGGGGCGGATTCGCCCACGCCAGCGAGCTGGCCGCCTTCATCAAGCGATGCTACCGGTTCTGCCTGGGGGGAGCCTGCTATGCGGAAGGCCACGTCGAATGCGTCGGCGCGGACGGGCGGCGCGATTTGGCCCGGGATCTTGAAAACCTGCGCAGCAAGGTGGACTCGGGCTGCGAGTTCCTCATCACGCAGTTGTTCTTCGACAACCAGGTGTATTTCGATTTCGTGCTGAGGGCGCGGAAGGCGGGCATCGGAGTGCCGATCATACCGGGCATCATGCCCATCACCAATTTCGAGCAGGTGCAGAGGTTCACGCAGATGTGCGGCGCCTCGATTCCGGAAACGCTCCTGGCTGAACTGGAGCAACTGAAGGACCGGCCTGAGGCGGTGCTATCCCTGGGCGTGGCGCACGCGTCGGCACAGTGCCTGGATCTGCTGCAGCGAGGCGCGCCGGGGATTCATTTTTACACCTTGAACCGATCAGCAGCAACGCGGACCATTCTAACGGCACTGCGGACGATCTGGCCGCCGGCGAGATACCCCGCGTGATCTCGATCGGCCGACGGACCAAGGGAAGCGATCAGATCGACGTCGCGGCGTCGCAGAGCTGTAAGCATGCTTGACCGGAAAACACTGCTTCGACCCGGCAAGCCGGTGATCTACCTGGCCTTGCTGGCGGCGGCCTATGCGCTGTCTTACGACGGGGACGTGGACGGGAACCTGGACTTCTTTCACGAGGGCGAGCGCCTCGCGCACATCGACGCGATCTTCGACGGGAAACTGCCGTTCCGCGACGTCTTTGTCCAGCACGGCCTGGGGGAGAACGTCATCAAACCTGTGGTGGCCTGCAGGCTGTTCGGCGAATCGGTGGAGTCGCTGAGACGGCTCGGCGAGAACAGCTACATCTACCGCGGGTACCTCCCGCCCCTGGGGTTACTGGCGACGATGCTTGCCGCCACTGCCATTCTCCGTCACCCCGGCATCGTGGCGGGAACAGGTCTGGTCCTGCTGACCTGTCTTTACGAAATCTCGGATCGGCAGATCTTCGGCTTTTTGTCCGTGGCCTGCCTGGGCATGTTCATCTTCTCGCGGAGGACGTGGTGGCTGGCGGCGGCCGGCATATTGTGCGCGCTGGCGGCGCTGTACAGCCTTGAAGTGGGGACATATGTAGCCGCCGCGGGCCTGGCCTGGATCGCGCTTGATTCGCGGCCGGGCATGGGCGGGTCATCGGCGAGCGAACTGGGGCGCCGCGGCGCCTCCTTCGCCGGAGGGCTGCTCATCGGTTTCGCCCCGTTCCTGGCGTGGTGCCTTGGGCACGGCATTCTGCACGACTTCGGGCACAACGTGTATATCCAGGTATTCATGCGGCGCTACA
>DATKKX010000410.1:0-3270 GCA_035542775.1 Phycisphaerae bacterium | reverse complement strand
GCGGGTGCACGAACTGCTGCCCAGCTTCGTGGGAGACGGCCGGGATGCCATTAGCTTGCGAATGCTACTGGACCATAGCAGCGGGTTGCCGGCCTGGCGGCGATATTTCGAGCACGTCCCACCCGCCGAACTGTCCACGGCTGCGGGCCTGGAGACGGTCCGAAAAATGGTCACGGCGGAAGTGCCGGAGGCGCCGCCGGGAAGCCGGGCGTTGTACAGCGATCTCGGCTTCGTGCTGCTGCAATGGATCTTGGAGCGGGTCTACGGCCGGCCGAGCGACACCTTATTCATGGACTGGCTTGCCCGGCCCCTCGGGCTCGAACGCCTGTTCTTTGTGGACCTGAAGTCGCCCGCAGCTTCGGCCCGCGCCCGGACTGGGCGCGTGTTTGCCGCCACCGAAGATTGCCCCTGGCGTGGCCGGCTGCTCCGCGGCGAGGTCCACGACGAGAACACGTATGCGATGGGTGGGGTGGGTGGTCAGGCGGGCCTGTTCGGGACAGCCGAGGACGTTGCCGCGATGGGTCAGGCCTGGCTGGATTCGTTGCTCACCGACCACGGCCTCTTCCGGCGCGACCTGGTGCAACAGTTCTGGCAGAAATCGCGGCTCCCCGGTTCGACCCGCACGCTGGGCTTCGACACGCCCTCGTCGGGTGCGTCACAGGCCGGCAACGGCTTCGGTCCGCGGACCGTCGGGCACCTGGGATTCACCGGCACCTCGCTCTGGATCGATCCCGATCGAGAGTTGATCGCTGTGCTACTCACGAATCGTGTCCATCCGACTCGGGACAACGAGTCCGTCAAGCAGTTTCGGCCGGTGCTGCACACCGCCGTGGCCGCACGCTGGCCGAAATGACGGCATTATCGAATGAGGCGTTCATGAAGGTTCACCTGGTCGCAATCTGTGGAACGGGAATGGGGTCGCTGGCGGGCCTGCTGAACGAGGCTGGGCACGACGTCACGGGCTCGGACCGATCGTTTTATCCGCCGATGTCGGAACGACTGCAGGCCTGGGGCATTCCGGTGATGCAGGGCTTCGACCCGGCGCACATCGCCCCTGGCACCGACCTGGTCATCGTCGGGAACGTCTGCCGGAAGGACAACCCCGAGGCGCAAGCCGCCCTGCAACGGGGCTTTCGCGTCATGAGCTTTCCGCAGGCGCTCTCGGAGTTCTTCATCGCGGGCAAGACCTCGGTAGTGGTGGCGGGAACGCATGGCAAGACGACGACGGCGTCACTTCTGTCGTATGTGCTGGTCGAGGCCGGGCTCGACCCGTCGTTTCTCGTCGGCGGCATCCCGCAGAACTTTGGGAAGAGCTTCCACCTGGGCCAGGGGAAAGTCTTTGTCGTTGAGGGTGACGAATACGACGCGGCGTTCTTTGACAAGCGGCCCAAGTTCATCCACTACCGGCCGAACATCGTGCTCCTCACGGCTGTGGAGTTCGACCACGCGGATATTTACCCGGACATGACGGCGTACCGCGCTGCCTTTCAGCAGTTGCTGGCGCTGTTGCCGGCGGACGGGACCGTCATCGCGTGCACAGATGACCCGGAAGTGAACGCCTTGACTACGTCGGCGCCCTGCCGCGTGGTGCGCTACGGCCTCGGTGCGGGCTCCACCTGGACAGCCGCCGACATTGACATTGGCGAAGAGGCGACTCGCTTTTGCTTGATTCGCGATGGGATTCCGCTCACCTCGGTCACGCTGCCGTTAGCCGGACGGCACAATGTCAGCAACACCGTGGGAGTCCTGGCGACTGCCACCATGTTGGGAGTTGACGTGCCGATGGCGGCCGCATCGCTCGCCGGCTTTGCCGGCATCGCCCGGCGAATGCAGGTGCGCGGCGTGGTGGACGGCGTCACGGTGATTGACGATTTTGCCCATCATCCGACCAAGGTGCGCGAGACGGTCCGTGCCGCACGGGCCCGCTATCCGGGGGCACGCCTGGTGGCGGTGTTCGAGCCGCGCACGAATACCAGCCGCCGGAAGTTTTTCCAAGAGATCTACCCGGCCTCGTTCGCCGCGGCTGACGAGGTGATCGTAGTTCCCCCCTTCGATATCGAGAACATCCCCAGCGCAGAGCGGTTCGATTCGGCCGCGCTGGTTATGGCCTTGCGACAGATGGGCAAACACGCAACACTCCACGCCAGGGCCGACCAGGTCGTTGCGGATCTATCCCCCCGGCTCGGTGAAAACAGCGTGGTGCTGATCATGTCGAACGGCGCCTTTGATGGCATTCACGAAAAACTGCTCACGGCGCTCCGCAATCGCAACGACAGGAGTGCATAACCCCAATCCGAAATTCTTGAACCGCCAAGGCGCCAAGGGCGCCACGGTGGTCAGGTTCAGCACGGCACGATAGGCACGAACGCCAAGGTCTCGAGCGGTGGCTTCCAAGTTCGGCCCTGACCTTTACATCTGACGTCCTTGGCGGCCCCGCGGTGGCGTCTTGGCGGTAGATTTTTTTCGGATCAGGGCATAACTGACTGACTACTTGCCAGAGGAGACGACATGGGTACAGACACAATGTCCACCTGGTTCATCACAGGCTGTTCCACCGGTTTTGGCCGAGACCTGGCCAAAGCGGTGCTGGCACGCGGGTGGCGTGCCGCCGTGACGGCGCGTCGGGCCGAGTCCGTGCAGGACATCGTCGCTGGTCACAGCGATCGAGGCGTCGCGCTGTCGCTGGACGTCACCAAGCCGGACCAGATCGCGACTGCAGTCCAAGCCACCGAAAAGCGGTTCGGTGCGATCGATGTGTTGGTGAACAATGCCGGCTACGGCTATCAGGTTTCTGTCGAAGAGGGGCAGGACGCCGCGGTCCGGACGCTGTTCGAGACCAACGTTTTCGGTCTGGCGGCACTCATCCGCGTGGTGTTGCCGGGCATGCGCCAGCGGCGGCGCGGCACGATCGTCAACGTCTCCTCCGTCGCCGGGTTCATCGGCTTTCCCGGATCGGGCTACTACGCCGCAACGAAGCATGCGGTCGAAGGCCTTTCGGATGGCCTGGCGAAAGAGGTCGCCCCCTTTAACGTGCGTGTGCTCTGCGTAGAGCCCGGTCCGTTCCGGACAGATTTTGCGGGCCGCTCGCTGCTTCAGCAGAAGAGCCGTTTTCCCGAATACGAAGAGACGGTCAACGCCCGCCTGCGGCAACTGGCGGGTCGCAGCGGCGCCCAGCCGGGCGACCCCGTGCGGGCTGCCGAGGCAATCATCGCGGCGGTCGCGTCCGACAAACCGCCGCGGCATTTGGTGCTGGGGGCCATTGGATTCGAG
>DATKKX010000409.1:0-22913 GCA_035542775.1 Phycisphaerae bacterium | reverse complement strand
ATCTCAACTTGAGCCTTCAAGAAGCGGATGCGGACATCCCACCGGGCGGCACTGGCTTCCGCTAGGAGGTGCATGGCGACGAAAAGCCACTGCAGCATGATCTGCGGCTCCAAGTTGAAACACGGCGAGAATGCAGTAATGAGCGGTCTTCTACATTTTGGGCCCCTTCTCAGGGGCGGGCAATCGGTAGCTGATGTGGCTCACGCCAGATGCCCCTCCATTTTCCAGTTGGGCGAGGCTTTGCAGACGATATACTGCATCAACCAATGTAGTGAAAACGTAGTGATTTCGTGCGCAAGATGCGCATGATGCGCTGGATGCAGATTCCGATTTGTCTCTGCGGGAAAAGCACTTACGTGTAAATCCGGGTGTAGTCAGAACTTGCGGAAATGCCCGCAATTGCTCTCATAACCCGGAGGCCTGCGCCAGCAACTCGCCCTCCTCCAAGTGTCGATGAAGCGTCCTCGTCTCCGCCAGCGCGACCGGATCTTCTGGGTCTGGAGCCATTGAAAACCGGGAGCCCCCGCTTGTCGAAGTTCCAGCAGCCGATGATCGAGTAATAGACCTCGCGGTCCTCCGAATAGCGCAGGGCCGGACCGTAGTTTCCGCCGCCGTTCAGCAGCCCCAGGACCAGTTCGAACCTAGCTGCCGGACGGGCACCGAAAGACGAGTCGAACCACTCTTGGATACGGAGCCGCTCCAGGACTCCTTTCATCCGCGCGGCGGCCTCGGTTTACAGCGGCTCATACGCTGAGGTGAACGCGGCGAAGTCCGAGTCCTTCACGAACGATCTGGCCGCCGCGGACACCTTCTCGCAGATGATCAAACCCGCCGCGACCGCCAGCGTCAACAGGACGGGGATCAGCCTTCTCGGCCGCGAGACTCTGGCTGCGAAGCCACAGACCTTGAGCGGAACACCCCCCATGCGGTTAACCCGATGGAGCGGTGAAACGGGACGGACGCGCGGCAGTTTGAACATTTGTGAAACATATGGTCGGTAATGGTCAACAAGGCCCCGGTCATTTCCGCTTTGGTTTGCCTGGCCGAATAGTACTAGAATGCGCCGCATGTCATGGTTCGTGCCCTCGGTCTACTCGCCGATCGCCCGGTGCGGTTTCTCGCGGAACCGGAGCGTGCGCCGGCTTTTTCGCCTGCTGTTTACCGGCCTTTACAGGAAGCGGTTGTGGAATCCTCTCGTCAACTCCTGGATGGAAAATCGAGGTTTTGACCAGCGAAAGCACATCAAGACGGTCAATTTTCATGCGATCGGTTCAGCCAGTTGCCTGCTCGCGATCGCTGCCTTCCTGTGGGCTGCCCAGAGCACTGCGGCCACCGCACGTTCGCTTTCACCGGGAACGGATTTTGTCCGCGACAGTGCAAACACGGTACGCTGGTGTTACCGGGCGGCGGCTTGCATGGGCATCTTCGATCTCGTATTCAACATGCCTGGGATCGTCCTAGCGCGTTATCTATATCTGCTGACCCTTCGCAGGCCCGCGATCCAGCGGGCACGGAGCGGCCCGTAAGCCAACCACGACCTCAATCGCAACCTTCGGCCACTCTCATTTCAATGCGTGGGCGACCTTCCGGGGATGAATCAGGGGATTGACCCTCATGCCATTTTCTGCCGATGGTTCGATGGTTGTGGGCGGCGGTCTGTGCAGGCACGTCTGGCTGGCGTTCCGCAGGCAGAACGGCGTTTTGATCGGTCCCGGCTCGCCAGCCGCACGATGTCCGGGCGCCACATGAACCCTCGCGAGGCAGCGTGCGTCTAATCTCTCACTCCCCACCTTGCGAGGTTGGCGGACCTGTCGGCGCGGCAGTGCGTTTCGCAGCCGCGGCAGAAGCCTGTCGCCAGACGAGCACGCCCGCGGCAACCGCGAGGGCCAGAAAGATGGCAACGGTCGCTGCAACCCAGCGGTACTTGAGCTTGGGCGGAGGGGGATCGACGCGAGCCATGATGCGTTCTCGTTCGGCCGGATCGAACGGCGTACCGCACTCCGAACATCGCGGCCCTGGACTGCCGCGCAAGTCATAGCCGCATTGAAGGCAGACAGGATAGCCGAGGGCAAGGAGCCCCTCCCGAACGCGCCGCCGGTTACGGTCGCGATACAGCCAGGCGAAAAGCACTCCCGAAGCGCAAACCGCGAAGAGTGACGCCAAACTGGTCGCGGTCACGACGGCCGCCAAGCCGGTGATGCCGATACGGCCGAGCAGGTGCGCCAGCAGTGGGCCACCCAGCGCTCCCAGGATTCCCGCCATCGCACCCACAGCCGTCAGCCACAGAATGTGCCACCGGTAGCTACGCTGCGTGCGCTTTCCGCATGCCTTGCGCCACGCCAGATACGCTGCCCAGTCCGGCAAGGCGCGCAGTTCCGGCAGGCTGCGCAGGAGGTACTCCGGAATCGGCTGGCCAGCGCCGGCGATGTGTGGCGTCGAGTCGGACGGATCTTTCGCGAGTCTTTCCGTCATGACTTCCTCCCCAACGCCTACATGCTTAAGCAGCCGGGTAATCGCATGGGTCGCGACATCTCAAACTCCGCTTCGCGAGGTCGGAGGGCCTGTGGGTGTGGCCGGCACGGCAGCGCGTTTCGCCGCCGTCACAGAGGCCTTGTCCCAGACGATCAGGCCCGCCACAATCGCCAGCGCCAACAGAACCACGATGAGCACCGCAAGCCAGATGTGCCTGGGGTTGGGCGGAGGGGGATCGACGCGAGCCATGATGCGTTCTCGTTCGGCCGGATCGAATGCCGTCCCGCACTCGGGGCAGCGGTTTTCGGTCAGGCCCTGGAGGTCATAGCCGCATTTCTTGCAGGTGAACGCTCGGCGGTCGACCAGGACAACCTTCTCACAAAGATAGAAGATCACGACCAGAGAAACAATCCCCGCGATGTAGCGCACGAGCGAGCCCCACGTCGGCAACCACAGGACCTTCATCATGAACAGGAACCCGGCGACCCAGATACCGACGGCGAGCAGCCTTCTCGGTCGCGCGACTCCGAGTACTGACCCACACGCCTTGCAGCGGAACGACCCCCATGCGGTCAGCCGGATGGAGCGGTGAAACGGAACGGATGCACGGCAGTTTGGACATTCGTGGAACATCCGGCGATTTCCTCAATCAGCTGCCGCAAACCGCAGGCGTCGTGCTGCATCGCAGCGTCGGCTCCCGCCGTGTCCACCAAACATGCTACTTTTCAGGTGGTTCCCGGTTGATGATCGCGTGCCAGTCCCTGCCCGAGTTGTTGTCCCACTTATCGCCGTCCGTGAAGACAAAATCGATCTGCTTGGCGTCCGGCGGAACCTGCAAAGTTAACTCCCATGTTTCCTCGGCTGGCTTTTTCATCGGCAGGTCCACCACTTGCTGCCATTTGTCGAAGCCGTAGTGCAACGTCATCTGCTTCGAGCCTGCCAGCGGGCCGAAGAACGCGAAGTATGTGAACTTCACTTCTTTCCCGGCGACAGGCGCGTCGGGCGTCAGCAGGACACGGTCGGGGCCGGCCGGTTTTTCTGAGGCGCCGGGCTTGGCCTTGGTTGCGTATACATCGAAGAATTCGACCACCCTTGGCATGAAGGCGTCGAGCGTCGGATAGGTATCGCGATGGGCCTCGTACTCGGCCAGAAGATCGGCCAGGTCACCGACCCATTTGAAGCCGCGGGAGGCCTGCTCGCGGGCTTCGGTCCAGGAGGCGATTCGGCCGCTGCTGGAGCGCATGTAGCGCACCACGCAGGCGCGGACCATCGACTCCCGCATCATCGCGTCCCAATTGGAATAAGCCTGCTGCTGCATCTGGGCCTTGCAGCGGGCGAACAGGCGCTCGCCCGCCGGCTTTAGTTGGTCAAGATGCTCTTCGACGATCGGGTTGGTGTACGAGTGGCAGAACTCGTGGGCGATGGTCGCGGCAATCGAGTCGCTGAAAACCGGTTCGCCCTTCTTGTTGAACCGCCAGCAGCCGATGATCGAATAGTAGACCGCACGGCCGTCGGGGTAGCGCATCGCGGGGCCGTAGTTGCCGCCGCCGTTCAGCAGCCCGAGCACCAGTTCGAACCTTGCCGCCGGACGGGTACCAAAGAACGAGTCGAACCACGCCTGGATATGAAGTCGCTCCAGGATTTTGTCCATCCGCCCGGCGGATTCAGCATACAACGGCTGGTGGGCGGCAATAAAGGCCGCGAAGTCCGAATCCTTCACGAATGAGCGCGCCGCCGCCAGGAACTCCCGCGCATCGTCCACGCTCCACCGTCCGTCAAAGTTACCCGAGAGCTCCTCCAAGGGCACCCGTTCTCTCAGCGTGGTAGCGTCCTCAACCAGGATGGCCATGCTCATCACCGCGTCGAAGCCGACGCCGTGATCCTTTCGCATTTGCCTGGCTTTGCGGACTACCGCGTGCCCGCGGAACTTGCCGAAGTGCGCCTCCACGTCGTCGGCGTAGGGCGACTCGGAATTGTCCATGTTGTATTCGGGGTTGCCGGCGAGCCGGAAGAGGATACTCATCAGCTCGACGCGAGGGTCAACGCATGCGCGGAGTACCGGCTGTGCTGCCGGTGCGGCCTGCGGAGCATCCGCATCATTTGAGGCCAGCACAACAAGAATGCCAACAGACCAGACAGCCAAGTGACCGAACATTGCCGTTCTCCTTAATCGGGGCACGTGCCACGCTGCGGCTAACGCGCGGCACGCGCGTCAGTTGCTCCACCGAAACGCGCGCACCCCGAGCGCGAAACAAGCCAGGCCGACGCCGATCAGCACGGCGCAGGGCACGGCCATCTCTGCCGGCGAGAAACCCCGCCAGAGGGCGCCTTCCATGGCATGGATCGCCCATTTGACGGGGCTGATGTGACTAACCATCTGCATCCAGGAAGGCATGAAGATGCGCGGGACCATTCCTCCGCCGAGCATGGCCATGACCAGAAGCACCGCCCAACCGATGCCGCCGGCTGATTGCTCGGTCTTGCCGAGAACGGACAAGAGCATCATGATCCCGACGAATCCCAGGGCCACGGACACCACCGCCATGACCAGCAGCCACACCGACTGTGGCCGCACGTTGAACACGAATGCCGCAAGCAGAAGGAGCGCCGTAGTCATGCAGACCGTGGTGACGAAACATGCTCCGGCCTTGCCGGCCAGGATCTGCCAGCGCGCAATGGGGGCCGTCCGCAGGCGCACCAGTGTGCCGTTGGTCCGCTCCACCACGAGCGATATGCCGAACGCGGCCGCACACCCGATGACCCCCCAGATGATGCCCTGCGGGAAGGACCACGCATAGCTGCTGATCTTGGCGCCCGCCTGCCGTGCGACGGGCTCGACGTCGATCGCAACGGGCTGCCAGCTGCTCCTGGCCGGACTTGATTGCGCGCGCCCAGTCGCCGTCCCCGGCTGAGAAGCCGCATTGCCCGATTCGTCGCGCGGAATGTTCTGAACAAAGCTCTTGAACGCCGGAAAGAACAGCTCCAATGCCGCCCGCCACGCCGGGCTGATGTCGTCCGCGGCCTGCACGCGCTTCATCCACTCGTCAACCCGTCCGGCCATGACTTCCGGCCGCTGGAACATGTCCTGCATCCGCTCGAACGAGCACCTGATGAGGATACCCTGAAGCATGGCGGCTTCCGCCTGGCGCGAGGGATCGATCCCCACGGCGACGTTGGGAGGATCGCCCCAGAACATGCCGTCGCGCCGAGCGCCGAAGCCCTTGGGGAGCGTGATGTAGGCCAGGCGCCGGCCGTGCCTGACCGACTCGACGGCTTCCTCGCGGCTCGTGGTAACGGCCTCGACCTGTGAGGTCTTCGTCAGGCTCTCCACAAACGACCGCGATTCCTCGCTTCCGTCCTCGTCCACCACGGCCACCCGCAGCTTGCTCGTCGCCTCGCCTCCGACGTTGGAGAAAATCGCGCCGAAGAAAATCGCATACACCAGTGGAAACACGAAGGCGAAGATGAAACCCGCCTTGTCGCGGAGAAGCAGACGCAGGTCCTTCACCACCAATGCGAGGATTGCGCTCATCAGTCCCTCAATCGCCTTCCGGTCAGGTTCAGAAACACCTGCTCAAGGTCCGGCCGATCGACGCTGAAGTGTTCCAGCCCCCCGGTCTCCTGCAATCGCTTCAACTCGGTCACGGGATCGTCGGTCTCGATGCGCGTCTCGCCCTTGGCCGTCTGCGCCCGCACAACGCTCTTGCCGCCATGCCTGGCGATCAGCGCTTCCACGGTGTCGAGAGCCAGGATCCTGCCGTGGTCGATGATGCAGACACGGTCACAAAGGCGCTGGGCTTCTTCCATGTAGTGTGTCGTGTAGACGATGGTGCGGCCCCGCTCTTGCAACGACGTGATCTTCTCGAAAATGGCGTTGCGCGACTGCGGGTCGACTCCCACGGTCGGCTCGTCAAGCAGGAGCACGGCCGGATCATGCACGAGCGCGATCGCCAGGTTGAGCCGACGCCGCATGCCGCCCGAATAGGTCCGGGCCCGGTCCCGCCGGCGATCGGCAAGGCCGACGAACTCCAGCGACCACGCCACCCTTTCGGCCAGCTTCCGACCGGCTAGCCCCTGAAGCCTGCCGAAGAAAGAAACGTTCTCCTGCCCGCTCATCTCGTCGTAGATGGCCATCTCCTGCGGGGCAACACCGATGCTCCGACGCACGGCCGCATTCTCCGGCGAGCCCAGGCCGTCGACCTCCACGATGCCGCTGTCCGGCTTCAACAGGCCGACCGCCATGTTGACCGTGGTAGTCTTGCCCGCGCCGTTGGGGCCGAGCAGTCCGAAGACCTCTCCGCGATGAATCTCCAGGGTGAGTTCGTCGACGGCGACGATCGCCCCAAAGGTCTTACGTAGTCTGCTCAGGTTGATCATGTCTGCGGATTACTCGAGTCCCAGTTTCTTCAGCGCCGCCTTCGCATTTTCGTCGTCTTCCGAGAACCCAACCCACGCACTCCGTATCTTGCCCTCGCGGTCGATGAGGTACGTGGTCGGCACTGCGTTGCATGCGTACTTCCCATTTGCAGTCTGCGCTGCGTCGGGCGATGAATCAAGGATGCATGGGAAAGTCAAATCGAGCTTCTTCATGAGGGCCAAGGCGATGTCGGGTTTGTCGGCACTGTTGAATCCCAGGATGACCAGTCCCTTGCTCGCGTACTTGCCGTGCAGCTTCTGGAGGTAGACTACCTCCTGTCGGCACGGCGGTCAGCCAGCCCGCCAAAACACCAGCCACACCATCTTCCCGCGGTAGTCCGACAGGCTCGCCGTCTTCCCATCCGCCAGCTTGAGCTTGAAATCGGGGGCCTCTGTACCGGGCTTCAGCAACGCCTGCTCGGTCTCAGGCAGGTACCACTGCTTCCAATCGTCCGGCGGCCTCCAGGCGAACCGCTTGTTTCTCATCTTCTTGTTGATACGGATGTTCGACCACACCTCCTCGGCATGAATGTCGTTCGCTACGTGAACCGTCTCGCTCAGCTTGCGCGGCAGATGATCGCCCTGCGAGATCCATAGCCGCCAGACGCGCTGACCATCCATGAAGCTGACGTCCAACACGTCACACTGATCGCCGGATATTTCCTCAGTGCCGTGACGAGCCACCCCGTCCATGAGCGGCTGCAGGCTATCCGTGTAACCGTGGAAGGTGCTGAGGTCCAGAATGTTCATGATGATCCCCGAGCCGAGGAGCCCCACCTCGTGGCCGATCGAGTGGTGCTTCGGCGGCGCGGCCTTGCTCATGTAGACCTTGTGCTTCGTGGCCTCGTACTTCTCGTTGGGCTCCTCGCCGGCTCCGGTAGAGAACCGCGGCCGCCCCTGCGGCCAGTGAATCCACATCGCTTCCCCGTCGCCGATCAGGATGCCGGCCCTCTTGCCTTTCGGGCCGAATGCCTCCACCCGGAAATAATTCGGTTTCTTCAGCCACGCCTTGTACGAACAACCCACGCCTGGGAACGCACCTATCTCCAGGTCGTACTGCGACTCGAACGAGAGCGTATCCGCCGCGCGAAACGCGGCGATCATCCCGTCGTACAGTTTGTGCGCCGCCGGGTCGTCCTTGACCGGTCCCGCCGGCATGTCCTTGGGAGCGGGGGCGCTGGTTGCCGCGGCGACCTTCTTCGCCGCCTCCAAACTGAACCTCTCATCCGGCAAATCGATGTTGGTTTCGACCTTGATAATCCGCTGCACGTACTCGCCGACTTCGGGGACGGCCGCGGTCCGTTGCGTGTGCGCCACCATCACTCCGTCCTCGGAACGATAGTCCTCGAACCTCTTTTCGATCGTCGTGTCGATGCCCATGACGGTCCGCCGACTGATTACCTTGGCCGGCAACCAGGACTTGGCATCGATGTAGTAGTCGTCGTACTCATCCTTGGCGGCGCCCTTGAGCGTAACTTTTAGCCTATAGATGGACTTGCCGTCCAACTCCTCCCGCCCGATCAGCTCGACCTTGTGCCCTTTCTTTTCAGCGTCCACCAGCGGCCCATCCACATCGGCCTCACCGGCGTAGGCCTTGGCCATGTCCGCAGGTACCTCCTGCGGTTCGGCCTGACCCATCATGGGCATGATGTGCCACCAGGTGGTTCCGTCGAACGCCTGCACCATCCGCAGCGGCTTCTTGCCCAGCATCAACGTGGTGTCCTGCCGATACTTGTCAGGGCGTTTCGACTCCTGGATGGCCTCCGCCTCCATGTCCTGCGGCATCGACATCTTCGCAGTCACTCGCAACGTCTTGCGGGCCATGAGCTTGTCATGCCCGCCCAGCGCCTCCACATACTTGGCGATGACTTCGTCGGCGGTCCTGGGCTCGTCCGCCCATCCAGCCTGAACGCACATCGCCACTACCGTCAAGACAGCACAGACCTGCATCCTCATTGAGGTTCTCCCGCCTATCGAGCCAAGAACCCTAGGCAACACTCTTTCATAACGGGCCGCAGGGCACCGCTTCACGTGGCGCAGCAGCGCGAAAAGAGCAAAGTCGGGTCTTGTCGGACCCAGTGTGCATGGTTGCACAAACTCGCTAAGGGCCTGCCTCATCGCCCGGGTGCTTCCGCTGGGCGGTCACTTCACTCGCAACAGCCCATCGGCTGGCGCGACCATGTCCTGCCGCGGACTCGCCGCGAAGGCTTAACGGGCGCGCCTCGCGCCGATTCCGAGCACCACGGCAGCCACGACCGCGACGCACAGGCACAGCAGTTGCGACGCGGTGAACGCGCCGAGCGCGAGGCGCTGGACGGCGTCGCCGCGCAGGAATTCGATGAGGCCGCGGCCGACACCGTAGATCAGCAGAAACCAAGCCAAGCGCAGACCGCTCCATCGCGGGCTGCGCAAGGTGATGACCGTTGCGAACACAACGGCGAGTACACCGATCTCGTAGAGTTGCACCGGGTGGATCGGGACATTGGGCGGTGCGCCGCCTGGATTCGCGGGAAAGGTGACGCCCCAGGGAAGCGCCGTTGGCGCGCCGTAACAACAGCCATTCAGAAAACAGCCGACCTTGGCCAGCATCATCGGCAGCGGCAGCGACAGGGCCACCAGGTCAAAGGCGGCGGCCCGCTGGCGTGCCAAGGCCAGGATAACGACCGTGATCAGGGCCAGATGGACCAGCGGCCCACCCCACATGCCACCACGCATGTAATAGCTGACCGTAAGCAAAGCCAGAGGCTTTACGGAAGCGCCGTGAGTCACGTCAAAGAGCACGCGTGCGCCCGCGGTCATGCTGAGCAGGTAGCTCAGGCTGACGCTTTGGTACCACCAGCGGCGAAGGCCCAGCCGGCGACAGAATATGTAGGCGAGTACGGCGTGGAGCAGCACCCCGGCCAGGTAGACTACGGGGTACGCTCGTAACGAACCGAATTCGGGATGCATCAGAGTATATTATCCCAGCGGCCTCGATGCGTGAAGGGCGGTGCGTTCAAGAGAACATCACTTGGATTGCGCACCGATCCCTCCGCGCGGACGTATTTTCACAATTGTGGGTCCGTCTTAACAAAACCTTATCAAGCGGAGCGTACAATCCACCCGCATGTCAATCCGTAGCAGCACGCGCCCTCGCTCTCTCTGGTGGATCGTCCTTTGCGCGACGATGACCGTGGTGATTCCATCATCGGCCCTCGCTGATGCACCCGCCTGTACTCAGCCCGGCGATACGCCCGCGCGGCCGCCCTTGGTCCTCCTGATAGTCGTCGATCAGCTCCGCGCGGACTACTTGAGCCGCTTCGAGCACTTCTTCGGAATGGGAGGCTTTCGGCGCCTACTGGATCACGGCGCATATTTCACCAACGCGTATATCAGTTATGCCGCCAGCGAGACCGCCCCGGGCCACGCCACAATCGCAACCGGGCGGTTGCCTCGCCAGCATGGCATCACAGGGAACAAGTGGTACCTCAAGTTCGGCGTTATCAAACCTCAGCAGCCGGTCGACGATCCTGACGTACGACTGGTCGGCGCTGACGGACGGAGCGGCTGCGGCCCGTCGCCGCGGGCGCTGATTGGTCCAGCAATCGGCGATCAGATGAAACTGGCGAACCGGCGCTCACGCGTTTTCTCCGTGGCGCTGAAGGATCGCGCCGCCATCTTTCTCGGGGGCAAGAAACCCGACGCCGCATTCTGGTGCGACAAACCGTCCGGTCTGATGGTCACGAGCAGCTGTTACATGGACAAGCTGCCGGAGTACGTACAGCGACTTGAAGCAACCGGCGGCACCCGCCGATACGCAGGTCAGGCCTGGGAGCGGTTGCTGCCCGAAGAGGCATATGCGGGCGCCTATCCAGTATGTGCCGATTGGTCGCGGGCTTTGACCACGCTTGGGGCGTCCTTCCCTCATCGACTTCCCGCTGCGCCGGACAAGCCTGATGCACGTTTTTCCGAGATGATTTTCGGCACGCCGCTTGGCAACGAAATCGTGCTGGAGCTTGTGCGAGCCATGGTCGAGCATGAGGGACTGGGACAGGGTCCGGCCCCCGATCTGCTGTGCGTCGGCTTGTCCGCGAACGATTACGTCGGACACTATTTTGGCCCCGACGGGGCCGAAGTGATCGATATGACGGCGCAGACCGACCGTCAGTTGGCGATTTTCTTCAAATGGCTCGATGAGCGATTGGGGCTTGACCGCTGCCTGATCGTGTTGACGGCCGACCATGGCATGAGTTCATCCCCGCATGTTGCCCGCCGATTGAATCTTGACGCGGGCTTCATCGACGGGAAGGAAATCGTCGCCGGGCTGAATCAAATCTTGTCCCAGGGCCTGCCAGATCAGGAACTCGCTCAGCCTCTGGTGCTGGGGATGAATCTGCCATGGGTTTTCTGCGACCCATCATTCGACAAGCTCGACCTCCAGCAGGACGGCAGGATGACACGGGCGGTTGTGGCGCAGCTGAGACAGATGCCTGGAATCGAAGCCGTGTTCACGGCAGATCAGTTGGCAGGACCAGCGCCATCGCCGGATGAGAGAGATCTTTTTCTGGCCTGGCGGTGCTATCATCCGCTGCGATCGGGCCGGTTCTATGCAAAGCTGGCGCCGTTCTGGTTTGAAAAGGACGACGAAGACATTGCCGGTCACGCCTGCGGTTTTCTTTCCGATCGCCACATACCGATTCTGATCGCCGGCCCGCGGGTGCGGACGGGACGGCAATATGCCCCCGCCGACTTGACGGACGTGTCGGTGACCATCGCCGCCTTCTTGGGCATTGAGCCGCCTTGCGAAGCCGTCGGGCGTGTGTTGCACGAGGCGATCGAGACGATTCGGTAGAGCAAGGCGTGTGGATCCGACGAGCTGCCTATTAAGAATGCGTTAAGCGCGCAGGTAGGCGTTGCCATACGGGGAGAAAGCCCGATTCTATGCACCTGTGCGATGGCATTGCGGGGCGGCTAATGGAGGGGGTCACTCTTCATGCCGACCGGTAAGTCCATTCTGGTGGTTGAAGACGAGGCCGATTTAGCGGAGTTGCTTCGCTACAACCTGGAACGAGACGGGTACTCATGCCGCTGCGTGCTTGATGGCACCGCGGCGCTGGCCGAAGTCGCGAAGAGCATACCCAATATGATCCTGCTGGATCGCATGTTGCTTGGCCTCTCGGGCGACGAGGTGATTACACAACTGAAACGCACGCCGCAAACAGCGGCTATCCCAATCGTGATGTTGACGGCCAAGGCCGAGGAATCCGACGCCCTCGTCGGGTTCGCCTTGGGAGCGGACGATTATGTGAGCAAACCGTTCTCGATGCGGCTCCTGTTGGCCCGAATCGCGGCGGTCTTTCGCCGCGTCGACGCTCACGATTCGAGCGAGCATGTCTTGTCTGCTGGAGCCATCCGGCTGGACATCGATCGGTACGAATTAACGGTCGGCGGTTCGGGCGTGTCTGTGACGACGATGGAGTTCCGCATTCTGCGGGCGCTGATTTCGGCCCGGGGTCGCGTGCTCAGCCGGGCGGAGATGATCAGTACCATACAAGGTCAGGAGGCTGTCGTGACCGACAGGACTATCGACGTTCACATCACGGCACTGCGCAAGAAACTCGGCGCCGCCGGCGCCTGGATTCAAACCGTTCGCGGCGTCGGTTACGCGCTTCGGGAGCCCGCTCTAGCTCCGTTGTGAAGCCGCGGCTGCCAAGACCCTGCGCCTGCTGGAACTGCAGGCCAAAAAAGGCCGGTGCGGGAGAGAAGGAATCCCGCACCAGCCAAGCTCAGCGATGTGCGGGGGAGGGAGATTCCCGCACCAGCAAGTCCGCAGGAGCCGCTGTGCGAATCTTCAGTCCACGAGGCCTGCTGCGCGGACCTTGAGTCTGCACCAGCGCGGCTCCGCGCCTAAGACAGCAGTAGCGTGATAAAGGTTTGGATGTCCCGGCCATCCACGACGCCATCGCCGTTCAGGTCGCAGTTCTCCAACCGGCAGGGCGATCCGCCGAGCAGCACGGCGACGAAAGCGCCGACGTCATCGGCGTTGACGATGCCATCGCAGTTACAGTCGCCGCGGCTCGGGTCGCCGACGGCGAACTCGCCGTTGTTGTTGAGCACCGCCCACGCGGTTTGGGTCGCCAAGTCGATGCCGTACGTGCCGAGCGGGTACCCGGCTACCCACGGGCCGAACACGAAGCTCGGCGTGCCGCCAACGTTGAGCATGACCGCGTTGGTCCAGCCGCCGTCGTTGGGATCTTTCGCCTCCAGGTACACGGATCCGGACGCGAGCTGGCCCGGTGTAAACAGCGCCGAGTTAAAGCTCAGCGCGAGCACGAACGTATCCGTGTGATCGGTGCCTAGGTCGGTCATGCCCCACAGGGTGAAAACGTCGCTGGCAAGACCGGCTTCAATCGGTGCCCAGCCGGTGTCTACGGTCTTGGTGAAGTGACGGCCGTTGTAGTCCTGAGCGGTGCTGCCATTGGCGCCATCCAGGATTTGAGCTTCGGTGCCCTGATAACCGGTCTCCCCGCGCGCCACCGCGAGTGTGGTGTCGTCGGTCAAGACATACGACTGACCCTGCTGCACCAGGAGCTCCAGACCATTGAGGCTATAGCCCCAGGTCGCCCTCTTGACGAAGTTGAACATGGGGGTGATGTGCGTGCCGGCGCCACTGGGCCCGGCGGGGTAGCTGGCGTCTGACAGCCAGGAGCCGTGGTCATCGGCGTAGTAAGACACCGTCACGCGTGGGCCATCGATCGTAAAGATGTGGTACCCGACGGTGTACAACTCCTGCGACACCGATGTTTCACGGTACTTCTGCCCGTGCCAGTTGGGATCCGTGAGCGACTTCGGCGTATAGAACTTGCTGCTGTTTGATGCGCAGATCAGCTCTTCAACTGCGGAGTTGCCGTCCGGGCTGGCAATGATCGAGCGCTGATGCATATGGTCGTGGCCACCGATGAAGTACCCCACGCCATTGTCCTGCAGGCTGGCATAGAACGCGTTCTGCATGTCCGGGTTCACGTCCGTATAGCCCATGAACGGGCAATCCTGATGGTTCTCAGACATGATCGGCTGGTGGGAGAACACAAAGGCATGCCCTGCGCCGCGCGTGCTTTCGTCCAGGCGATCGCTGATCCAGTCCTGCTGTTCCCCGATGCTATAACCATACTGATAGCCGCCCACGTCCGTTCTGCGAGTCGGCGTGCACCACGGGTCGATGATCACGAAGCGGGCGTCGCTGCCCGGGGCGCCAAAGTCAAATGAATACGTCATGCCGTCCAGTTCCGCGCTGACCGACGTCGGGCTGTCAAAATTCCTGGCGCCGAACGTTTGGTTCAGGCCTCGCGTTTGCGGGAAGTTTGCGCGCACCGCCGGAATGCCGTAGTCATTGGGCGGACTGGCATACAGCTCGTGGTTGCCGCGCATCGGGAAGAAACCGATGCCGGCGTCGTACAGCGCCTGGGCCGCCGTGGCGCGGGTGGCGATGTCCACATCGTTGCCGTTCTCCGTCAGGTCGCCAACCTGAATCACAAACTTGACGCCCGCGTCGATGAATTGGGCGTTGAGCTGATTGATGATCGACACGGCAACGTGGTCAGGGTTCTCGCCCGCCGGGTCGTTCGCACACGTCCACTGCGTGTCGCTCATCACGCCAAAGGTCCACTTCTGCGGAACCTGCGGCGGCAGCGGCAGCGTGAATTCGGAGAACGCCGGATCCTGATTGAACGTATGCTCGCCGTCACGGCCGGCATAGCGATCCAGCAGTGTCGAGTACGTGTAGAAGTGGATCGTGTTGGTGGTCAGGTTGAACTCCATGAACCGCATCCAACCCGCACCGCCTGGGTCTGAGCCGGGCGTACCAGCCAGACCGATCGTGTTACCCTGATAGTCCGTCAGGACCTGGTAGACCGGGTGGCCGAAATCGTTGTTGTCAATACGGATGTTCTCGGCCTTGGACACGCCGTCGTGCGTGGCGCCCCAGGCGTGACCGCAAAGAACCATGAAGATCTGGTCGTTGATCTTGATGAACTGGTCCCACACGCCCTGCGCGTCGTTCCAGCCGCCCGGCGAGCCAGTCAGGTAGAAATCGTCATTGCGGAAGGCCGGCACGGCCAGCGGCGGGCTGTCGTCATCATCGTCCGGCGGGGCGAGGAACGAGTGCGTCGTTACGATGGTCGGCAGACCCGGGTGGGCGTCCACGACCGCCTGCGCCCAAGCCAGGGCCGGTGCCCCCGCTTCCATCTCCAGCGAGATGTGCAGGAACGTTCGGCCGCCGGCCGAGAATACCTGGTAGCTCGTGAGCCCCGGGCTGACGGCCAGGTCATCCGACGCGCCGCCGTACCAGGGCCGACCGGCGAAGTAGCCCGAACTCGAACCGAAGTACTGTTGCCACATCGAGCTGCCGCTCAGCGGGCGATGGGCGGGCGGCGTATAGCTGTAGTTGTCGTAATCGTGATTCCCCGGGCTCATGCCGAAAGGAATGCCCGCGGCACCCAAGATGTCCATCGCCTGCTGGGCCCGGTCGTACTCGGCGGGACCACCGTAGACGGGCGCGCTGCCATTGGTGCCATCGCCGTGCTGAACGACGTCGCCCACGTGGGTCGCAAAAGCGATGTTCTTGTCGGCCTTATGATCCGCAAGGTACTGCATCTGCTGCAAATACACGCTGAGGCTTGCGGGCTGGGGCTTGTTGTTGTCAACGTAGTTCTGGGTGTCCGAGATGACGCCGACTGTGAAGACGTCGTCCGCGTGGGCCGTGGCTGCACAGCACACGGCGAACACCGACCATGCCAAGATTCTCTTAATCCAACTGCTCATTTCGTGCTCCTTTCAGGCAGGCGGCCGGGCTCCGTCCGGCCCACACGAGCCAGTCGACGGAATCCACGCCGCTTATGCTCATCTCCGTTTGTGTCGCCGACGCGTAAGATCGATCGTGCGCTGCCGAGCATCGCACGCGCTCCCGCTGGATTCGCCATGGTCGTCGCGCAACGCTGCGCGCCGGTGCCCGAAACCCAGAGCAGGACGGCGCGTAGCAGTTGCGCGTCCACGAATTTCGCACTCACGCGATGCATGTTCCGGCCAGCCGAGCGAGCCGCGACCGTCACATCATGGCGCGAAGCCTACAGGAGAGGTGTTAAGACCGTATGATCGGGGCGCGAAACCTTGCCGGAGAACTCGCGAATACTTCGCTAAAGGACCTGCGTCCCGCCGCAGTTGTCAGTGGCGACTACTTCCGCGATCAGATCGGGCACGGTACTCTGGCCGTTGGCGTCCGCCGACGAGTGGATGTGCTCGGCGCACCACGAAGGCCCGCTGGAGGAGCGGGCCTTCGGGCGGTGCATCTCTCCCCACCGCCGTTGGAAAACGCGTGCCACTCAGTCAGTACCAATCCGTTTTGACGGAAGAGAGGCTGCCGAGGAGCTCATCAGCTCAACAGACTCGGCAGCCCACCCTGCCGCACTCCTCCAAGGTAGCGAAGGATTACGGATTGCCGGCGCCCGCAACCAGAGCCACGTCCGCCGGGCTGGCGATGAGGTCGCCGTTCGTGTCGCAACTCAGATCCTTGTTCGGATGGTCGCCGAGATAGTCATTCAACATGTTCCCACCGTGATCCATCGTGGGGCCTCAAGCCTGACCACTGGCAAGGATGTTGCCCCACACGTAGCTTACCTCCTCCGGGTCAACAACACCGTTGACACCTCGTGTCCACACGATGTGATCATGATAGAAAGGTCGTGTTACCTGCCGACAAACAGGACGTGTGTTTTTCGTGATGAACTGAGTATGCCGAAATCAAGAGAATGTGTGCGGCGAGTGAAGCCGTGGCTGGGACTTCGCAAGGAAGTGGTCTTACGGCCGTGGGCCGGCCGGTAGGGTAGGCCAGCCTGTCTTGGTCGAGCGATCCAGAGAATGACGCCGATGCCGATGAGATCTGTGGTGAGATCGACAACTGCCCGGGGGTCGGCAAACGAAGCGTCATACCCTTCCGCTCCGTCTCATGTGGGCGGCCGAATGGCCAGCCCGAGCCCAGAGTTGTCGCGGGTGTTCAACAGCTGGTCACACTCGGTGCCCGTTCCAATGGGTGTTGAGCGCAGGATGTGCTTCATTGCGTAGGGGGGGCGCAGCTGCGAAGTAACGCCACGGATTTGATGCGACCCGAACTTCGTTCGTACGAGGAGATTCTATTGCTGGCCCTGCGCGATGATCGCGGGACGATCGACGCTCGAGCGGCATCCTGTTGATGCGCCATGGCAGTCGGACTTCTGGCCGAGCTGCTGCATGAAAACCGGATGGTTCTGAGCAAGGCGCGCCGCCCGCTCGCGGAGGTTGCGGAGGATTGGCCTTGGGGCGACGTGCTCTTGGACCGCCGCAAGAGACAGCGACCGAATACTATCCTACCTAACGATTATTGCTCTCTTAACACGAACGCTTTCATCATGCGGCCGGCCGTCGTGTAATATTGGTAGTGCCCAGGGGAAAGGCGCGGGCGCTCTATCACAGGCGGACGGAATCCAGCAGTTCAACTCACAGCCCTTGCCCTGTTCTCTGTGTCGTCGGCCTCTGGCGGTCGGCGGTTGCTCAGTGCGATGAAGAGGAGAGCTGGAGATGAGCGTTTTGACTCATGGCAATGCCCTCGATCGTGTCCTGGTGGACATTAATACGCAGTGTGATTTCCTGCTTCCCAACGGCTCCGTCCCAGTCGCAAACCGAGCCCGGGTACTGCCCAATATTCGCAAGCTGATGAACTGGGCGCGGCTCGCGGGCGTCCCGGTGGTGTCGAGCCTGGAGAGCCACCGGGCGGGCGAGGTCGTAGACGGTCTCCCGCCGTACTGCGTCGACCGGAGCAACGGTCAAAGGAAATTGCCCTTCACGCTCCTGCCGCGGCGGATGATGCTCCACAGCGACAACACGTTCGATCTGCCACTTTGTCCATTCCGCCGCTACCAGCAACTCATTTTCACCAAGCGCAAGGTTGACTTTCTCTCCAACCCGAAAGCCGACCGATTGGTCAACGCAATGTCCGTCGGTTGCTACATCGTGTTCGGCTCGCTGGCTGAACATTGCGTAAAGGCAGCGGTGCTCGCACTTCTCACGCGGCAGTATCGCACCGTGGTGATCAGCGACGCCTGCGGTCACTGGGACGGCGGCGACGCCGACTTCGCATTTCGTTTGATGGAGGCCAAGGGCGCAATAATCGTACGCACCGAGGAGCTTCTGTCAGGGATGGTCGAGGCCCGAATCCACGCTCCACGGGCGCCAATCGTGCTGGAAGTGCAAGAGCCTACCGTTCCACACGGCGGCAACGGCAAACACCTCCAATAGTTGCACGACGTGATACCAGCCTACCCGCCAGCCAGCGTCGCCGATGTCCGTTGTACGCATGTCAGTTGCGTGGAGGATGGCAATGACTTCATCGTCCCCGCGTCGAACCCGGCGGGATCAGGCCTCGCCAGGTTGTCAGGTAGAGGAACGGCGTGTCCAGCACGGCCACGACGATCTTCATGATGTAGGCCAGGATCACCGCGTCGCGCCATTGCCGCCAGGTCGAGATGGTTGAGTGCGGGCCGGTCAGCGCGGCGGTGGTGAAGAAGACCGTGTCGAAGGCCTGCGATATCCAGGTGGAGGCGTTGCAGCGAAGCCAGAGCAAGCGCCGCACGCCCGTCCACCGGCGTATCAGGTCGTAGAGCTGCACATCGAGCAGCTGGGAGAGAAGGTAACTGACCATCGAGGCCGTGACGATGCGAGGGTAGGCAACGACACTGAAGAAGTAGTCAAAGTGTGCTTGCGAGTCGTCGTACTCGTTCGGCTTGTAGAACAGCTCGATCTGCATCAGGATCACGACCGCAAGACCGGCGCAGAAGCCCATCACCACCGCTCGCCGGGCGGCCTGCCGGCCGAAGTGCTCGTTGAGCACATCGTTGGCCAGAAAGACGGTCGCGTAGAGGACGTTCCCGCCGGTGACCGCAAGGCCGAAGACGGTCATCTGCTTGAAGACGGCGATGTTCATAAGGATGGTGCAGATGACGATCAAAATGATGAGCCAGTCCTGCCCACGCCGTCCGGCGGCAAGGATCAGCGCGCCGCCGACGAGGACGTGAGCGAGGAACAGCAGTTCATTGTGGGTCGGCATCGGTCGGATTCTATCGAATCGGCCTGGACTGGCACAGATGAACGGAGAAGGGGCTCGGAGGCGGCCGCGCGGGGGCGCGGACCGTTAGTTGGGCGGGTTCGGCTGGAAGTGAACAGAAGGACGAAGTATGAGTTATGATAGATGAACTCGGAACCCGGACGCAGAGGTCGGAACGTGGAACGAAGAGGAAGGGACGACGCTGGTAGGAGGAGCGGACAGATCCTCCGTATTCAGCCTGACGTCTTGGAGGACGGCTCGTGCTCGGCGGACTTTTTCAGGGATCCGCTCGGCGCGAGCGGACCTCGGCTGGTTTGGTCTTGGCGAACAACGGCAGGGCAGGTGGCGCCTTGCCCCAGCGATCAGTTGTGCCGGTTCCCGCGGAGATTCCACAGCGTGGCTTCGCTCTCCGCTTCCTCGCCGTGCCGTTGCGGGATTCGGCGGTGGCTCCATGGTTCGTCCGCCTCGACCGATGCATAGGAAACCCGGTCGGCCATATCGCCACAGCGGGCGTCCATTTCCTCGTGCCACCAGATGAGCTCCAGCCGCCCATTCATGTGCTCGACCAGCGCGGTGCAGGTCTCGATCCAATCGCCGGTGTTACAGTAGAGCACGCCCCCCAGGTCGCGGAGCGCTGCGGCGTGGACGTGGCCGCAAATCACGCCGTCGACCTTCTGCCGCCTGGCCTCCTCGCACAGAAGCGTCTCGAAGTTGTTGAGGTACTTCACCGCCTGCTTGACCTTTCGCTTGATCGCCCCCGACAGGCTCCAGTACGGCAGCCCCATCGCCCGCCGGACCCAGTTTACCAGCCGGTTCACGACGATCAGCTGCTGGTAGGTCCAGTCGCCCAGATGAGCCATCCAGGGGTGTGTGTGCACAGCGGCATCGAATTCATCCCCGTGGGTGACCAGGAACCGCCGCCCATCCGCGGTTCTGTGGATGGTCCGCAGCTCGATCTTGACCTCGCCGAAGCGGAGCCCCGCGAACTGCCTGAAGAAGTCGTCGTGGTTGCCGGGCACGAAGATGACCCGGGCACCCTTGCGGGAACGCTTCAGCAGCTTGTGCACAACCTCGTTGTACTGGGCCGGCCAGCACCACTTCTTGCGCAGGGCCCAGACGTCGATGATGTCGCCGACCAAGTACAGGTAGTCGCACTTGATCCGTGACAGGAAGCTGTACACCATCTCAGCTTGGGAGTCGCGCGAGCAGAGGTGCACATCCGAGATCCAGACACTGCGAAAGAACAGGCTGGGGAGATCCGGGCGGACCGACTGTTCCATCGGCGTGCTGACCATCATGGGTGAGTGCTCCGCAGTATGCCCTTACTCAGCGCGCGGGCGCTGCTCGCCGACACCGACTCCTGATCACCGCGGCGGGGTTCGCCTTCCGCCGCGACAGTCTTGAGGGCAGACCCGTTGCCCAGCTCTCGCGCGAACCGCTCGATCAGCTCCACCGCTTCGGAGCAGCCGTTGGCCGTACAGCCGGAGTAGTTTGCCGCCAGCCCGGCCTCGCGGGCCCAAAAGGCTCTGATCACCCGGCCGGTCACGTGTTTCGGCGAAACGACCTCGGCCACGCCGAGCCGCTTCAGTTCGTCGGCGTTGATCCGCTGCTCCATGCAGTCGATGGGCATGCAGAGCATCGGCTTGCGGAAGTGGATGACCTCGCTGAGCAACTGGTTGCCCGTGGTCCCGAAGACGGCCCGGCAACCGGCCAAGTCCTCGATGAAGGACAGGTTGGCCAGCGGCTTGTACTCGATGCGGCCGTAGAGCCCCCGCCGCGAGGTTCCGTACAACCTCACCGGGCAGCCGGCCTCCAGCAGGGCCTGCTCCACGCGCGGGGTGTATTCCGCTTCCTTGCTGATGTAGGTTAGGAGATACTCGCCGCAGGTCGGTTCGTGCTCCATCACCTCGCGCCGGATCACCGGACCGACAAAGTGCACATGGGGGCCTTTGGCCGGGGCGTTGAAGAAGCTCGCGAGAAGGACCCGCTCTGCATGGCCGAGTAGCAGCACATAGCCCCAGGCGTTGAGTTTGAGCTTGAGCCGGTCGCGCCGGCGGGCCCGCAGCCGGCAGTAAGCGAGCTGACCGAAATTGTCGAAGCTGATCCGTGGAATGCCCAGGCGCCCGCCGGCCCGCAGCGTGTAGGCTTCGCTGTCGGAGATGATCAGTTCGGCGCCAAATTCCCGCAGCGAATCGCAGACCATGTCAACACCGCCGCCGCCCCAGAGCAAGTCCAAAGCCATCGGCACATTATGGTGGAGCGTACGAAGCCAGGAGAGCTTTCCGGGCTGACGGTAGTGATAGCGCAGGCTTGGGATGCGGATCACCTCATACTGCGGTGCCAATGCGTCGTAGGCATCCGCCCCCGCGAAGACGCGGACCTGATGGTGTTCCGTGAGGCGCGGCAGCACGGCGGCCACGCGCATCGCGTGACCGCGGCCGTATCCGTTTACGCCGTAGGCGATTCGCACGCCGATACCTCGCCCTCGCCGAGACCGTCGCGGCAGTCCCTAGCGATATCGTCCATTCTCTCGGCAAAATGGGTGCGCCAAATCAGGATACCAATGAACTTAATCCAATCTGAGACAATTGCTAACAGAAACACAACAGAGCTGATCGGCGGGCGCGGAAGGGTCTCCACCGCCGAGTCGCTGGCAAGCATTGTGGGGCGATGCCTGCTCAGGAAGCCGACAATGCCGGCACCAACTGCTGCCCGGGGGAATGGTATGGGCCGGGAGATCTGGACCGACAGGCGCGTTCTGCCTCCTTTTTCCAGGTTCTCAGACTATGCACGGGGGCGCAGCACTGTATCTGCATAGGGGTAAGGGGGCCCACGGGGCCTTTGAAGATCCCTCTGGAGCGGTCGGGGCAGCCGAAGGCGGGATCCTGTCTCTCGATGAAGGCGGCGACAGTCGTGGTCGGTGCTGTCGGGGGTGTCCGCCCGAGGTCGACCGTCCCTGGGCATGAATGCCCGCGCGGCCTGCTGGCATTCTCTTCACGGCACCGTTGGACTCGCAGGGCAATCCAGTGCAGAGCCGCTGAAGTTCTTAACTGGATCATCGGCCAGCGAACATGGCTGCCAGTGGCACGGCCCACAGCCGGTCGCCGAACGGAACGATCGTCGAGCCTTGGTACAGCACGACGCCGGCGCGAAAACGTTTGCCGGTCGTTGCGGCCAGGTCGGTGAGGCCTTTCATGTCCTCGGCTCTCAGCTTCACCGCCGCTTTCACCTCGATACCGACGACGTGTCCGCTGCGACGTTGCAGCACGAAGTCCACTTCGCGATTCGCTCCGGTACGGTAGTAGTACAACGCCGGCTGCGTGCGGCTCCAGGTCACTTGCTCCCGCAGCTCCTGGTGGACGAAGGCTTCCAGCAGGGCGCCAACATGCCCGCCGGGGGTTGCCAGGTTCTCCTGGTCGATGCCGAGCAAATACGCAAGCAACCCCGTGTCGTTCAGGTAGAGCTTGGGCGCTTTGATGAGCCGCTTGCGGACGTTGTCGGTAGTAGATCCAGAAGCGTTTGCTGCGTTGGTGAACGGTGACGCGACCGACGCGACGGCGTCGACGCAACGAGGGAGAGGAAAGCATGTCGGAGAACCTCCGTGCACAAACCGAGGTTCTCTCGAAACGCTAACTCGCTGAGTCAACAGCGGTTACCGTTTTCTCGCGAGCAAAGAACGGAGAGGGAGGGATTCGAACCCCCGCTGCAGTTTTACCCGCAGACCGCATTTCGAATGCGGCTCCTTCAGCCACTCGGACACCTCTCCAATCGGTTCGAACTGCACAGCCCGTTCAGGCGTCGCGCGGAGCAACGCGTCTCGGGCGATGGCCCTGGATGTCGAACCGAACACTTCGGCAAGGGTCCGCCCATTATACCCAAGCCGGACGGACAAGCGAGGCATAGGCAGGCGGCATCT
>DATKKX010000408.1:0-2168 GCA_035542775.1 Phycisphaerae bacterium | reverse complement strand
GTTTGGCTTCTTCAGAAAGTCGTTCTTCAAGTGTTCGGATTTGTTTGAAACGGCGACGCTCCATGACACTACTACCTCGTGCTCACGGGTCCTAACCGTAGGGCTCGCACCAATCGCGGTAATATGCCGACGCTCAGTGTTTTGCTCCTAACCAATTCGAATTGCGACACTGCCAAAATCAACTTAGGACATTCAGGGTTAAATACGGAGTTGTCCGTTAAGAAGCCGAATTGAGCGGGGCTGGAGAGGCGCTGGTGCGCCATAGCTGGACCAGGAACAGGCACAGGAGTTCTCTGAACCAGGCGAGGATGCGGCGGAAGTTGTGGCCCACGGCTGAGAGGACGACGTTGGCAGCGTCTCCTGTGCGGCCTTTGAGGTAGCAGCGGCCGAGGTGACCTTCGGCCTTCAGGTGTCCGATGATTGGCTCGATGGCGGAGCGGCGGCGCAGCTCGCGCTTGATGACACCGAAGACACCGCGCTTCTGGCCGGAGATGAAGACGCGACGGGGATTTTGCGCGTCGTGGCCGCGGTATCCCTTGTCGACATAGGCCCGCTCGATCGGACAGCCGGTGAGTGTCTCGGTGCGGTCAATGACGTCCCGCAAGGTGTGACCGTCGTACGGATTATCGGGCATCGCGCTGGCGTGCAGCACGAACAGGCCACCGGGAGCCCGGCGGTTGTTGGTGACGATGGAGGCCTTCACTCCGAACTCGTAAGGCGCGGCGGCCTTGCCTTTGCCGATGCACTCCACCTCCGGGGCATGGAAGGAATAAAGCTTCCAGCCGCGCTGGCGCTGCTGTTGCGAGCGGATCTGCGTGGCCCGGCCAAGCGGGAGGGCGAACGCCTCCTCCAGGGCTGGCTGGCCCTCGATCTTGCGGCGGATGTCGCGGATGATCCGGCCCAGCCGGCTGCGCAGGATACGCAACTGCCGCTGATGCCGCCTGAACTGTTTGGCATGGGCGTAGCGGCCCGCCATCATCGCGGCGGCCTTGGCCACGCGAGAATAGGATTGCCGCAGCCTGACGCCGTGCCTTCTCGCCAGGCGGTTGAGCCCCTTGATGGCCGCATGCAGCAGCTTGGCATCGGTCGGAAAGCTGATGGCCTTCGGCTGCACCGTGGTGTCGACCGTGACCCGCTTGAGGTCTTGGCCGCGTAACGCACCGGCCTCGTGCGCCACCCGCAGGCTCTCGGCCAGCAGCAACTCCAGCTTGTCGCCGAGCCGCTTGCGCCAATGGCTCAGGTCCGAACGCTCGTGCGGGAAGGCATGCTGGAAGAACTCTTCGCCGGTGAAGAACTGGAAATACGGGTCGTGAACCCAGCGCTCGCACACCCCCTCATCGGACAGCCCGTAAATGTGCTTGAGCAACAACAGCCCGATCATGAAGCGGGTCTCGATCCCAGGCCGGCCGTTCTCGCTGTAGAGCGGTGCGATCTCGCCGTCGATCCAGTCCCAATCGATCTTGCCGGCCAGCACAACCAGCTCGTGCTTCAAGTTGATGATCTGGTCCAGCCGCGCCCGGAACAGATCGTTCGATCCCGTCGTCTTGTGCTTCTTCGGCCGCATCGTCCCCTCCGATGCACCACAGAATCATGGTCCGCAGGGAAAGGGAATCCACAAATGAAATTGCAAGGTTTGGGGGACTCGAGCCCCCAATCCCTGCAATCTCAAATGCCGCCGCATCCGAAAAACAGACTCCCGCTCAATCGCTTAGAGGCTTGTTCACGGACGACTATTTAGTTTTGAAGGTCAGCCGCGGGATTTGCCGCGATGGCGGCCGGCATGGATGCGGCGCGCCGGCCTGTTCCGGGTTGCGGACGGGGTCTCGGCGTCGCTCGCCCGGGTGCTGGCAAAGGACTGCCTGAGCCCCTCGATCGATTCCGTCAGGCTCCCGACCTGCTCGGACAGGCGCTTGGTGTCGGCCTGCTGCACCGCGAGCAGGCGCTTGATGGTCTGTAACTGGTCCTGAACCACCTGGAGCTGGTCGATCGATTCCTGCTGGGTGGCCTCCATCCCCTTCGTTTTTTCAACGAGCTGCTCTGAGGCCTGCACCGCGCGCGCCTGAAGCTGGCGCGAGGCGACAATCCGGTCGGATTCCGGCGCGGTGCCGGTATAGGCCCGCCAGATTGCGATCGAGGTCACGCCGCCAGTGAGCAGGAGCAGGGTCGCG